>CALVWP010000046.1 GCA_944367495.1 uncultured Bacilli bacterium
TTTTAACCCTATTTTCTATTTTCTCATTATGACTTGTTACTATTAAATCTTTGATTCCTAAATCGATTCCTATTATACTTTTAGGTACAAATGATGGTTTTATTAATTCCTCTTCTATTAATACACTGACATAATATCTTCCAGCTTCTTTTTTGATAACGGCACTTTTTATATTGCCTATTATTACTTCTTTATTTCTATAACCTCTTATTTTTACTTCTTTTAATTTTGGTAGGGTTATTGTTTTATTTTTTAAATCTAGTTTAATAGAGTTATATTCTCGTCCTTTATAACTATTTTTAATATTATTTGTTTTATAACTTTCATGAACACCTTTAGCTTTAAACTTAGGAAACCCACTACCATTATAGAATCTTTTAAAAGCATCTTCTAAATTAAATAGACTCGTTCTAAGGGCGCAGCTGTCTACTTCTTTTAACCATTCTTTCTCTTTAGAAAGTGATGGAATTAATTTCATTTGATCATAGGCAGATTTACTTTTACCAGTTTCTTTATATTCTTTTATTTTATCATCTAAAAAATAGTTATATATAAATCTTGAGCACCCAATTGTTTTATTAATTAACTCTTCTTGCTTTTTATTAGGGTAAAGTCTAAACACGTAGCCTTTTAATATTTGCATATCATCACCATCTATCATGTTTCAATAAATATATCACGAACAGTTATATTTGTAAATAACTTTTTGCAAACTTTATTAAAAAAAGTATGACTTTCCTATTAGATAAAAGAAAAAAGCTTTTTTCTAGCTTTTTACATACTTTTCTTATTATTTTTTAAATCTTTTGGCGAAGCTGCTTCTTTTCGCACCGTCTCTTCTAAAAGCACTTCAATTTCATCATTTTTCTTTTTACACTTTTTCTTTTTAGATGTCATAAATTTATTTCTCCTTTCAATCTTATTATGTCCCAAAAACAAAACTTTATTTATCAAATTAAAACATCCACCTAACTTAAGAATACCTTTATAACTAGCTATAATACTCTCACCATTTTTTATTTTACCTTTTTAATCAATTTTAATTTTCTCTCAAAACATTTTTAGTACTATTCCTTACCAGCATATACTTTTTATAAAGCGGCAAACAAAAAAGAAATACTAAAAAGCATTTCTTATCTAATTTTAATATGAATTTCTCTTAATTGTTTTTCAGTTACTTCGCTAGGTGCTCCCATCATCATATCTTGAGCATTGCTATTAAGTGGAAAAGCAATAACCTCACGAATATTAGGCTCATCTTTTAAAAGCATTATCATTCTATCAATACCCGGCGCAATTCCTGCATGTGGCGGTGCACCATAATGAAAAGCTGTATAAAGCGATTTAAATCTATTTTCTAACTCTTCTTTAGAATACCCAGCAATTTCAAAGGCTTTTTCCATAATCTTAACATCGTGATTACGAACAGCACCTGAAGATAATTCAACACCATTACATACAATATCATATTGATAAGCTAAAATATCTTCTGTTTTTTGATTTTCTAAAGCATCCATCCCACCTTGTGGCATACTAAACGGATTATGGGTAAAGATATACTTACCTTCTTCCGCACTATATTCATACATTGGAAAATCGACAATAAAACAAAATTCAAATCTATCTTTATCGATTAAATCTAATCTTTCTGCTAAAGCTGTTCTAATAAGTCCTGCTTGCGTACTAGCTGTAAGTTCTTTTTTATCAGCAATAAAGAAAAGTACTGAACCTTTTTTTAAATTAGCTTTTTCGATTAATTCTTTTCTCTCTTCATCAGATAAAAACTTATCAATTGGGCCTTTAAATGTCATATCATCAAGTACACTTATATAACCAATTCCCGGCATACCTATTTTTTTCGCATAATCAACTACTTCATTAAACCAAGAATTAGATTTACTTGCTATATCATCTACTTTAATTCCTCTAACAATTGAACCCAAAAACGGTTTAAAACTAGTATTTTTAAATACATCTGTTAAATCAATTATCTCTAAAGGATTTCTTAAATCAGGTTTATCTGTTCCATATTTAAGCATAGATTCTTTATAAGTAATTCTTCTAAAAGGTTTAGGTGAAACTTTTTTAGAAGAAAATTTAGTAAATGTTTTATACATAACGTCTTCAGCCACTTCATAAACATCTTCAGCTGAAGCAAAAGCCATTTCCATATCTAATTGGTAAAACTCTCCAGGTGATCTATCCGCACGTGCATCTTCATCTCTAAAACAAGGGGCAATCTGAAAATATTTATCAAACCCAGCCACCATAAGTAACTGTTTAAATTGCTGTGGAGCTTGTGGTAAAGCATAAAATTTACCTTTATATTTACGTGAAGGTACTAAATAATCTCTAGCTCCCTCAGGCGAAGATGCAGTTAAAATAGGTGTTTGTATTTCTACAAATCCTTTTTCTTCCATAACATCTCTTAAATATTTAATAACTTTACTTCTAAATAAAATGTTTTCGTGAACTTTTGGGTTTCTTAAATCTAAATAACGGTACTTTAACCTAACTTCTTCATTAACATTAGTAGATGTAATAATCTCAAAAGGAAGTTCATTATTAGCTTTACCTAAAACTTCAAATTTATCTACCAAAACCTCAATCGTTCCAGTCGAAATTTTCGGATTAAAATTTTCCTCATCTCTCATCCGAACTTTACCACTTAAAGTAACTGAAGATTCCTTAGTTAAACCGTTAAAAATACTATCATCATTACTCACAATTTGTAAAACGCCCGTTTCATCTCTAACATCGACAAAAATAACTCCACCATGATCACGAATGTTTTCAACAAATCCACAAACTTTAACAACACTTCCAATATTTTCTTCAGAAAGTTCATTAATATACTGTGTTCTATATTTCATTGCCTTACCTCTTTTCTATCTCTTTAGCCATAACGTCTCTAGCTAAACTAGGATTAGCTTTCCCACCTGTTTTTTTCATAACCTGTCCAACTAAATAGTTGACCATATTAGTTTTACCATTTTTATATTGTTTTATAACATCAGGGTTTTCGTCTAAAACCTGATTAGCCACTTTAACAATCTCACCCTCATCAGTAATTTGTTTTAAACCTTTCTCATTAGCTATCTCATGAGGAGATTTGCCAGTTTCCAAACTTTCTGTAAATACTCCTTTAGCTTGCTGAGAAGAAATTTCTTTATCTTCAACCATTTTAATAAGCTCTGCTAAATGTGAAGGTGTTAATTTAGCTTCATCAATCGTTAATTCCATTTTATTTAAATTACCTAGTAAATTAGTCGTAATCCAGTTAGAAGCACTTTTAGGATTAGCTCCTAAACTAATTGTTTTTTCAAAAAAATCTGCCACAGCCTTTTCTTTAACTAAAATACTCGCATCATAATCAGAAACTCCATATTCATTTATATATTCTTCTTTTCTTTCTAAAGCAAGTCTTGGAATACTCTTTCTAATTTCTTCTAACCACTCTTTAGAAATTTTAAACTTTGGAATATTTGGTTCTACAAAATATTTATAATCAATCGCATCTACTTTACTTCTCATATAAATAGTCGTTCCAGATTCTTCATCCCATCTACGTGTTTGCTGAGGCATCTCATCATATTTTCCGTCTTCTTTTAAATCAATTTGTCTTTGAATTTCATAATTTATCGCATCTCTAACCCCACCAAAGGAATTAACATTCTTAATTTCAATTTTAGTCCCCCAGTTTTTAGGATCATTTTCATCTAAATTATCTTCCATAATAGACACATTGACATCACATCTAACTTGACCTTTTTTACTATCAGCTTCACTAATATCGGCATACTGATAAATACTTCTCATTGTCTCTAAAAAAGCCACCGCTTCATCAGCTGATCTAAAATCAGGTTCCGTAACAAGTTCAAGTAAAGGTACACCTGCCCTATTATAATTAATTCTAGATCCAGAAGCATAATGATCGGAAGAAGCTGCATCCTCTTCTAAATGTAAATTATTTATTCTAACAGTTTTCTTCTCGCCATTTACCTCATACTCTAACTTACCATAACTACCAATAGGTGCGGGTTTCGTTTCCTGCGTAATCTGAAATCCTTTAGGCAAATCAGGATAATAATAATTTTTTCTCTCAAAATATAAATATTCGGGCTGACTACAATTTAAAATCATGCTTGCCATTAAAGAAAGTCTAACTGCTTCTTTGTTGACAAGAGGAAGTGTTCCCGGGAAAGCCATATCAACCGGTCTAATATTTGTATTAGCTTTTTCGCTATAACCATTTATAGCCGAAGAAAATACTTTAGTTTTGGTATTACTAATCTCACAGTGCATCTCTAAACCAATTAATACTTTGTATCCCATTATTTAACCTCCCTCGCTATTTGATTTTTATACTCCATAGAACTCTCAAGTGCATAAGCAATATTTAAAACATTTATATCATCATAACATTTACCTGTGATATTAACACCAACTGGTAAATTAGAAACAAAACCATTTGGAATTGTAATTGAAGGAAAACCACCAAAATTACCAATTTGTAAATGATCTTCTAAAATAGCTTCATTTTTATCTAAAACATCTTTAGAACCTTCTATTTTTTTAGCTGGACCTGTTCCAACCGGTAAAATAACTGCATCATATTTTTCAAATAACTCATTCCACTTATCTACGACAAGTCTTCTAACTCTTTGAGCATTGTGGAAATACCTATCTTTATTTTCCGCTTGCAGTACATAAGAACCTATAACAAATCTTCTTTTAATAAGGGGTGAAAACCCTTTTGTTCTATAGTTTTTCATCTCAGTATCCCACTTATCGCCCTCTGCTCTAGGGCCAAAAATAAACCCAGTTAAATTGCTCATATTACTAGTAGCTTCCGCGCAAGATATAACTACATATACTGAAGGCACCGCACTAAGTAAAGTCATATCGACAGACTCTTCAGTAACCTCCATCCCAAGACTCTTACATTTTTCTATAGTTTTCATAAAGTTTTCCAAATGTAATTTTAACTCCGCATCCGCATTAGGATACATATTAATATCACATAATTCTTTAATGTAACAAAGCTTTTTACCTTTAACCTTGCCATCTATAGATTCATACAAATGCATATCTTTAGAATCCCATGAAGTCATATCATATTTATCTATTCCCTTCATTCCATCAACAACAATAGCTGCATCTTTAACTGACCTAGTTAAAGCCCCGCAATGATCTAAACTACTGGCAAAAGGAAATAAACCATAACGCGATATCATACCATAAGTTGGTTTGTAACCGACAATACCACAGTAAGCCGCCGGTTTTCTAATCGAATCTCCAGTATCACTACCTGTCGCATAAGGGTAAACACCAGCTGCTACCGCTGCCGCACTACCTGCTGAAGATCCTGAACACATTCTAGTCTTATCCCATGGATTAGTAACAACACCAGTATGTCCAGTCGTTCCAGTTCCGCCCATACCAAACTCATCTAAAACCGTTTTATTAACTGCAACTGCTCCTTTTTTAGTTAAATTATTAATAGCTGTTGCTGTAAAAAATGGCACATAATCTTTTAATGTATTAGAAGAACCTGTACTTAAAATACCTTTAGTACTGTAATTATCTTTAATACCATAAGGAATGCCAGATAAAAGTTCATCAGTTACATTTTCTTCTTTCGCATCATCCATGATAGTCACAAAAGCATTACATTTATCTTGAACCTCATAAGATTTTTCTAAAGATTCTTTAATTAAATCTTTACTGGTAACCTCACCTTTAACTAAAGCTTCATGTATCTGTTCTATTGTTTTATTCATATAACTCATATTAACCCACCATCCTTGGCACTTCAACTTCGCCATCTACTGTTGCATCATCACAGTTAGAAAGTAAATCTTCTATTGCAATAGATTCCTCAGGCACATCCTCACGCAGTTCATACTCAAAATTATCTAAGCAATGTGTCATTGGCTCCACTTTTTCTATATTTGGAATTTCATTAATAACATCAATAGTTTTATCAATAATTTCAAACTCATCTAAAACCATTTTGTTTTCTTCTTCTGTAAGACCAATTAATAACTTATCTGCATAATCATCAACCATTTCTTTAGTAAACTTCTGCATAATATCGCCTCCATTAAAATATACAAAAAAAAGATGGCGCCTAATGTAGGACTCGAACCTACGACCCAACGGTTAACAGCCGTTTGCTCTACCAACTGAGCTAATTAGGCAAATAAGTGGCGCCTGATGTAGGACTCGAACCTA
>CALVWP010000047.1 GCA_944367495.1 uncultured Bacilli bacterium
TTAGCTTGAAAATCACATCAGTCAACGTTCGCAAAGTCGACAGTGAAAACCGTATGCGTGGTATCGTATCAGTAGTAGTAGATGACTGCTTCGCAATTCACGGAATTAGAATTATCGAGGGTGATAACGGCTTGTTTGTTGCAATGCCAAGTCGTAAAAACAGCGATGGTACTTATCATGATGTCGCACATCCAATTACACCTGAGTGCCGTAAAATGTTTGAAGATGCTATTCTCGAAGAATATAATAAAGTTAAAGAAGAAAAAGGCGAGTAGTTCGTCTTTTTTAATTTTTATTGCCGAAAAAGTATATCTATTGGTTATACAACAATAACTAAATGTTATAACAGGTGATTGTGAAAAAAGCCAAAAACAGTTGACTTAAAAGGGCGTATAGCTATATAATTGAAATAGATTGTTAATTTTGTATTATGTTTATGTCCAAGCAGTATCTGGAATACTTGCTTGGATTTTGTTATATTTTGGAGGGCTTAAGTATGAATGTTAATTATGAATTATATAAAATTTTTCTTGTTGTAGCTGAATCTTCAACTATCACTGAAGCTGCCAAAAAATTATTTATTTCTCAGCCCGCTATTACCAAAAGTATAAAAAATTTAGAAAAACAGTTAAACACTATTTTATTTATTAGAAATACAAAAGGAATAAAGCTAACTAAAGAGGGAAGGGAACTATACAAACAAATTAAACCGGCAATTGATCAATTATTAAAAGCCGAGCAAGATATTTCATTCAGACAAGAAGAACAAGTGAAAGAATTAAAAATTGGTATTAGTGACCCATTCTTTCAAGCATGTACAACGATGCCATTAAAACAAATTTTAAATAAAAGAAATTTTAAAATAAGCATAAAAATAAGCAAACAAAAGAAGTTACTATCAGAAATATGCAATGAGCAAATTGATATAGGAATTGCTCAGCTAACTGATATAAACACCTATAATAAAGAATTAAATATTACCCAAATAGGAACTCTTAATTTCTGCATTATTGAAAATAACACCGTAAACACCATTCAATCCACAAAAAAAATCATATGTAATGATATAAACTTTATCAATTTATTTCCAGAATATAAGAAAACCGCTAATTATATTATTGTAGATAGTTATACACAAATATATGAATTAGTAATTAAAAATTTAGGTATCGGAATTATTCCAAAAGAATTTTTAAAATGTCAAAAAAATGATAAAATTAACGTGACTAAAGAAAATATTATTAAAAAAGGTATATATTTGATTACTAGTTTTCAAAACACTAATCGTAATGTTCAAAAACTAGCTAAATTAATCACTGAAAACATGTCTAAAGAAAAGCAAAGATGAACTCAATCGAGTTCATCTTCATCTATAATAGTTAAATCATCGTCTACATCATCTACATCATCTAAATCTGGATCGTCAATTTCAGCATCGTCATCCATATCATGTACATTATCTGGAGCCATATCATCTAGTTCATCATCAAGTTCATCTTCAGTTTCAGTCAAATCCTCTTCATCATCTGTATCTTCCTCAGTTAATGTAACTTTTACTGAGTGGCGATCTCTTAAATCCCATGAAGCATCATCTAATAAAATAAACGTTTTATCGGTTGTTAAAGTAGTATAAAAATCACCAATCTTATTCGCATAATCTTCCTCAGTTAAATTTAGTAAACCACATATTTTTTTAAATAAAGTTGGAGTGTTTAAACTCTTTTTTTCTTCTTTTAAAATCATTGCTGCTAAATCTGTATATGAATAACTTTCTAACTCTTCCTTAGTCATTTTTGATAATTTCATATTATACCTCCTAATTTTTTAGAATTAATCTTAAAACATTGTATCATATTCTATCTATGTGTCAAGAGTAAATTCTAAATTATATGTAAATGTATTGATATAATAATCTCCATCTTTTAGTTTATAAGCAATTTTAAGACTATTATTTGTTTTAACTAAATCTATAGTTTCTACTTCAAATTCAAAATTTCCGTACTCATTTATATATTTTCCATAACTTTTCATCCCTTTTTTAAAATTAAGCTCTAGTTCATATCTGTCTCTTCTTTTAATTGTAATCATATCATCAATAATAACGGTTGTTTGAACCTTACCGTCTAAATAAATCAGTTGATTATTTTTTTTTATACCTTTTCCGTCAAAAACATGTGTTTCTTTGTCGTTTTTTAAAAAAGCTTTTATTTTTATTTTACTCATATTCTATTACCTCGCACAAAAATTATAACACATATATATTTTTTTTTACTTATATTTTTCAAAAAATTTCCAATAATAAATTTAGAAAGCGAAGTGATATAATGAAAAAAGTAAAAAAACAAAAACATAAAAAATGGCCATACATTATAATTGGCATTCTTTTCTTTTTTATTATTATTTACTTCGGTATATATTTATATGCTAAAATGCAACCTAAGTTGCCAATTACTGGCGCTAACGGTTATCATTTATATGATATTAATGGAGATATATATACAGCAAGTTCTAATAAAAATGTTAGTTTAAAAGACATTTCTAAAGATTTAATCAATGCCACAATTTCAGTAGAAGATAAAAATTTTTATAAACATCAAGGATTTGACTTTTTAAGAATTATCAAAGCTATGATGATTAATATTACATCAGGCGAAACTTTACAAGGAGCTTCAACCATTACCCAGCAGTACTCTAAAAATCTATTTTTAGATTTTGATAAAACATGGAACCGGAAAATCAAAGAAGCATGGATTACTATTAGACTAGAATCACATTATACTAAAGATGAAATTTTAGAAGGTTATTTGAATACAATCAATTATGGAGGTATATTTGGTATTGAAAATGCTTCTAAATATTATTTTAACAAAAGTGCCAAAAATTTAACCTTAGCCGAAGCCAGTATGCTTGCTGGCATACCTAAAAATCCCAGTAAATATTCACCTTTAATTGACGAAAAAAGCGCAAAAAAAAGGCAAAAATTAATTTTAAATTCAATGGTTAAAAATGGCTATATCACTGAAAACCAAGCCGATATAGCTTATAATACCAAACTAAACTATGAAAAAAGTGATGATAGTGATAATTTAAAAATGATGATGTATTATCAAGACGCAGTTATGAATGAATTAAAATCGATTAAAACCATTCCATCCTCTTTTTTAGAAACAGGTGGTTTAAAAATTTATACCAACTTAGACATGAAAGCCCAAACAACTTTAGAAGAAAGCGCCAATAAAAATATTACAAATTCAGATATTCAATTAGCGGGAGTAATCATGGATCCAAAAACCGGTAAAGTTTTAGCTTTAACAGGTGGACGAGATTATAATAAAAGCCAGTATAATAGAGCTACCATGGCCAAAAGACAAGTTGGTTCCACCATAAAACCATTTTTATACTATTCTGCTTTAGAAAATGGTTTTACTCCTTCAACTACATTTACAAGTGAAAAAACCACCTTTAGTTTTTCTGGTGGTAAAACATATACTCCTAAAAATTATAACGACGAATATGCTAATGGACCAATAAGCTTAGCCGCCGCCATTAGTTATTCCGATAATATTTATGCAGTTAAGACTCATCTTTTTTTAGGCGATGAAGCTTTGCCAGATATTTTAAAAAGAGTAGGTATTAATGAAAATTTAAATACACTTCCATCCCTTGCCTTAGGTGCCGAAGAAATAAATATGATGGATATGATGGCCGCTTATAGTGTATTAGCTAATGAAGGCTATAAAGTAAAACCTTATTTCATTAGTAAAATTACCGACATGGAGGGAAATATTCTATATGAATATAAACAAACGCCAGAAAACGTTTTAAATAAAAACACTGTATATATTTTAAATGAATTGCTCACAACTACATACGCTAAAGAATTTAAAAATTATAATACCCCAACTTGTCTTAGTATAGCGCCCAAAATGACTCATAAATATGCTGTAAAATCTGGTACAACAAATACCGATAATTTGATATTTGGTTATAATAAAGAATTATTAGTTGGTATGTGGACCGGTTATGATGATAATAAAGATGTTTCTAGCAAAGATAGTTCAAATTTAAAAAACACATGGGTTGATATTATGGAAAAATATTTAGAAGGTAAAAACGATGATCAAACATGGTATGAAACTCCAAGCAATGTTGTTGGCGTTGCCATTGATCCTATAAGTGGCAAAGCAGCTACCGATAGTTCAAAAGCAAAAGTATTATATTATATAAAAGGCACTGAGCCAGTTGAAAACAAATCTTCGTTAGATGAAGCTATACCGACAGTAAAACAAGAATAGATCACGAAAAATCGTGATCTATTTTGTTAAAATAAGTTTTTTTACCTCTTCCCCTTTAACTTCATCAATTAATGATAATCCTTTTAAACTTTTATAAAAACCACACATTGTATTGGTCTCTACATTAGATCTTTGTCTTAAAAACTCTGCAAACCCATCATAATCAAAGTTATTAATAAAATCATAATATTCATCTGTATCTTCTTTAGTAATAATTACAGGTGGTATTCCCATTTTCCAAAGATTAGACGTCATAATTAATTTAGCGCTACGTTTATTTCCATCCTCTAATGGATGAATACGCATATATTTTATATTAAACATCGCTTCTCTAAGGAATGGATCTAATTCATCCCAATTGTGATAATATTGATAAATAAGCATATTAAGTTCATTTGGAATTTTATATGGCTCAATAGGTGAGAAAGATGCTTTAGCCCCAGCTGTAACCCCAATCCTTCTAAGTCCTTTTGGAACATCATAGCTCTCATTTATAATATCACCAGTTCTGATAATATCACCAATTGTCAGTATATCACTATCAAAAAGCAAATAAGAAAAAGCTTCTAGAATGTTAAGCATTAAAATATTTCTTTGTTCAGTATTTTCTAATTCCTCGAGCTCTGCTACACTATAAACAAATCTTTCTACAAAAAATTGTACATACTTATCTTTAATAGATTTTTCAGACATATAATCACCCTTTGGCCAGTTATTATATTAATTAAACAAAAAAATGTCAAGAAAAAACTACTAAGATAAGTAGTTTAAACACCCATTGTCATTGTTTCTGGTAAAGTTGATCCACCATCAATTATTATACCTTGTGCAGTTATATAATTAGATTCATCAGATGCTAAAAAAGCTGCCAAATGACCTAGTTCCTCAATAGTACCAAGTCTCTTCATTGGAATGCCCTTAGCTATACCTTCAACTACACTATCAGGGTCATCCGCATTAGTTTCTTTAGCCATATTACTAACCATAGGGGTCATAATATAACCGGGCATAATTGCATTAACCCGAATGTTTTTGCAAGCCAGTTCTGCGGCCAATCCTTTTGTAAAACCAATTAAAGCCGCTTTAGTAGTCGCATATGCCACCTCACCACTATCAGCTACAAGCGGTCCTGTTACACTTGAAAGATTAATAATAGAGCCTACTTGCATATAAGGAATAGTTGCTTTAGTTACATTCCAAGTACCTTTAATATTAATATCGAAATGAAAATCTCTAAGCTCATCTTCCATCTCGATAAATGGTTTTAATCGGCAGACACCAGCATTGTTAACTAAAATATCAATTTTTCCTAACTTTTCATAAATATCTTTTACTATCTCTTTTACCTTATCAGCATCTCTAATATCTACTTTATAACCTAAAACATTGTAATTTTGTTCTTTAAATTTTTCCACAGTGTCTTTAATTTTTTCGTCATAATCTAATATAGCCACATTTGCGCCTTCTTGTAAAAACACTTTCGCAATTCCAAGCCCATTACCCATAGCGCCGCCAGTAATTATAGCCGTTTTATTGTGTAATTTCATTTACTCATCCCTTTCTAATTCGATTATCTCTAACTCATCACCAGTTTTAATTCCAAAAGCATTTCCCTCGTCAGTATCGACATGCATCTCTAAAAGTGATGGCTCTAATACTTTTAAATAAACATTGTTTAAAATGCCGCCTTTTTCGCCATCAACTTTAACTTTAACTTTTTTAACCCCTTTTAGATGATATTGCTTAACTTCTGCCGGACTAATGTGAATGTGACGATTAGCCAAAATGCATCCTTCTTTTAAATCAATTTGACCATTTGGCCCAATAATTGTAATTGGACTAGAACCATCTAAATCACCAGAAGTTCTAATAGGTGGATTAACTTTTAAAGTATAAGCATCAGTTTTTGAAATTTCGACTTGAGTATAATTTCGAATAGGTCCAAGTACTCTGACATGCTCGATTCTTCGTTCACCATTTTGAATAGTCACAAACTTGTCAGAAGCAAATTGACCCGGTTGGCGCAGATCTTTAACTTTATTTAGTTTTTCGTCACCAAACAATATTTTATAATCTTCTTCCTTTAAATGAACATGTCTATTAGACACACCTAATATTACTTTCATGATATACCTCCTCAATTTAAGTATAACATATTTTAAACTTTAAAGAATATATTATTATGGAAAGGATGATTAAATGAACAATAATTTTGTAAACCAAAATGGTTTCCCCGGAACACCTATTTATAGTGGAAGTGGAAACATACCTAATCAGCAAACACAAATGAATTATAATGTGCCTGTAGAACAGTCTTACATTGAAAACATCTTAAGATTAAACCGCGGAAAAAAAGTAGAAGTATATGCTTCTTATCCTGATTCAGACGAATGGCGAAATAAAGTTTTTTCTGGTATTATAGAACAATCAGGACGTGACCATATTATCTTAAGTGATCCTACTACCGGTGATTGGTATTTAATTTTAATTATATATGTTAACTACATAAAATTTGATGAGCGAATTATTTCTGATCCTGAATTTTACCCAACCAATTGAAATCGCCATTATTATTTGTTATAATATTTTTAAGGTGATGATATGAGTACTTTTATTGTTATAACCTCTATTTTATTAGCTATTTCATTACTTATAATTTGGGTATCTAATAGTTACAATCAATTTCAAGTTTTGATTATTCGAATTAATGAAGCTGAAGCTAATATCGATTCTGTATTAAGAAAAAGATTTGATTTATTAAGCAAATCTATCGATATAATCAAAGAAAACACAAAAACCGAAGAAGATGTTTTAAATCAAATCGTAAAACTACGTTCAAGGAAACTAACTAACTTTGAACTAGATAGAAAATTATATGATGCGCTAAAAGAGTTTGAAAAATATAAAGAAAAATTTCCTAAACTTAAAAGCGCTGAATCATTTATGAAAATAGATATTGCTTTAAATGAATCAGAAGCCGAAATTGTCGCTTTTAGAAAATATTATAATGACATTATTACCGATTATAATAAACTAGTTAAATCTTTCCCAAGTAATATAATCGCTTTAATTTTTAAATTTAAAAGTAAATTATACTTTGATGGCAAAGATATGAATGATGAAATTGTTGATGATTTCAAATTATAAAAAAGTTCACTTGGAACTTTTTCTTTTTTTGTGCTTTATAACTATAAATAAAATAATAAAAATAGCTATACCTACACATAAATATATAATATAAGCTTCATCTTTTTTTACTTCTTTTTTCTGCTCGTCATTATTATCTTCAGTTTTAATAACATATTCGCCATTTTTTGTATATAAATAATTTTCTCTCGCATATCTAGCTACATAATCTTTATCTTGTAATTTAGTAATTTCGGTTTTTAAATCACTCGCATCACTTTTCAAAGTGCTTAATTGTTCAGTTAGTTTTTTCTCTTCATTTTGTAAAGTATATAAATCCATCGCTGTTGTTACTAAAGTAAAAGCAAAATAGATGATAACAAAAATAGCAATTGGACCAAATACCAGCAATCTTCTTTTAGCCTTTTTAGGTACTTTTTTCTTCGCCATGTTATCACCTATCTTTCTAGTAAAAGTATAGCATTTTTCGCCTCCTTTTACAATGTAGGTGTTCTTTTTAGACAAAATGTTTACAAAGAAGATTTGTTTTTCATTTTATGCAGCATATTTTCCACATAAAAACCTAAAGTGATCATAATCATTTCATAAGGATGAAAGATTCCGTTATTAATATATAAAAGTAAAATAAAATAAATCAGAACACTCAAAAAAACCACCAAAACTGTTCCAAATAATTTTATAAAAGTTTTACTACTGTAAATTATTTTTTGATTAATATTTAGAAGTAAAGAAAAAAATATACCAAAAAAGAAAGAAAAACATAAAGAAACAATTTGAATATCTAAACTCATCATTTAAATAACTTATTAAATAATCCGCCATCTTTTTCTTTAACTCCATCTTCCGTATAAGTAATACTATTTGCTTTTCCTTTAATCGAAACATTTCCCTGATATGTATCTAATTTTATAATTTCTAATCCTTCACCTTTTAAAGTTAAATTACCCATACTCGTTTCCATAAAAAATTCATTTTCATCAAAGCTCTCTATTTTCTTAACCCCTGTAATAATAATATTTTTTCTCTCGTTAATTGTAATGCTGTGGTTAAGCGAAGTAATTACACTGTCTATTTTGTCCATATTTGTCCATCCTTTCTAAAAAAGTATATGACTAAAATAAAAACAAAATACCACCCAAATAATAAAAATAAACAGCTATATACATTTGCCTAAAAACATAAAATATAGTATAATCTATACGAAAAAAGGTGATTAAAAATGATAGAAAGATTAATTGCAATTGAAGAAAAATATAATGAACTATCTGGTCAGTTAAGCAAACCTGAAGTTTTAAGTGACATCAAAAAAACTTTAGAACTATCAAAAGAGCAAGCTTCTCTAAAAGATGCTTATGACGCATATCAAAAATATAAAAAAATAAAATCTGATTTAGAAGAAGCTAAGGAAATGACTAAAGATAAAGAGCTTGGAGAGTTTGCTAAAGAAGAAATGATTAGATTAAATCAAGAAAAAGAAGAGTTAGAGTCACAGATTGAAGTTTTACTGCTTCCTAAAGATCCGAATGATGGCAAAAATGTTATCGTTGAAATAAGAGGCGCAGCTGGTGGTGACGAAGCTAATATCTTTGCTGGTGATTTATATAGAATGTACACCAAATATGCTGAAAAGCAAGGATGGAAAATCGAAGTTTTAGCTGAGGAACATTCAGATGCTGGAGGTTTTCCATTAGTCGAATTTATGGTTAAAGGCGACAATGTATATTCTAAATTAAAATACGAATCAGGTGCTCACCGCGTTCAGCGTGTTCCTGTCACTGAAACGCAGGGGCGTGTTCATACATCAACTGCTACTGTTTTAGTTATGCCTGAAGCTGAAGAAGTAGATGTTCAAATAAATCCAGCTGATTTAAGAATCGATGTCTACAGAAGTACTGGAGCTGGTGGACAATGCGTCAACACCACCGATAGTGCTGTTAGAATTACCCATCTTCCAACCAACACTGTCGTCACTTGTCAAAATGAAAGAAGCCAAATTCAAAATAAAGAAAAAGCCATGCAGATGCTTAGAACTCGTCTTTATGAGGCAAAACTAAGAGAGCAAGAAGAAGAATTAGGATCAGAAAGACGTAGTAAAATCGGCACTGGTGATAGATCAGAAAAAATTAGAACTTATAATTACCCTCAAAATAGAGTCACAGATCATCGCATAGGTTATACTACTAAAAATTTAGATAGAGTAATGGAAGGTAATTTAGACGATATTATTGAGGCCTTAATTACGGAAGATCAAAATAGAAAATTAAAAGAAGCATAAATGACAGATATAGAATATTTAAAAAAATACCTTTCAAAAGACAAATTAGAAGCTGGCTTAAAAGCTTTAAAAGAAGGCCAGCCAGTTCAATATATCGTTGGAAGCATTGATTTCTACGACGTTTTTCTTTTAGTAAATAAAGATGTATTAATTCCAAGATTTGAAACTGAAACCTTAGTGGAAAAAACGATTAATTATTCGAAAAAACTTACTTCTCCATTAGATATTTTAGACATTGGTACAGGTAGTGGAGCCATAGCCATTGCTTTAGCCAAACATTTAAATTGTCATGTTTTGGCCACTGATATATCAAAAAAAGCTTTAAATGTTGCCCAAATAAATGCAAAGCAAAATCATGTTCAAATAGACTTTAAACAAAGTGATATTTTAAAAAACATAAATGGTCAATTTGACATCATAATTAGTAATCCACCATATATTGCCAAAAACGAAGAAATCGATCCAATAGTCAAAAATAATGAACCCCATATAGCTCTATATGCAGATCATAATGGTTTATATTTCTATGAAGAAATATTAAAAAATATAAAACCACATTTAAAGGAAAAAAGTATCATTGCCTTTGAAATTGGTATGACTCAAAGTAAAGAGGTTACTCAAATAGCTCAAAAATATCTTCCAACTTCTAAAATTATCACTGAAAAAGATTTAACCGGTAAAGACCGCTACATATTCATTTTTAACAATTTTTAGAAAATTTACCTAAACTATTGTTAAATGTGTAAAAACTCGTTATAATGAAAATGTAGGGTGAGATTATAATGATAATACAAAGTGCAGAAGAAATTAAAACAGAAATAATGAAACATATAAAATTAAAGAAGCTTACAGAAGATGAACTCCGTAAGGCTATAAACGTCAAAGGAGAAACCATGCAAGCTTCTTTTATTAATGCTTTAAAAACATTAGAAGAAGATGGTCAAATCTATTTAGATGAACAAGGTTTTTATAAAAATTTTGATTCAAAACAGTTAGGCAAAGTTCAAGGTGAAATTCATATTAATAAAACAGGCAATGGTTTTGTTTTCATTGAATATAAAGGTAGTAAAACTAAATATTTAATAGATGAGTGCTATTTAAACGGAGCCTTAGATGGAGATACCGTTGTGTTAAAAAATATTCATCATGGAAAAACCAACTATGCCAACGCTGAAGTTGAAAAGATAATTAAAAGAGCTAAAGGACAAGCTATTTTTGAATATGCCGGTGAAGGAGAATTTATTCCATATACTGTTCATGGAAATGTCAGAGTTATTTGTCCTAAAGAAGAGCTAAGAAATTTAGTCATTGGCAGTAGAGTATTAGTTGATCTTGATAAAGAAAGAATTGCTATTATTGAAAATAAATCTGTCTTTGAAGGACATATTGAAAAAATTGTTGGTCACAAAGATGACCCCGACATTGAAATTGCTACTATTGCTGCCCAGCACGCCTTTTTTAAAGACTTCCCCGAAGATGTTTTAGAAGAGTTAAAAACTATTCCTGATAAAGTCAGAAAGGAAGACTTAAAAGGCCGAGTAGACTTAAGAGGAGAGCAAATATTCACCATTGATGGAAAAGATACCAAAGATATGGATGATGCTATTAGTATCACTAAAACAAAAGATGGAAATTATCTTTTGAGTGTCCATATTGCCGATGTTAGCTATTATATTAAAGAAAATAGCCCTTTAGACATTGAAGCTAAAAAAAGAGGTACTTCAGCTTATTTAGCGGACTCTGTTATTCCAATGTTTCCTCATCAAATATCTAATGGTATATGTTCATTAAATGAAAATGTCGACCGCCTAACTAAAACTGTCGATATGATCATATCAGAAAATGGTGATATTTTAGATTATCAGATTTATGATAGTGTTATCAATTCTAATAAAAAAATGAATTATGACGATGTCAATAAAATATTAGAAAAAGATATAGTTCCCGAAGATTATGAAGAATTTAAAGATACTTTAATAATCATGAATGAACTATCAAAAATATTAACTGCCAAACGTAAAAAAGAAGGTAAAGTTGACTTTGACTCTGACGAAATAAAAGTAATTACCTCACCAACTGGAGAACCATTAAAATTTGCCTCTCGCCATCAACACCAAGCTGAAAGACTCATTGAAAACTTTATGATTGCCGCCAACAGCTGTGTAGCCGAATATCATAGATGGTTAGAGACACCTTGGTTATATAGAGTGCATGGTAGTCCAAACGACGATAACCTTATCGAAGCTTTAAAAACTTTAAAAAAAGAAAAATTATGTTCTAAAGAACAAGCAGATAGTTTAATAAATAAAATTAAAAATGGTCATTATAATTCTAGTGATATTAATTTCTTCTTAGAATATTTTAAAGACAGCGAAAATTATTCCATTATTTCTAAATTGATCTTAAAAAGCATGAGTAAAGCTAAGTATTCATCCGACTCTGCTGGTCATTATGGCTTAGGATTAACATACTATACTCATTTCACCTCACCTATTAGAAGACATCCTGATTTAATGGCCCACCGCTTAACCAACCCTTATGACAAATATGAATTAAAAGAACTTTTAAGTTATTATTCTAAATTACCTGAAATTTGTGAACATGATTCTTTTATGGAAAGAGAAGCTGACCAAGCTGAAAAAGAAACTTTAGATTTAAAAATGGCTCAGTACATGCAAAGGGAATATGAGATAGATAGCGGGAAAATATATACCGGAAGAATTATTAACATGACTCCATATGATACAGAAATAAAATTAGATAATAATATCATCGGTCATGTTACCCCTCAGGATTTAGCCCATGCTAAAGCAATAGGTCATAATCAAAAATTAAAATTAGGTGAAAAAGTATATGTTCTCGTTAAAGAAGTTTCAATTCCTCATCGAATAATATACTTTAACTTAAACTATAAAGAGCTATCAAAACCAAAACAAAAGGCTTTAAATTAGCTCTTTTTCTTTACTTTTATTTGACATTCCTTAAATAATTATCTTCCATATATATAACCATAATTTTCGAAAACATTACTAAAAAGCTAATAAAATAAACATAATATAAACGTACAAATTACACTTAAAGCAAATGTAAAGCAAACTTTTATACGGTTTATGTATAAAACTGTGCTATAATAAAAAAGGTGGTTAAAATGAATGACAAATTAAAATTACTATTAGAGCAAATAAAGATAAATGAAACTTCATTTTTTGATGGTGGTAAATTAGAAAAAATTGTTTGTAATAAAGCTAAAGACAAATACGTTTTCTGCATATCTTTAACAAAACCACTCCCACTTACCTTATATGAAAAGTTTAATAAAAACTTAAAACAAAGATTTAATGTTAAATCTATAAAATCAAAAATAACTACTAGTAATTTTAATATCGAAATTCTAACCGAATATTATAATCATTTTTTAGAAAACTATAGTAAAGAAGCACCTTTATTAAAAATGTTTATAAATCTTTCTTTAAAATTAGATGAAGAAAATCTATTAATTGAATTAACTAATAAAGCTGAAGAGATGAAATTTAATAGTATTAAAAAAATATTAGAAAAAGATTTAAATAATGCTGGTTTTAACGTAAAAATAATAACTAAAATAAATGAAGAAAAAGCTATGGAACTAAGAGAGGAAATAGAAAAAGAAAAAACCAAAGTAATTCCTAAAGTAGAAGTAAAAAAAGAAAGCCCGTTTATCATGGGAAAAGAAATAACAGAAGATCCAACTCCAATCAACCTAATTACCTTTGAAATGGATAGTGTTACCGTAGATGCGAAAGTTTTTGGTATAGATCTATTTGAATCTTCTAAATCAAACTTTAAAATTATCACCTTAAAATTAACTGATGGCACCGATAGTATGTACTGCAAAATATTCTGCCGAGAAGAAACCGATTTTAATAAATATAAAAAAGCTTTAAAAGAAGGAAAATATTATATTATTAGAGGTTATACTAAAAATGATAAATACTCAGGCGAAATAGTATTAAATGCTAGAGATATAAATATATCTAGCAAAAAAGATAAAGTAAGAAAAGACGAAGCTGCAAGAAAAAGGGTAGAACTTCATGCTCATACTAAAATGAGCCAAATGGATGGTGTTGCCGATGAAGTAAAACTAGTCGAAACAGCTATGAACTGGGGTCATAAGGCTATTGCCATCACCGATCATAATGGGTGCCAAGCTTTTCCTCATGTTTTCAATCTAGTAACCAAATATAATAAAGGTAAAGAAGACAAAGATAAATTTAAAGCTTTATATGGCACGGAACTTACTTTAATCGACGATAGTGTAAACATCGTTTTAAGGCCATCTGATTTAAAACTATTAGAAACAACTTATGTTGTCTTCGACTTAGAAACAACCGGTTTTAATGCGGGTGGTGCCGATTCAATTATTGAAATAGGTGCCGTAAAAATAAACAATGGTGAAATAATTGATAGATTTGACGAATTAATTAATCCCGGCAGAAAACTACCGGCTAAAATAACTGAATTAACTAATATAACTGACGATATGCTAAAAGATAAAGATAATGAAGAAAATACCGTCAAAAAATTCAAAGAGTGGGTGGGCGACTTGCCTATGGTTGCTCATAATGCTAAATTCGATGTTTCATTTATTGTTATGGCTCATAGTAAATATAACTTAGGTGAATTTAAAAATACCGTAATTGATACCTTAGAATTATCAAGAGCTTTAGATACTGGTTATGCTAGACACAGCTTGTCAGCTTTAGTTAAAAGATATGATGTTCCATGGGATGAATCAGCTCACCATAGAGGAGATTATGATGCCGAAGGAACCGCTTTGGTTTTTCATAAAATGTTAAAAAAACTAGTATCTAGAAATTTTGAAACCATTAAAGATTTAGATAAATTAGTTTCTAAAGACGAAATTCATAAATATGGTTCTAGTTATCATGTAAATATATTAGCTAAAAACAAAACTGGTTTAAAGAATCTATTTAAAATAATATCTTTAGCTAATACAAAATACTTATATAAAACTCCAAGAATTCTAAGAAGTGAAATAGAAAAACATAGAGAAGGCTTATTAATCGGTAGTGGCTGTTATGAAAGTGAAATATTTAGACTAGCCAGAAGTAAAAACGATGAAGAATTAGCTAATCTAATTAATTTCTATGATTATATAGAAGTGCAGCCACCTGAGGTTTACGATCACTTACTACAAATGGGTGATTTTGCCAGCAAAGCCGAATTATTAAATCATATTAAAAAAATCATCAGAGTTACCAAAGAATCAGGTAAATTAATAGTTGCTACTGGTGATGTTCACCAAATAGAGCCAGAAGACAGAATATATAGAGAGATTATTGTCAATCAAAAAGTTCCTGGTGGTGGAAGACATCCACTAGCCAAAAAAGATATTAAACAAATACCATCACAATATTTAAGAACAACTGAAGAAATGCTTGAAAACTTCTCATTCTTACCAGAAGAGTTAGCCGAGGAAATAGTAATCGATAATCCAAATAAAATAGCTGATATGATAGATATAATAGAAGTAATTATTGATACTGGCGGTATTCCTTTTGCCCCTAAAATACCAAACTGTACAGAGACAACTACCGATATGGTATATGATAAAGCTGAAAGTATCTACGGCAAACCGCTTCCTTACAATATTGAAGAAAGATTAGCTTCGGAGTTATATGGTGACGAGCCATTTAATACCATAAAAAAACTAATATCAAAAGATAATCTATCTGAAGAAGAATATCAAGCCAAAATTCATAAAAAACTAAATGAAGTAATGCGTGGTTACAAAGATGGTGTAATTAATTTATTTAAAGAAGAAAATCCAAATATCACCGAAGAAGAAATCAAAAATAAAATGACAGGTGTTATTGGTGCTAATTTCGATGTCATTTACTTAATAGCTCAAAAATTAGTTAAAAAATCAAACGACGATGGCTACTTAGTAGGAAGTAGGGGATCAGTTGGATCTTCCTTAGTTGCCACCATGATGGGTATAACGGAAGTTAATGCTTTGCCACCTCACTATGTGTGTCCAAATTGTAAACATTCAATCTTTGAGTTAGATGGTAAATCTCTTGGAGAAGATTATGGAAGTGGTTATGATCTTCCAGACATGAACTGTCCAAAATGTGGTACTAAAATGAATAAAGAAGGTCAGGACATGCCATTTGCTACATTCCTAGGTTTCCATGCTGATAAGGTGCCAGACATAGACTTGAACTTTTCAGATTTAAACCAAGCTGCTGCTCATGAATATACTAAAGTATTATTTGGTGTCGATAATGTTTATAGAGCCGGAACCATTGGTACTGTTGCCGATAAAACCGCTTTCGGTTATGTCAAAGGTTATTGTGAAGATAAAGGAATATCTATGCGTACAGCTGAAGTTGAAAGATTAGCTAAAGGATGTACTGGCATTAAAAGAACCACTGGTCAGCACCCAGGTGGTATAGTCGTAATCCCTGGTTATATGGATGTCTTTGACTTCACACCATTCCAGTACCCAGCTGATGATATAACATCCGCTTGGCGTACAACACATTTTGATTATCACGCCATTGACCAAGACGTCTTAAAACTAGATATTTTAGGCCATTCTGGCCCAACTAAATTAAGATTAATTCAAAACATAACTGGTGATGATGTCACCAAAGTACCATTAGATGATAAAGAAACCATGGGTATATTCTTATCTCCAAAACCTTTAGGTGTAACTAAAGAACAAATTATGAATGATACTGGAACCTTAGGAATACCAGAATTTGGAACCCCGTTTACCTTACAAATGGTTAAAGAAACGAAACCTAAAACCTTTGCTGAATTAGTTAAAATATCAGGCTTATCACATGGTACTGATGTTTGGAATGGAAATGCTAAAGATTTAATTGACCAAGGTGTTGTTCCATTCAGTGAAGTAATTGGATGTCGTGATGATATAATGGTTTACTTAATGTATCATGGTGTAGAGCCAATCAAAGCATTTAAAATAATGGAGTTTGTCAGAAAAGGAAAAGCCTCAAAAGAACCAGAGCAATGGGCTGAATATGTCGAAATATTAAAACAAGCTGACATTGAACCATGGTTTATCGAATCATGCCGAAAAATTAAATACATGTTCCCAAAAGCCCATGCCGTAGCTTATGTAATCAATGCCTTTAGACTAGCATACTATAAAGTTCATAAACCAGCTGTTTATTATGCGGCTCAGTTTTCTGCCGAATATGACGACTTTGATATTGAATCTATGATAAAAGGTTATGAAGCTGTTAAACAAAGAGTTATTGAAATAAATGAAAAGGGGTTTGAAGCAACAAATAAAGAATCATCTGTCTTAGAATGCTTAAAAGTTGCCCTAGAAGCTCTAGCACGCAATATTAAATTTAAACCAGTTGATTTATATAAAAGTCATTATCACGATTTTGTTATAGATGATGATGGAAATCTCATTCCACCATTTAGATCTATTGATGGCTTAGGTGAAGTAGTTGCCAAAAACATTGTAGAAGAAAGAGAAAAAAGAGAATTTATCAGTATTGAAGACTTACAAAAAAGAGCTAAACTTTCTTCAACCTTAATTGAAAAACTACGTTCAATGGGAATATTAGATGGTATGGATGAATCAAGTCAATTAACCTTATTTTAAAAGATAGTTTAAAAGACTATCTTTTTTGTCATATTCTCCAAAGATTCCTATTATTTGACAAAGTGTAAAGTAAAAAATAAAATTTAAAAAAATAAAAAGGAAAAATGGTAAAAAAATCGTATGTTTTATATAGAGGGATACCTCATATAGAGAGGAGGCATATATGCCAAAAACAATAAATATAGAAAAATTTGATATAAGAAAAAATCCGGATATTTTAATGAGCTCAATGTTTGATCCAATATTTAAATCAATTGTTCAAAATCTTGATTTTAGAAAATTGCTTTCTTTAATTATAAGTCACGTAACTGTATATTCTCCAAGTTATATTTATGAAAATTTAGTGTTTGCTAATACAGAACTTCCAATAGAAAATTATAAAGAAAGAAAAAAGATAACTGACATTATAGTTGAAGTAGAAGGAACTATTATTAATATAGAAGCAAACAGAAGTGCAGAAGCAAGTATGGTGGCTAAGAATAATCTATATCATCATAAAATAGCATATGATAGATATCTATCAGGTGTTTTAGTAGATAATAGTGAAGTATTTCAATTAAATTTTAATGTTAAAAATAGATTTGATGATAGATTATTTATTGAATTTAGTATGAAAGATGAAACAGGAAGATTTACCGATGAAGAAAATTTTAAAAGAATCCACATAAATATGGTCAAACCTTTAGAAAAATATTATAATGGTGGTAAAGAAAATTTAACTAAGCTAGAGAAAATACTAGTAATGTTTCAAATAACTAGTAGAAAAGAGCTTAGAGATATTTCTAAAGGAGATGAAGAGTTAGAAAGTATGGCAAAGATAATTGAAGATTTAAATGAAGATGAAAATATTATAGGATTATATGACAAAGACAAAATGGATGAATGGATGAGAAAAATCGATCATGCTGAAGCGGTTAAAAAGGGGCATAAGAAAGGCCTAGAACAAGGACTAGAACAAGGATCAAAAGGAAAAGCATTAGAAATAGCTAAAAACATGTTAAAAGAAAATATGGATTTATCTGTTATATCAAGGTTAACCGGCTTAGATGAAAAAATTATTCAAGATCTAAAATAAAAAGTTCAAAACAAGAACTTTTTTCTTGTTATAACGTGTTTATTAATGCTAAAATGTTATTAGGGTGATACATATGAAAAAAATAATAATGATAGATGGAAACAATTTAATGTTTAGAAGTTACTATGCTACGGCTTATAACGGTAACTTTATGAATAATAGCAAAGGATTTCCGACCAATGCTTTGTTTGGCTTTACAAACATGATCAATAAAATAATAAACGAAGAAAATCCTGAGTATATAATAGTTGCTTTTGACAAAGGAAAAACTTTTAGACATGAAAAATACGATGGCTATAAAGATGGTAGGGTAGAAACCCCAGATGAACTCAAAAAGCAATTCCCTAAAGCTAAAGAACTATTAACCGCAATGGGCATCAAATACTATGAAATAGATGGTTATGAAGCCGATGATATAATTGGGACATTTGCTAAATTCTGCGATGATGATAAAGATTTTATTGGTACAATTGTCAGTAGCGATAAAGATTTACTTCAGTTAATTTCAAATGATGTTGATATTAAACTTTTAAAACAAAAAGATTATATTAGGTATAATGAACAAACTTTTGAAGAAGCCTATGGTATTAAACCGATAAATGTCATTGACCTAAAAGCTTTAATGGGTGACCCTTCAGATAACATTCCGGGTGTTAAAGGAGTAGGAGAAAAGACAGCTTTAAAACTTCTGCACCAATATAAAACCTTAGATAATATATATCAAAATGCTGATAAAATCAAAGGGAAATTAGGTGAAAAAATCAGAAATGACAAAGAAAATGCCTATAAATCATACTATTTAGCTACGATAGTTAAAAATGTTCCATTAAAAATTACCGTTGAAGATACAAAATATCAAAATGCTGATCAAAAAAAATTAAATGAACTATATGAGGAATTAGAATTTTATTCATTTTTAAAAAAAGAAAAACAAAAAGAAGAGCCTAAAAAAGAAATCCAAATCCAAATCATAAAAAACATAGATAATCTTCAAATAAATGGCGATATAGCCGTTTACCTAGAAGTTTTTGGTCAAAATTATCATAAATCGCCAGTCCTTGGTATGGGAATTTATAATAATGATATTGCATATTTTATCACGCCAGATGCTTTAAAACAAAACCCTAAATTTTTAAAAGAAAACACAAAATACACTTACGATTTAAAAAAAATGTCTGTTGCTTTAAAATGGCTTGGAACTAGCATGGATAATGTTACTTTTGATACTATGATAGCTGGCTCATTGCTCGACTATAATATGAAAGAAGATATGGCTTATTTAGCCAATCAAATAGATTATAAATTGGAGTTTTATGAAAAAATATACGGAAAATTTATTCATTTAAAAATGCCTACCGAAGAAGAAATAGCTAAAGCTTGTGTTAATAGGGCTAAATTTATTTATGATACTAAAGACTTCTTTCAAAACAAACTAAAAGAAGAAAATGTTGACTATTTATATAATGAAATAGAACTTCCACTGGCCGCCGTCCTAGCTGATATGGAATTTACAGGTGTTAAAGTTGATGAAAATGTTTTAAAAAACATGGGAGAAGAAATTAAAATCAAATTAGAATTACTAACCAAAGACATATATAATAATGCTGGATGTGAATTCAACATATCATCACCAATCCAATTAAGCGAAGTATTATTTGAAAAACTAAATCTTCCTCACAAAAAGAAAACAGCAAATGGTTATTCTACAGCCATTGATGTCTTAAACAAATTAAAAGATAAACACCCGATCATAAATCAAATAATAGAATACCGAAAATTATCTAAAATTTATGGTACTTATGCTCAAGGTTTAATAAATACTATTAGTGATGATGGAAAAATCCATACCATTTATACTCAAAATTTAACTAGAACGGGTAGACTTTCATCTATCGAACCTAATTTACAAAACATACCAGTTAGAGATAGCTATGGCCGAATGGTCAGAAAAGCATTTGTCCCTACATATGATTGTATTTTAAGTGCCGATTATTCACAAATTGAGCTTAGAGTATTAGCGCATATGGCTAATGTACCAGCTTTAAAAGAAGCTTTTCATAATAAATTAGATATTCATGCGAAAACAGCCAGTGACATTTTTAAAGTACCAATGGAATTAGTAACTAGTGAAATGCGAAGAGTAGCTAAAGCTGTAAATTTTGGAATTATTTATGGTATAAGTAGTTTTGGACTAGGAGAAAACATAGGAATGAGAGCCACAGAAGCCCAAAAATTTATCGACACTTATTTAGAAACTTACCCAGGCATCAAAGAATATATGGATCGTACTATTAATCATGCTAAAGAAAAAGGTTATGTTACTACAATGTTCAATAGAAAAAGAAATATTCCAGAACTAAAAAATACTGTCTATACCATTAGACAAAGTGGCGAAAGAATAGCCTTAAATACTCCAGTTCAAGGGACTGCCGCTGATATTATAAAATTAGCTATGGTTAAAGTTTATAAAACTTTTCAAGAAAAAGGATTAAAAACTAAAATGATTATTCAAGTACACGATGAATTAATATTCGATGTTCCAAAAGATGAATTAAAACTAGTGAAAGAATTGGTTACACAAATCATGGATCACGTTTGTCAGTTAGATGTTCCATTAGATGTTGATATTAATTATGGTCAAAATTGGGCAGAGGCAAAATAATGGCTAGAAGAAGTAAAAAAGCAATAACTAAAAGAAACATCTATATAACCGTATTAACAATTATTGCCTTTATTTGTGTAGCTTATCAAAATGAAATAAAGTCATTTATGACCGAACCACTAGTTGAATCAAATCAGTCATATAAAATTGAAGACATTAAAGAGTATGATGGTAATCCCTATATCGAAATAAATAACAATAAGCCTAATTTTAATGATGAAGATTATAGTAAAGGTACTTTTGAAACTTATAGCAAGCTAGATAATTTAAATAGAGCTGGAGTAGCCTTTGCAAAAGTTGGTCAAGAAACTATGCCAACTGAAGAAAGAGGATCAATTGGCATGATAAAACCAAGCGGTTGGCATACTATTAAATATGACATTGTGAGTGGTAAATATTTATATAATAGATGTCATTTAATAGGTTATCAACTGACCGGTGAAAATGCCAATGAAAAAAATCTCATAACTTGTACCAGGCAAACCAACACTGGTGCTATGTTAGACTTTGAAAATAAGGTTGCTGGCTATATAAAAGAAACAAACAATCATGTATTATATAGAGTAACACCAATATATGAGGGAAATAACTTACTAGCTAGTGGCATTCAAATCGAAGCAAGCTCAGTTGAAGATAAATGTGAAGATATATGTTTCAATGTTTACATTTATAATGTTCAAGATGGAATAACCATCGACTATACAAATGGTGATAGCCATTTATCTTGATTTATAATCAAAATATTCCCAAATAACATAAATAAGAAATTTAATTTGTTCAATCAAATAAAAAATAGGAATTCCTCCTTTCATATATTAACATACGATATAAAAGGGGAAATTCCTTTTTAATTTTTAATTTTTAGGTATTAATTTTTCTTTTCCACCAATATAAGGTCTTAAAACCTCTGGAATATTAACTGAGCCATCTTCATTTACATTGTTTTCTAAAAAAGCAATTAAACCACGAGGAGTAGCCAAAACAGTATTATTTAAAGTAGTAACATATTCATTACCATTCTTAGTCTTCATTCTAATGCCAAGTCTTCTAGCTTGAGCATCACCAAGTATTGAACAAGATCCAACTTCAAAATATTTATTTTGTCTAGGGCTAAAAGCCTCAACATCACAAGATTTAACTTTTAAATCAGCTAAATCTCCACTGCAGCACTCCAAAGTCCTAACAGGAACATTTAAACTTCTGAAAAATTCCACAGTATATTTCCACATTTTATCATAAAACCTCATACCATCCTCAGGCTTACATAAAACGACCATCTCTTGTTTTTCAAATTGATGAACTCTATATAAACCGCGTTCTTCAATCCCGTGAGCTCCAACTTCTTTTCTAAAACACGGTGAATAACTAGTTAAAGTAATAGGTAAATTTTCTTCTTTGATAATCTGCCCTTGAAACTTACCAATCATAGAATGTTCAGATGTTCCAATTAAATACAAATCTTCACCTTCTATTTTATACATCATCGCATCCATCTCTTCAAAGCTCATAACCCCATTTACCACATCGCTTCTTATCATAAATGGTGGAATACAGTAAGTAAAACCTTTATCTATCATAAAGTCTCTCGCATAACTAAGCATAGCAGAATGTAGTCTTGCCACATCTCCCATCAAATAATAAAAACCATTACCGCTAGTCCTGCCCGCACTTTCTTTATCTAATCCATTAAGTCTCGCACATATATCAGCATGGTGAGGAATTTCAAAAGATGGAATAACTGGTTCACCAAATTTTTCAATTTCTACATTTTTAGTATCATCTTCACCTACTGGTACAGAAGGATCCATAATATTTGGAATAACCATCATATCTGTATGGATCTTTTCTCTAAAATCTTCTTCATCTTTTTCTAACTTTGCAATTTCATCACCATATTTACTAACCTCTGCTTTAATCTTTTCCGCTTCATTTTTTTTGCCCTCTCGCATTAAAGTCCCAATTAAAGCACTTTTTTCATTTTTTATTTTTCTAAGTTGATCACCTTGTAATTTAGCCTCTCGGCACTTAATATCAAGATCATACACCTCATCAACTAAAGGAAGTTTCTCATCTTGAAACTTCTTTTTAATGTTTTCTTTAACTAATTCCTTGTTTTCTCTAATTAATTTTATATCTATCATGTTAATTTTCCTCCTCTTTACACAAATAACCTATAATTTTTTCATATTGCGGCCTATATTTAACATTAATTTTATTTAAATATTCATCTGGCACTGTTTCATAATTATTTAAATTCATATTTTGTTCTAAATCTACTTTTTTGATTTGTAAAGCCATACTATTTTTACTATTAATTATTCTATTAATAAATTCATCATAACTTTCTCCCTGCTCTCTAGTCATTAATATCACAGTTTTGACTATATCACTTGGAAACCCTATATAATTTAAATCACCAGCTGTAAGTTCAGTTTCTTTCACAATATCATGTAATAATGCGACCACCTTTGCTTTATCATCAGTAAACCGATTAGCTACTGATAGTAAATGATCCATATATAAAACTCCAGAAGCGTGCTTTTTCCTATCAAAAACTTTTTCACAAATCAAATAAGCTTTACCATATAAATTCTCTGCATTTACAAATCCCGCGACCTCTTCCTTTGAAAAGTACTTTAACCATTTATTCATAACCATCCCTCCTTTTAAAGCAAAAGACAGCCACTTTGTTAGGAGTATATGCAATACGGTACCATCCTATACGGCTGTCTTAATTATGATAACGGTCATCCCGGAAGTTTTTAACTTCTCTCCAAAGTAGATTCATATAAAGCTATTATTAGTTTCCACCAAATCACTAACTCTCTATAAAGTAGCACTTATATTACTATTCTTTTTCATCGATTTACTAACACCATTCTATCAAAATTAAGTAAATTCGTCAATAAGTAATCATCTGAGCGAAGAGTTAATATTTATTTTCGTGAATTTTTAGACTAAATGCAGTTTTAAAAAATAAAACTTAATTTACAAGACTTATTACTGGTTTAGAATAAGAAAACGGAAATAAGTCTTTTAATTTTATTTAATATTAGCTAATATTATTTAAATTA
>CALVWP010000048.1 GCA_944367495.1 uncultured Bacilli bacterium
TTGCTAACGAATTAGGCGTTAAAATGGGACCAGATGCTACTAGTAGAGCTAACGGTTCAGTAGGTGGAGAAATTACTAAAAGACTTGTACAAATGGGTCAACAACAAATTTCAGGTTCTAATTATACTAAATAATTAACCAAAATAAAATAGAGACAGTTATCATGCACTGTCTTTTTTCATAAAATTTTATCAATTAAACCATATTCTAAAGCCTCATTCGCACTCAAAAAATAATCTCTTTCAGTGTCGTTTTCTATTTTTTTCAAATCTTGACCCGTATTCTTGCTTAAAATTTCATTTAATTTTTTCTTAAGTCTTAAAATTCTCTCAGCTGCGATTTTTATCTCCGTCGCTTGTCCTTGCGCTCCACCTAAAGGTTGATGAATCATTACCTCACCATTCGGTAATATATAGCGCATACCTTTTTCACCAGAAGAAAGTAAAAATGCGGCCATACTAGCTGCCATACCGATACAAATAGTCGACACCTTACTTTTAATATAATTCATCGTATCATATATAGCCATACCAGAAGTAATACTACCACCGGGTGAATTAATATAAAGGCTAATCGTCTCGTGTGATGATGAATCTAAATATAAAAGCTGAGCCACAACACTATTTGCCATAGCATCGTCAATCTCTCCACTTAAAATAATAATTCTATCTTTAAGTAGCCTTGAATATATATCATAAACTCGCTCACCATCATGTGTTTTTTCAACCACACTTGGAATTAAATTCATTAAACCGCCTCCCTATATTTATAATAGGTGTAAAGAAGAAATATTATTCATCAAAAAACATGACAAAATAATATATTTGTGTTAAGCTAAAATATAGAAAATAAAGGAGGCCTAACATGCGAAATCTTAAACTAAAATATGGAAATACTTGTTTAGATGAAATCCCAGAAGGCACAACTTTATATGAAATATCAAAAAAAGTTAAAGATGATTTTAAATACCCAATTGTTGGTGCGCGTTTAGGTGAATTCATCGTTGGTTTAAATACCCAAGTTACTAGTCCTGAAAAAGTAGAATTTTATGATTTATCTTCTCATATTGGTAACCGTATTTATTCTAGAAGTTTAGAATTTTTAGTTACTGTGGCCACTAAAAAAGTTTTAGGAGATGAAACCGATATTCTTATAAATTATTCCTTAGAAAATGGTATATACTGTGAAATCATTGGGCAGCGCATCACTAAAGTAACCGCTGAAAAAATAAAACAAGCCATGGAAAAAATAGTTCATCAAAAATTCACTTTTAAAGAAATGATCGTCGATCGATTCGATGCCATTAAATACTTTAAAAAACATCATCAATTAGACAAAGTAGAAAGCTTTAAATATATGACTAATAGAACTGTTACTTTATATTCTTTAGATGGCATTTATGATTATTTTTATGGGCCATTAGTTTATAATACCGGACTATTAACTAAATTTGATATGATTTATCTAAAAGAAAATAGTTTTATCTTAACTTATCCAAGTTCTAAAACACCTGACAAGGTAGATAAATACATTCATCATAAACTCACTTTTGACACTTATAAAAGCTTTCAAAATTGGGGCCGCACTATCGGTATCTCTACCGCTCCAGATTTAAATAAAATATGTACTGAAGGTAAATATACTGATATGTTAAGACTATTTGAAACCCACTATGAAGATCAGTTATCTTTAATTGCTGAAGAAATATATAAAAAAAGAAATCAAATTAAAGTCATCCTTTTAGCCGGCCCATCATCTAGTGGCAAAACAACCACTGCTAAAAAACTATCTTTATATTTAAAAGTAAAAGGTTTAACCTGTCATAAAATTTCTTTAGATGATTACTTTGTCGATAGACAATATGCCCCAAGAGATGAAAATGGTGATTTAGATTTTTCTAGTATAGACTCTATTGATACTACTTTGTTTAATAATCATTTAACCAAACTATTATCAGGGCATAAAGTATCAATGCCAACTTTTGATTTCATAACTGGTAAAAAAGAATATAATGACCACTATCTAAAATTACAGGAAAACGAATTACTTATAATAGAAGGCATCCATACTTTAAATGAAAAATTAACAAAAAACATTCCAAGAGAAAATAAATTCAAAATTTTTATGAGTCCACTTATTCATTTAAAATTAGATAATCATAATAGAGTTCATACTACTGATGTTAGAAAAATCAGAAGAATTGTCCGGGATAATCAATTTAGAGGAACTAATGCCGAAACAACATTGTCTATGTGGCCTAATGTTGATAAAGAAGCTAGACTTAGTATTTACCCATATCAAGATGATGCGGATGCGATGATAAATTCCTCATTAGGCTATGAACTGTCAGTCTTAAGAATTTATGCTGAACCATTATTATATGGTATTGATAGTAATAGCCCCGTTTACCCTGAGGCCATCCGTTTAATTAATTTACTTAGAAATTTTTTACCCATCACTAGTGAAGTTGTTCCTAAAGATTCAATCTTAAGAGAATTTATCGGTGGTAGTGTTTATGAAGATTAGAAAGGATTTGATAAAATGAAAAAAGTTGCCATTAATGGATTTGGCCGCATTGGCCGTTTAGTCTTTAGAATAATAGAAGAAGATTCAGACATGGAGGTAGTTGCTATCAATGATTTAACAAACCCCGAAGATTTAGCCTACTTACTTAAATATGATACATCACACCGAAGATATCTTCCAAAAGAAATAACTTATGATGAAGATGGAATTATTGTCAAAAACCGCAAAATAAAAATATATAAAGAAACTGATCCAAATAACTTACCATGGCAAGATTTAGACATTGATATTGTCTTTGAATGTACTGGAAAATTTACCAGTAAAGATAAAGCTATGGCTCATATAAATGCTGGAGCTAAAAAAGTTATCATCTCAGCTCCTGCTAAAGGTGATTTAAAAACCATCGTTTATGGTGTCAATGAAAATACTTTAGATGGCACAGAACAAATTATCAGTGCAGCTTCATGCACTACTAACTGTCTAGCCCCAACAGTCAACCTTTTAAATAATGCTTTTGGAATTAAAAAAGGGTATATGACAACCGTTCATGCTTATACTAATGATCAAACCGTTTTAGATGTTCCTCATAAAAAAGGATTCAAATCCAGAAGAGGAAGAGCCGCCGGTGCTAATATAATTCCTACATCAACAGGTGCTGCCAGTGCTTTAGGCCTAGTTATTCCGTCTTTAAACGGTAAATTAGACGGCAGTGCTATTAGAGTTCCCGTAACCACTGGTTCTGTAATCGATTTAACTTTAGAGTTAAATCAAAAGGTAACTAAAGATCAAATAAATGAACTATTTGCCAAAAACCAAAATGAAACACTTGCTTATACTTTAGATCCAATTGTCTCTAGTGATGTAATAGGGGAAACCCATGGAGCAATTATTGATGGTCTACTTACAGATGTTTTAGAAACTGCATCTGGTGATCTAGTTAAAATAGTCGCTTGGTATGACAATGAAATGAGTTATAGTAATCAAATGGTTAGAACAGCTAAATATTGGTGTAAATAAAAGAAGAATCTCATCTTCTTTTTTTAAATTCTTCTGTTTCTTTATAATTTTCCAAATCTTTATTAACTCCAGTAAATAAGGCTGTAACCCCAGAAATACCGTTTTTCTTAAGGCCTTCTATATAATTTAATCCAGATACTAACTTATCAGCTTTACTCATAATTCGGCCCTTAGTAAAATGGGAATGGCATAAAGAAAAATGTTTATATTTTAAACCTTTTTTCTATACAAATTATAACAGTTTTCACCAATTTGTAAAAATTTATAAAAAGGTTATAATATAAACAGTGAGGTGAAATTATGCTTAGATGTCCAAAATGTAAAGTAGAAAATGATGAAGATTCCTTTTTCTGTAAAAGATGTGGATTTCCATTAGATGAAAATCCCGAAGATTATAACCAAAATAGTAAAACAAAAGTAAAAAAAAAAAGAGGTAAAACAAAGGTAAAAAACAAATCAAAAGTTAAAACAAAAGTAAAATATAAAGATAATAATCAAAAAGGTCAAATGAGTTTCTTTCAATCATTTATGATGTTTTTCTTCATATTATTAAGTATTTGTGCGCTAGCAGCAGCTGCCTTTCTAGGCTACTATATTTACCAAAATAGTAATATTTTAGTGCCTGACGTTTTAGGTTATACTTATGAAAATGCCGAAAGGACTTTAAAAGAAAATAATCTGCAAGCCATCATGGTAGAGCAAGTAGTAAAAGATGAAGATGAAGTAGGTACTGTCATCAAACAAAATAAAAAAGCTGGATCTAAAGTTATGGAAAATACCGTTATTAAATTAACTGTTGGTATATTAGATACCAAAGTAACTGTCCCAGATGTCATAGGATTGTCATTAAATGAGGCCATAATCTTGTTAAATAAAAACAACATTAAATATAAAATAAAATATGAAACCTCAGATAAAGAAAATAATATCATCTTAGATCAAAGTATCAAAGCTGGTAAAAAAATCGAAAACAATGATGTCTTAACCATTATCGTTTCTAAAAATGAAACTCCTAAGACAGATGAAAATGAAGATACTATAGATCAAACAGAAACAGATGAAGAAAAAGATCCAACTTCTTAAAATCTCCTTTAAATAGGGGAATTTTTCATATACATTGTCAACATAAGAAAGTGATATCCGAAAATTACTTGTTATTATAAGCAAATTAGTATAAAATAAAATATAGGTGATAAGAATGAAAAAAGGGTTTACATTAATTGAACTTCTAGCTATTCTCGCAATATTGGGAGCTGTCATTTTAGTGGCCGTTCCAAGTATTGTGTCAACTAATAAAAAATCTCAAGAAAATAATTATAATCAGTATACGCAAAACATTGAAAATGCCACTGAAATTTATGTAGAAATGCATCCTGATAGATATGCTGATTTAAAAAATACAAACGGTCAAACAGTCAATATTAATACCGAAGATTTAGTCGCTAGTGGAGTTATTCAAGGAACATTAACTAACCCCAAAACAGACGTTCAATTAATCAATGAAGCAAGTTATGTAACAGTTACAAATCAAAACGGCACACTTATATATACTTATGTTGCCCCATAAGGAGGAAAACCATGAAAAAGACAATCAAAGATTATGATTTAGGTGGTAAAAAAGTTATTATTAGATGTGATTTTAATGTACCAGTTCAAAACGGCATTATCAAAGATGAAAGCAGAATAAAAGCTAGTTTAAAAACAATTAGATATGCATTAAAAAATAATGCTAAAATTATTTTAATGTCACATCTTGGAAGAATCAAAACCGAAGAAGATAAACAAAAATACACTTTAAAACCCATAGCTGAAAGCTTATCGAAACATTTAAGGAAAAAAATAATCTTTATAGATGAAACACATGGCCCTAAATTAGAAAAAGCTATCAAAAATATGAAAGAAAAAGATATTATCTTAATTGAAAACACTAGATTTGAAGATTTAAACGGAAAAAAAGAAAGCAATAACGATAAAAACTTAGGTCAATATTGGGCTAGCTTAGGTGATATTTTTATCAATGATGCCTTTGGAACTATTCATAGATCACATGCCTCTAATTTAGGTATTGCCAGTAATATTCCAAGCGGTTTAGGTTTCTTAGTAGAATCAGAAATAAAAAAACTCACTAAATTAACCAAAAATCCTAAAAAACCATATACCATCATTTTAGGTGGTTCTAAAGTTAGCGATAAAATCGGGGTAATAAATAATTTAATCACCCAAGCTGATTATATTTTAATTGGTGGCGGCATGGCTTTTACTTTCTTAAAAGCTGCCGGTTTCGGTATTGGCTCTTCACTTTGTGAAAAAGAGAAAATACCATTTTGTAAAGAAATGTTAGATAAATACTCAGATAAAATCATTTTGCCAATCGATGTTATAACAGCTACTGAAATAAAAGAAAATGTTCAAACTAACGAAAGATTTTTAGGTGAAATTGCTGAAGAGGAAATCGGTTTAGACATTGGACCTAAAACAGTCGAAGTTTTTAAACAGTATTTAGATGACTGTAAAACTATTTTCTGGAATGGACCATTGGGTTACTTTGAAATAAAAGCCTTTTCTAACGGTACTAAAAAAATATTTGACATAATTGTCCAAACTAAAGCTTATACCGTTGTCGGTGGCGGCGATACTGCTAGGGCAGCCGTAACCTTTAATTATCAAGATAAAGTCAGTCATGTATCAACTGGTGGTGGTGCCGCACTTGCATATTTAGAAGAAAAAGAGCTTCCAGCTCTAAGCATTATCAATGAAAAATAATAAAAAAAACTTTATTATCATCTTTATCATCACCGCTATAATACTATACTTTGCTTTAAAAGATAACTTTGTTCAAAAAATAGAATACTTACTGTCTTTTGATATTAAATGGGTTATTTTAGCTTTCTTTTTAATTTTATCGTACTGGTTTTTAAAAGGCTTGGTTTTGTACTATTGTACATCTAAAGTAAATCACAAGTATACTGAAAAAAAAGGTATCTTACTTATGATTACAACCCAATTTTTCCATGCAATAACACCCTTTGCTGCCGGAGGACAACCTTGGCAAATATATAAGCTAAAAAAAGATGGCCTTTCTTTAGGAGAAGCCACTAATATAGTTATTCAAGATTTTATTGCTTATCAAATCGCTTTAGTTTTACTTGGTATGTGTGCGGTCATTTCCAATTATGTATTTCATATATTTCCAAGTGACTCGCTCTTAAAAAAATTAGTTACCTTAGGTTTTATACTTAATGCAGTTATTGTTATCGTTTTATTCTTAGTTTCCTTTAGTAAAAAATGGAACAAAAAAATTATCGATGGCTTAATTTCTTTACTTCACAAACTAAAAATCGTCAAAAACAAAGAAGAAAAATTAAAAAAATCTGAAAAATTTATTCATAATTTTCATCGAAGCGCGATTATTCTATTTAAAGATAAATTTAATTTATTTAGAATTATTTTTCTGAATTTTATCGCTTTAATCGGTCAGTATTTAATTCCCTTTACTTTATTAATGGGCCTTGGTATATACATAAATCCTGTAATTGTTATTATTACTTCAGCTTATGTTATGTTAATTGGATCAATTGTTCCCATTCCTGGTGGAACTGGTGGTTTGGAATTTAGTTTTATGGCTTTTTTTAAAACTTTCATCACCGGTCCAAAACTTTCCATTATTATGATCGTCTGGCGGCTTATTACATACTATTTTGGTATCATCGTTGGTGGACTTACTTTAAACTTTAATAAGGAGGCAAAATAATGCGCATAGGAATTTTTACCGAAACATATACCCCATATATTAGTGGGCTAGTTACTAGTGAACTTATGCTTAAAAACGCCTTAGAAAAAAAAGGACATGAAGTATATGTTGTCACCGCTAATTTGACAAGTTCAAAATACGAATATGATAAAAAAGAAAAAGTTTTAAGGATACCAGGTATTCCAACAGGCATATATGATTCTAGATTAACCAGCATATACCCAATTAAAGCCATCAACACAATTAGAAGTTGGAACTTAGAAGTAATTCATTCACAAACCGAATTTGCCATCGGGACATTTGCTAGATTATTTGCTAAACAGTATAATATTCCAATTGTCCATACCTATCACACGATGTATGAAGATTATGTTCATTATATAACTAAAGGGCATTTCGATAAATCCAGTAAAAAATTACTCGAATATTTAACTAAATTTTACTGTGATAAAACTATCAATGAATTAATCGTCCCAACTAAAAAAGCTTATGATTTATTTAAAGAAAAATACAATGTTCAAAGAAACATTCATATTATTCCAACCGGTATTGAAGTCGAAAGGTTTTATAAAGAAAAAATAGAACTCAAAAAAATAATTAAATTAAAAAAACAGTATAATTTGTCAAAACGTGATTTTGTAGCTGTCTTTGTTGGCCGAATTGCTGAAGAAAAAAACGTCCCTTTCTTAATCGAATTAACTGAAAATTTAATTAAAGAAAAACCTAATTTTAAATTATTAATTATTGGTGACGGTCCCGACAAAGATACTTATGAACAAATAACTAAAGAAAAACATTGTGAAAAAAACATCATTTTTACTGGTAAAGTTCCATGGGATGATATTCCCATATATTATCAGTTAGGTAATATTTTTATCTCTGCATCTCAAAGTGAAACCCAAGGCTTAACCATCATTGAAGCCATGGCTGCCTCACTTCCTGCTTTATGCATTAACGATGAAAGTTTTAGAGATACTGTTATCGATGATTTAAATGGTTTCTTATTTAAAGATCAAAAAACTTGTAAAAAAATTATTATCAAACTAATGAATGATAAAAAAACATTAGTTAATCTGCAAAATGGCGCTAGAAATAGTGCAGAAATGCATTCGTCAAAATACTTCGCTGAAAAAGTTTTGGACGTTTATAAATTAGCTATTAATAATCGTAAGCCAAGTTATAAAGAAAAAATAACAAATCTATTTAGAAAGGTCTTCTCATGGAAAAATTAATATTAGTAAATTTAAAAATGTATCAAACAGATATGGCTCAAATAGAAAATTATTTAAATAAATTAAAAGGTAAAAGACTTATTTTTTTTCCTATGATAATTCATTTAGAAAGATTTATCAGTCATAATTTCACTTGTGGCACGCAAAACATATCTATCCATGAAAGTGGTGCCTATACAGGTGAAATTTCCGCTAAAGCCGCCCAAAATATAGGCGCTTCATGCACCTTAATCGGTCATAGTGAAGTTCGCCAGAATTTTAATGAAACAGATGAGATAATAAATCAAAAAATAAAAATATCTTTAAAAAATAAGTTAATACCCATCTTATGTATTGGTGAAAACTTAAATCAGTATCAAGCAAATCAAACTAAAATAATCATTAAAAACCAAATCGAAAAAGCCTTAAAAGATATAACTGAACCTATTATTATATCTTATGAACCACTTTGGGCTATTGGTACTGGTAAAACACCAACGAGTGAAGAAATAAAAGACATCATAGATTATATAAAAAGTTTATTTAACTATAAAATTAAAGTTTTATATGGTGGCAGTGTTTCTCAAGATAACATTGAAACATTAAATAAAATTGAAAATGTTGATGGCTTTTTAATCGGCAAAGCCGGACTAGATGTTAGTTGTTTAACAAAAATTATAGAAGTTGTTCAAAAATAACTTCTATTTTTTAAATTTTAGATTCGACAAAACTAGCTAATTTTCACTCTAGAAAATAGTGTCAATCTTTTGTATAATTTGAATATAGTAAAGGGGAATGAAAAATGGAAAAAATAAATATTTTAATGATTGATGACAATATAAACTTAATAGAAATGGTAAGAGAATATTTTAAAAATAATGAAGAGATAAATATTACCTTCGAAGCTCATGATGGAGAAGAAGGTTTAAACAAACTAATTGGGAATAAAGATCAAATAGATCTAATCATCCTAGATTTAATTATGCCGAATAAAGATGGAATATATGTGCTTAAGGAAATGAAAAAACTAGGTATAAATAAAAAAGTTATTGTAGCTACTAGTTACAATGCCGCCGAAGTAATCAGAGAAGTCTCAGAATATGGTGTCAGTTATTACATCTTAAAACCTTTTGATTTATCTGATTTAGAAAAAAGAATTTACGACATTACTAAAAAAGAAAATAAAAACGGTAATATTGATTTTTATACCAGTAATCTACAAGTCTCTATTACAAAAATGCTTCATGAACTAGGTATACCATCACATATTAAAGGCTATCAGTATATAAGAGAAGCTGTAAATATTATCTTTGAAAATCCATCAGTAATTGGTGGTATTACTAAAGAATTATACCCTGAATTAGCCCAAAAATTTAATACTACAACATCCAGAGTTGAAAGAGCTATTAGACATGCAATAGAAGTCAGCTGGAATAGGGGTAATTTAGACTTTATGGAAGAAATATTTGGCTATAGTGTAGATATTGATAAAGCCAAACCAACTAACTCTGAATTCATGGTTACAATTGCCGATAAATTAAGATTAGATTTTCATCAAGTAAACTAATCTTTTTTTTCTAATTAAAGTATGCTATAATTACATTAGAGTAGGTGAGATAAATGAAAAATGGATTTACTTTAACTGAATTATTAGGCACAATTGTTATCTTAGCCATTATAGCTTTAATCGCTTTTCCTGCTGTTTTAGGCTTACTTAATAATTCTCAAAATGAAACAGATAGTGCTATTCAAAATTTTGCTATTACTGGAGCTAGAAACTATGTCAATGATCATATGAACGACTTTCCTAAAGCTTTAGCCACTGATACAACAGTCAAATCATACGGCAGTAATGGTAATATAAACGTTCAAAAACTTGTTGATGAAGGTTATATTAGTAATACAACCATCAGTACTTCTAAAAACAGTGAAATGTTAAATGACTATGTTAAAGTAACTAGTGACTCTGAAAAATACTTATTTGAATATGTTGAGGTTGGTGATTAAAATGAAATTAAATCAAAAAGCTTTTTCTCTTCCTGAACTTTTAGCTGTTATCGTTCTCGTAGCCGTAATTGCAACTATAACCGTACCAATTGTCATTAATGTCTTTAATGATGCCTCAGATGATATATTCAAAGATAATGCTATGAGTTTGTCGAAAGCTGCTGATAATTACTATACTGCTTTAACTTTACAAACTGACACAAAATTACCACTTTTAGTAACTTATGAAAATAGCAAAGAAACTAATAAATATATAAACAATGAAAATAATGCTTGTGAAACCTCTAATACAAGAATTTTAGAATATACTGGTCAAAATCCTGATAGTGGAAATATTTACATTGATCGAAACGGTGATATTTATATGGCCATATACGATGATCAAGCTAAAAAATGTGCGATGAAAAATCCCGGTGATAAAGTGATAACTCTTACCGATAGATTAAAAAGTGAATGTAAATTAGATAATAATCCTTGTGAAACATACTAAAAAGTATGTTTTTTGAAGCATTCATAAGAAAACATTGTATAATAAAATAATTTAGTATATAATTCATTCTAGGAAATGTTTATTGATAAAAAGGGAAATGTATATTAATTAAAATTAGGTGATAGTATGCAGTGGAAAATTGGAAATATCGAAATAAAAAATCAGGTTGTTTTAGCCCCTATGGCTGGTATTAGTAACAGTAGCTTTAGAAGAATTGCTAAAGAAATGGGCTGCGGTTTAATTGTTGCCGAAATGGTCAGCGATAAAGCTATTTGTTATGGTAGTAAAAAGACCTTAGATATGCTTTACATGACCGACTTTGAAAGGCCACTTGCCCAGCAAATCTTTGGTAGTGATAAAGATTCTTTTGTTAAAGCCGCTATTTATATTGATAAAAATATGCATCCAGACATAATTGACATCAATATGGGGTGTCCAGTGCCTAAAGTTGCCGTATCTGCTGGGGCCGGGAGTGCTTTATTAAAAGATCCTGAAAAAGTTTATGATATTGTTAAAGCAATAGTTGATAATGTTTCTGTTCCCGTAACCGTTAAAATTAGAAGTGGCTGGGATTCCAACCATATAAATGCTGTAGAAATAGCTAAAATATGTGAAAAAGCCGGAGCTAGTGCAATAACCGTACATGGCAGAACAAGAGCTCAGGGTTATTCTGGTAAAGCCGATTGGAACATCATTAAAAAGGTTAAAGAAAATGTGAATATACCTGTTATAGGTAATGGTGATATCAAAACACCTTTAGATGCCAAAAAAATGTTAGATGAAACAGGTTGTGATGCCATTATGATTGCAAGAGGCACATTAGGTAATCCTTGGCTTATCAAAAACACCATTCATTATTTAGAAACTGGTAAATTACTATCTGAACCTACTAAACAAGATAAAATAGAAATGATAAAAAAACATTTAAACTATTTATTAGAAATCAAACCAGAAAAAGTCGCAATACTTGAAATGCGCACAGAAGCCGCTTATTACTTAAAAGGATTAAAAGATGCTGTTCCTTATAAGACAGAATTATTTAAAACAAAAACAAAAGAAGAATTTTTAAAAGTAATAGATGATTTTTCTAAAGCCTAGTTTTCAATCAAACTAGGCTTTTCAATACTAAATAACTCTCCCGGCGTACAGTTTAAGTAAAAACAAAACTCTTCAATATACCTAAATGAAATAGAAATCGTTTCACCCCTAATAATTCTGTTTAAATTTCGGGAAGTAATGTCCATCTTTTGACATAACCAATATTTACTCTTTTTTTCTTTTTTTAAAAGCATTTCGATGTTTACATTTACCATTTACTCACCATCCAAGAAAATTGTACATATTATGGTAAACAGAAATAAGATACTTGCATTACCACCATAAATGCTCTATAATTAAATTAAAGTAAAATATGACAAAATACGATAACGAAATATTAATATAATGAAACAAAGTAGGTGATTCTATGCATAGAAGTAAAAAGAAAAGAAATATTATAATCTTTAGTTTAATAGGTATCTTAATGTGTATGACTATAGTATATGCTGCCTTTCAGACTAAATTAGAAATAAAAGGAACCTCTAAAGTAACTTCAAACTGGGACATCGAAATAACTAATGTCACAAATGGTACTCCAGTAGGATCAGCTGAAAATGCGGTGGCTCCAACTTGGACAATGACTACCGCTTCCATGGAAGCTAATTTGTATAATAAAGGTGATGCCATGGAATATGATGTCACTATCGAAAATAAAGGAAGTATCGATGCGAAACTAA
>CALVWP010000049.1 GCA_944367495.1 uncultured Bacilli bacterium
TTTTATACAAAGAAAGAATTCACAGAAAGTGCTACACAACCTCATAAAGCTATAAGGGTTTCTAAAAATATATAAAAAAAATCTCGTACTGGAATACGAGATCAATCAGAAATACCGTTTTGTTTGAGTCTGAGAAACTTTAAACAAATAAACATTATATAAATACAATGTAATGGGATTTCCTAAATTAATTATACCATTTTTATATAATATTACAAGTTTTTCACGGTATTTCCTTTGTAGAAAGGAATTTTTATATGGGTGTGTATAAAGATAATAGGCCTACTAAAGATGGTAAGATATGGTTTTATAAGACTCAGTATGAAGATATTGATGGTACTCATAAAACTAAGAAATCAGGTAGATATGCAACTAAAAAAGAAGCAGAAGATGCTGAGTTTGAATTTAAATTAAAACTAAGAGAATATGAGAATACCAATAATGTAACTTTTGAAGAAATGATTAGAATGTTTATTGATTTTAGAAAAGATAAAGTTAAAGAGAATACATTATATGGTTATAATAATAAATTGCCTTATTTAAAATCACTATATAAAGTTAAACTTAAAGATTTTAACTACCCTACTTTTGAAAGATGGCATGATGAAATAAATAGCACTCATCTTGCTACAAGAACTAAGAATGATATTTATAAACTATTAAAGACTATTTTAAATTATGCTACTGCTTGGCATGAGTTTAACTTTGCTAAGGTATACCCTAAAATGTATAACTTTAATGATCCTAATGAATTTCCAAAAGAACAGTTATTCTTTACTTATGAAGAATTCAAACAATTTCTTTCTGTTGAAACTGATATCAAATGGATTGGTATTTTTGAGATATTATATTACTGTGGATTAAGACGTGGAGAGCTTAGAGGATTGCAATGGAAAGATATCAATTTTAAAGATAGAACTTTAAGTATCTCCAAGCAAATTAATGACCGTTGTGGTTCCGTTAAAAATTGGCGATTCTCGGTTCCTAAAACAAAAAGTAGTATAAGAATATTAAAGATGCCACAAGTCCTCACAAATGACCTTAAAATGGTGAAAAACGAGGCAGAAAAGATACCAGGATTCAATGATAATTTCTTTGTTGCTGGAGACATGCTTCCTGTATGTAGCAATACACTTACTAATCATAAAAATGTTAACTGTAAATTAGCAGATGTTAAACAGATTCGATTGCATGATTTCAGACATTCATGTGCATCCCTTTTAGTTAATAAAGGAGCTAATGTTCAAGTTGTAGCAAAATACTTAGGTCATACAAAAGTTGAAGAAACTTTAAAAACTTATTCACACCTATTTACAAGCACTTTAGATGAAGTTGTTGCCGTAATAGATAATTTAGACAATAATAAAACCGATGATGTTTAATCAACGGTTATTTTTTATTTCACCCCAAAAATATATGAAGGATTATTACTATTTATAGTATAGCAAGTATTAATTCTAAGTGATCCATTTACAGGTTCTTTAGAATACTTACCTTTTTTTACATCTTTTATAAAGTCATCTAATTTTAAATCTTTTTTAATTTTTTTAGGGGTTTCTTTAATATTATTTTTTTTCATATTCCACCTATCTTTATTTTATTATATGTCATTATTAAAATTTTAACAATATTATTTTACTATTTTCCTTCCAACTTGTCGTTCTATATTGTCAATTACTCCCTGAAGATTAAAATCAAATCCACATTCGCATTTATATATATTTCCTTTAGGCATTGGAATCTTTCCCATTTTTAACATTTCTTTATCCAAATTAGGATCATTAATTAACTTTGCAAAAAAAGTAACTTGCTTTCCACATTTAGGACAAATATGATTAATATCAATTACTGCAGGAATCGAAACGTTATTTTGTTGTGGTGACGGAACTGCATTATTAGATTGGGCATTCAATGATAAACTTTGACTTTGGGTACAAAAGAATTTATATGTATTGCTCATACTAAATAATAATCTACATATCAAATTTATTTTATAAACTAAATCGCCCAACTGTCTATCATCATCTAAGTTCGTAACCTTTAATCCAATAGATTCCAAATCCTCTATTTTTAATGATCTTCCATGAGTTCTCCATATTCTATGATTACTTAACTTTCTTGCTATAGAGGAGGCTTTACGTTTTTTCATCGTTGGGGTAACAACAAGACCTCTCGTTTCAGTTTTATTCCAATTTTTAAATTTATATTTATATAACCATTCTTTCACTAAGTCTTCAGCATATTTTAGTTGATGAACTACGCCATTCAACTCTCCTGGTGTAATTTGTGCAATTATCATTGCATCTGCTGGATTTAATCTTCCATCTTTTTCAGCATCTTTTCTTTTAGAATTAACCCATTCAATATAATCATATGCAGAAATAACTCCTCTATTTGATATCATTTGAGCATCTATAGGTCCTAAGCTTCCTGTTTTTGTCATTAAAATCTCATCTGCAGACATAGCCATAATTGTTCCGGCACTCTTAGCTTCTCCACATATAACAAATGATATTTTATTAAACTCACTATGTATATAGCGTACTATTTCTTCTGCAGTAGTTCCACTTCCTCCAGGAGTTTCTATGTACACATCAAGATTTTCACCTTTAGGGATTCCATCCAATAGGTCTTTTAAGTAATAAAAATCTTTTTGTTCTAAAGCAGACGGTAAATTTGGATTAAAGCTAGAAGCATAAATAATAAGATTAGTATTTCTTTTTTCGTTATAAATCTTTATTAATCTTTTAAGTTCTTGTTCTAATTCTATACTACCCCATCTATTCTCATTTATCTTTTTTAAATATTCTTCTAATATAGTCATACGGTCCTCCTTTTTTGCATTCTATTATAGCACATTTAGGAATTCATGTCTGCAACATTACTGTAATTTCAGCAAAAATTGTTCCCGAGTTGTTCCCAAGAATTATTTTCATTCTTCTATATGCTCACAAATCCTTATAAAATGGACATAAAAAATGAGAGCACGGTTAAATGCTCTCTTCAGGGGGTTCGGTTGAATATAAATCCACACTTAGATAGTGGACTATATCACCATGATAAGCAATAAACTTATCATGTACATTAATCATATCTAAAAATTCCCAACTTGTCAATTTGATTTTGAAAATTTATCCAAAAATTTACACATTTACATTTAACTATGTATAATTGTATTTATTAATCTAAGTTTATTAGCATCATTCTCTTTATCTAGTAAGTATTCTAAAGAGTCTTCCCTAGCTTGCAATAAAATCTTATAATCTGCTTTTAAATCAGCTATCTTGAAAGTCATATCACCACTTTGTTTAGTTCCAAATAAATCTCCGTGACCTCTTAGTTTAAAGTCCTCTTCACTAATTTCAAAACCATCATTAGTATTTTCCATAATCTCAAGTCTTTTAGTATCGTTATCACTGATTAAAATACAACTTGACTGTAATTCACTTCTTCCAACTCTTCCTCTTAACTGATGAAGTGTAGATAAACCAAATCTTTCAGCATTAAATATTACCATCATCGTAGCATTAGGAACATCTACTCCTACTTCAATAACTGTTGTACTAATTAGAATCTGTACTTTATTTTGTAAAAACTCATTCATAATTAACTCTTTAGCAGCACTAGCCATTTTACCGTGTACTAAATCTATTTTATATTTACTACCGAAAGCAAGAGTCATCTTTTCTTTCAAGTCATTTACATTAGTTAAATCACTGTTTTCACTTTCTTCAATAAGTGGTGCGATAACATATATCTGATGACCTTCTTTTAACTCTTCATACATCATTTCTAAGACATCTTTAATTTCTTTATTATTCTTAACTACAGTTTTAATTTTCTTTCTACCCTTAGGTCTTGTCTTAATAGTAGATACATCCATATCTCCATAAATAGTTAAAGCATAAGTTCTAGGAATAGGTGTTGCACTCATATATAAAGTATCAGGCTTTT
>CALVWP010000050.1 GCA_944367495.1 uncultured Bacilli bacterium
ACACCCCATATTGCTCCTGCACCATTTACAACTTGAATCAAGAATGTAACAATCACCGGCAACAACAACAAAATAATTAAACATATAATTCTTTTCCATAATCCCTTTAAAAAATTACTTAAAGCATCATCTTCACTTGCCGTTATTACTTTTACTACACTAATTATTGTCATCACAATTAAAATTATAATCCCCGCTACACTTATAAACAAAAATACAGTATGTAATAGTTGTTGAATATCACCACTAATTATTGCACATGGATCGACTTCATTAAGTTCATAACGGGTACTACTCTCAAGTCCTGCCCAATCAAGGATTGACTGAATAATTCCTTCATCTATTCCATCATCTTTTTCATCATTTTTACCGCTAGCTGAATCAGCATGAGCATGCCCGGCATCCTCTGTCGCTTGATCTTGCATGGCATCTTCATCAACTGACTCATCTTTATCTATACATGTAGTTCCTGAAAGTGGTTCAGCAGTCCAAGATATTCTATTCATACCTTCACCAAATTTTTGAAACTTAACCCTAAGTCCACCACTTCCTAAATAATAAAGCGTTGGACAAACAAACCTATCATTATTCGAAAAATAAGATTTATAATCATTAACATTAGAAGGAATAATATCACTATTATCAGTAATTTCTATCTCTTCACCAGGGTTACCGCCAGTTTCATGTAAAGCATTACCACTCATGTCTTGCTTACTAGCAGCCGCTTTAACTGTAAAGCGAGAGCATTCGCTATAGGTCTTAGAATTATCTTCACACTGAAATACAACATAAAGATACCCACCACCCATATAATGTCCTCCACCAACAGAATCTCTTAAGCCATCTAAAGCATATTTACATTGAATTCCATACTCACATGTAGTAGCAGCATTAACATTTTGTGTAAAGAGAAAACACAGCAAAAAAACAAAAATATATATGAACTTTCTACCTTTCATCATACTCTACCTTACTTTCTATTCAAAACAATTATACCATATGATAAAGTTAACCTACAAGCCAATCTATCTAAAACTCCAAAATTTCAAAAAAAATAGAATTATTAATAATCCTATTCTTCTTCTGTTTCATTATTTGTATCAACACCATTAATAAATTTTTTACTACAACTCCATATATCACTAACTGTAGTACCATCTGGATTAGAAGTATCTTCAACTCCAGAAATCAAATTAACGGCAAACTGTACAATAAATATAATCAAAAATACAACTAAAGCAGAAATAAGACGTGATACAAAAGCTTTTTGATATTTCTTAATATCTTCTTCTTTTTTGGCAACTACTGATTTTGCAAAATCAAGCATACCCCAAATAACAAGTAATATTGGTACAACTATTTTTATACCAGTAATAATTGTTGATACAACATTAAATAATACATTAGGAACTAAAATTCCTTCACATAAAGTTGAATCAGCAGCATCTAACATATAAATTAAATCCATATCTATTCCCACTTTCTATATATTATTGACCGTTGATCAATTCACTTGCACAGCCCCAAGCTGTCTCCGCATCATTACCTTGTCCGCCGACACTAGCCGCTAAGTTAATAGCAAGTTGTACAATAGTAACAACTAAGAAAACAATAACAGCTGCAATTAATCTTTTTATAAAAGTTCTTTGTCCAGCTTTAATTTTGTCTTCATCTTGACCAATAATCGCTTTAGCAAAGTCAATCATACCCCAAATAATAAGTAATATTGGTACTACGATTTGAATGGCTACAACTATCAAATGTACAACGTTTCCAATTCCTTCTGGAATACCATTTGGTTGAATAACTCCTGTACAATAGTTAGCTAAAGTATTTACTAAATGCATAATTTTACCTCCTCATAACTTATACTATAAATATACCTTTAAATAAAACCTTTGTCAATAGAAATCAAGGGTAGTTTACAAAAGAATTACTTAAAAATACCCATAAATCCTTTTTTATCACTTCCACCTTGTGTAGTTCCTTGTTTATAAAAACCTAATTTTACTAAAAATTTATCTAATGCCTCATTATCAGAACTCTGATCATTAAGTGATGGCAATTTATAATATATACTAAGCCCTGTTTCATATTCAAAATCTGAAACATCCTGTTCACTAAGCATACATTGATTTAAAACAATTTTCTTATTTTTAACTCTTTCCAATATATTAGGATCTCTAGCTAGTAATTTATTAAGTTGAATTTTAGACGGTTCTAATAAATATATAGTCTCACTTGCAAACCCTTCGGCTACTGGGCTAGTATTTGCATCCACTAAAATAGCATCGCAGTCACTATGCTTAGATATAGCATTCCCAAGTTCATTGCTAGAAACACTAAACATTTTTTCTTCATCAAAATACATAAAATCGTGTTTATCAACTTCGATAGCCACCACATCATAGTTTTTCGCAAGTTGTTTTTTAGCAATATATGTAAGAGTGGTAGCTCCTGCTCCCGGAGTTATATCTTTAAAACAAATCACTACATTTTGTTTAAACTCTGGCTGACCCTGAACCAAAACAGTATTAGTATTATTCATATAAACTGGCTCGTGAGTCGTATCTAATTGATGATACTGCGCTACATCACGATAACTATTTGGATGATCATAAAGCCATTTAACACCATCGACATTCATCGTAAAATTATATATATGCATAGAAATTAAATCAGATAAATATTCAGGATCAGAAGTCTCAGGTGAACCATCTAAAAGCAAAATAACCTTATCTGTATCTAAAGATAAAGAAAGTTGCTGCAATGTTTTAATATTTTTATAATCTTTAATTGCTGTAACATCGATAATCATCTTGTTAAAAAAGAAATTTCTAAATGTTTCAATGATCTCTTCAACAGTAAACTCACCTTCTAACTTCTTAATAACTTCAATATCTAAATTAGCTAAAGCATCTCTATATTTATTAGCAACTATAACATTCATATTTCAGCCTCCTAACTATCTACCTCATTAAATATCATTGTCTCACCACTAACCGGTAACTTTAATAAACCGCTTATAATTGGAATATCAAAATACATATAAGCTGTTACTCTATAATACTTACCACATCTAGCTTTATCTGAACCCTGTGTACAAGTATCAAACTCATATACACAGTACTGATAATCACCAGTACCGTTAATTAAAATACCATCAGAGCCACCATTACCACTAACTGTCGAAGCGCAAACATCAGTATTTCTACTACTTCCAGTATTTACTCTATAACCGATATTGCCAATCCAATCCTCTACCCTAGCTTCAGTTGAATCACTACTTCCAGTAGTATAACCTTGATCTTTCTCAATTTCCTCAAGTATTTTATTTTTAACCTTAAAAGCCTTTGAATAAGAAAGCGACCCTATAAAGAAAGCAAGTAAAACAATAACAAATATAATTACTAAATTAAATATACCCGCATTAGCTATTGCTTCTTTCATACTCTCGCCCCCTGTTCTTGGCTATCGCTAAAATTATAAATTCGTTCACCTTTCGTATAAACCGGTAATTTAAAAGCTCCAACAATTGGCAAATCAGCATATATATAACTAGTTACCGCATAATTATAATATATTGGTTCCTTATCACCATTTAGCTCATCTTTTTCATTATTACCTCTATCATCAGAAAAATAATAAATACAGTATAAATAATGCGTATTATTAGTACTTATCAAAACTCCTCCATCTTTTTCTTTAGGACATTCCTTTTGCCCATCAGGATTATAAGTATAACCAATACTAACTAAATAATTTTCCATCTCTTCTTTAGAAAATCTATTATAACCCTCAAACTTATCTAAAGAATAAAGTAGTCTTTCGTTTACTTTAAACGCTTTATAATAACTAATTGTAGCTGATAATAAACCAAATACTATAATTACAAATAATATAATTATATTATATAAAAATACACTACCAATTCCCTCACGCATTTAAATCACCTCTATCAAGAAAAACTTGCTTTAAAGCAAGCAGATTAATCAGAATTTGCATTATCAACACAACTTTGATAACCAGAACTATCAAATTGACCACTTCCACCATCTTGACAGCTACCGCCACGCCAAACACCACCGGCATCTGTACAACACGCTCTATTAGCTGTATTACTCATTAAACTAGTAATAAGTGGTGTAACTACAGCAACAATAACACCAATTAAAATGATTGCAACAACAGTTAAATTAGCTTCTCCTGCAGCTTCTTTCATAACTTATCACCTACCCTCCTATTTTTAATTATAACATAGTTTAATCTTTTTTACTATAACTAATAGTTCATCATCATCATCATTGACAAAAGTAGAAAACCTAAAATTCCTCCACCTGTGCCAAATAACATAATCATCGTTTTATTTTCCATCTTTTCTAAACGTTCTTTATATTTTTGTTCACGCGCTTTATTTTGTAAAGTTGAAATAGTTCTTGAAAACATAAGCAATTGCTCTTGTTTGTTTTCTTGACTTCCAAGACCCAAACGATATAAAAGTCTCATCATTCTCATCGAATCACGAACAGGATATTCATTCGCAAAATCCATATAAGGTTGTACAGATGAATCACCTGCATCTATTTTAGCCACAAGCTTTCTTAAACCCGGTTTAAAAATCTCTGGTGCTGTATCAATAGAACGAGAAAGTGCGACTGGAACAGTATAATGTTGAATCAAAATTTCTAGTCCCTTTAAATAGTATGGAAGCATTAAATTAATTTTATGCAAATTTTGTTTATAATAATTACTAAGCTGCATATATGGTAATTTAAATAAAGCAAAACCAATAAGCAGTGAAAGTAAAATATAAGCAAATGAAAGTTGATTCAAAAATATAAATAAACAAAATATTATACCAATAATTCCATTTCTAACTCTAAGTCCATACATCTTATTAACATCGACTTCGCCACCATATCTTATTCTAAGTAAAAACTCATAATCAGACTCCATTAACACTCTAAAATAAGGTTCTGTTTCTTTAATGAATTTATTAGAGCTAAAATGATTATTATATTCTAATAAAAACAGTACAATAATCGCAATAAATATAAAAGTTATTCCTATACCCATTATTCCGCCCCCACATCTTCATTATAATATTTTTCACCAGATAAGATAAAGAATGTATTAAGCCAAATTATACCATGAAGTAAAACTTGTACCCACCAATCAGAAAGCATCTGATTATAAGTTTCCATACCAAGCATAAACTGAACAAGCATAACCATCAAATAAAGTATAATACCAAATTGTAAAAACTTTTTGTGGAAAGCTGCTCTATCAATTCTATCTCTATAAACACTTTCAACAAGCATATCAATATCTTGGCTCATGTTTTCTAAAGATTCACCTGAATCTCTAGAACCTTCATTAGTAATCTGTAAAAATAACTGATGCATATTTCTAACAATATAAAAATCGTACTTAGCATTCATATAATTAATTGACTGATCAATAGTACCATTTTCATATGCCATATCAATCATCATTTTAACATCAGATTTAACTGGATCCTCAAGGACATTCGAAGCATATACACCTTCCAAAGCTTTAACAAATGATTGTGTTGTTGCAAATTCCATAATAGTATTTGTCGTATATACTTGAATCTGCTCAAATATAAATTCACTATATAATCTTTTGCACCTTAAATAAGTTAAATATGGTATAACCAAAACTGATAGTGCAGAATAAATTAATGAAACGACAATATTGTAAAAATAAAGATATGTTACAACTGCTGAACTAACAGCAAATACAATAATTTGAATCGCATATTGTCTTGGAGTATATTCTTGACCAAGCTCCTTAACCTTTTCTCTAACCACTTTGAATGAGTAAGGAGCATACTTATCATAAATTACACCAATTTTCTTATTTATAAATTTATAAACATTGTTACTATTACTATTATTTCGGTATAAAATAACAAATATTGCAATAGCCAAAACAATTACAAATATTAAAATCGTCATCGCATACCCCTCCTTTATTCAAATAAATTTTCCGTTTTAGCTTTCAAAGAAGCATTTTGTGAATCATTAGACTCATTAATCTGTGATTTATCTTGTGTAAATTCATCCATCAAATGATTATCATCAGATGATTTTAAATCAATATTATTTTTCATCGAATCGCTTTCAGTATAAGTCTCACCCGCCATATTTTGAAGCTCTTTTGGTAAAAATACTCCTTGAACTTCCAAATAATCAATTAAATATGGGCTTGGATTATTTCTAATCACCTTACCATCCGCACCTTTTCGATAAATAATATTATGTTTAGCTTCATTAGTATCGCTAGTTACATAAAATTCTGTAACCTCCGCAATCTCACGCCTAAAATGTTTTGTCACCTTATCTTGATAACCCCTAACGTATATACCAAGTTGAATATATCTACAAATAGAACTCATAAATTGATCCAAATCTTGATTAGTCTCAAGCAAACTGTACATACGGTTAGGAATAGAAGATGCTTTATCTGCGTGAATAGTTGACAAAATATAATGACCAGAAGAAATAGAATTACGAACTGCTAAAACAGCCTCCGCACTACGAACCTCTGAAAGTAAAATCCATTTAGGATTCTGTCTCATACAAGCTTCCAAAATGTCTGTATAAGATGCTATATTATTAGTTTTTAAAGCAACTATATCACGGTGTGGGAAAATTTTATCTAAATGTAATTCCAAAGTATCTTCAATTGTAATAACTTTTTCATTCTCCGCAATCTTCGAAGCTAAATACTTAACTAATTCCGTCTTACCAGAACCAGTTTCACCACAAACAATCATATTGCAGTGTCCTAAAACACATTGTTCTAAAAAATCGATAATATCCAATTCAACATATTTTTCAGCGACTATTTTCTCTTTTTGCAAACGAATCTTAGCTGGTGTTTTACGAACCACACACGCAATTCCATTTTGTGCAACCGTCTCATGGATGAAAGCTAGACGAAGTTCTGCACTTTCCGCATCCAAAAACGGATGTGCCATATTAAATGTTTTTCCCATTACATTAGAACATTGAAACGCTAGCTTTTCCATAAACGAATTATTAATCGCCGGATTTTCAATTCTAAATATTCCCTTAGATAAAGTTTTCAAATGTATTTGACCACCATTATCATAAGAAATATCTGTTATATCATCATCTTCCAAATAAGGCTTTAATGGTCCAAAGTCTATTTGGTCAAACATATTGTTCATAACCTTAACTCCTATTCATTAAGCGGAATATCGACTGTAAATGAATGTGGTGTGCCATCTTCTTCTTGAACAGTAGCTGTTAAACTTCCAGCACCTGTGTATACCACATCTTGTGTTTTCTTCGTAACAGCTTGACTTTGTCCGTTATCTTTAACATAAGTACAAGTGTAAGTATCACCACAACCATCTGGGAAAGTAATAGTAACAGTATTAGGATTACCACCAGTTTCAGAAACAGTTGGCATAAGCTCATCAGCTTCTGGATTCACCTCTGCTTCAGGAATATTTACAGAATGTGCATCAATATAATCTACTAATTGTTGTGTAGACACTTGTGTAGCTCCTTCTTTTTCAACTTCACCACCATGTGGTACAGGGTATAACTCTACTCCTAATCCTTCCATATAAGAAGCTTTTCTTAAAATAGTATATAAATTACTCTTTAAGCCAAATATTAACATAGCTGGAGTTCTCTCTTCACTAGTATTTTCAAATACTGCTCTACCAGAAGAATCCTTAACTGCTAAAACTTCAATATTTTCGATTAATTTACCAATCATAATTGGTTCATCAGTACCATTACCAACCTTCATGTAAATATCAATCATATTACCAGGAAAAATTGAATTTCCATAAGTACTTTCCATATTAACTGGGAAATTATAAACAACTTCACCAGCTTTTACTTTTGCAAAAGCTGCATCAGGAAGTTCTTCTTCAGAAATTACTGTATCAGTATAAAACATACTTCCCTCAGGAATTACCGAATTGACATTCGAATATTTTCCAACAATTTGTGTTCTTGACCTAATAACATTATCACTAAGTGATATATTTGGCATATCGACCATTTGTACCATATCATCAGTGATTTGTGTTCTAGGTTGAATAGTTTGTGTAGCCACTGGAACTTGAATAGGTTCTACCGCATTGTTGATTTGTGTACTATAACCAACATAAAGTAAAATCAAAATAATTACTACTCCAAGAACCGTTACCACGTTTTTGTTTCGAAAAAACTTTTTGGCTGACGCCATTACATTATTCATATTCTCATCCTCTCTTTTCTTTTATTTTAATAAGGTACCTCTAAGATAGCATCAATTCTATTTTGTAAATCAAATGTTATCTCAGTACTACCATTAACACCTACCACACCGCTTTGTACACTCAAGCTTACCTTTGGTGGTTTCTCATTAATATCGTAAAATTTAATTGTATATTCTCTAGATCTGCTTGCACTTTCCGCATACCTTCTAACAAAATTCTCGACAAACTTTTCTCTATCGATCCTTATCTCGCCGCTTGTTCTATAAGATGCATAATCAAATGCATCCCACATCGCTGCCTCTGTGACCTCTTTTAAAAGCTGTGAATTGTGTTCATCGGTATTAGTTAAATTCTGGAATAAAACAATAAAGAATATTGATAACACTCCAAGAAATATAACAAATATACCCCAAAATGATTCCTTCATGTTTTACCTCCTAACTAAACCGGTTCATCGCAAGTATAAAAATTAGTTTTACTGGTACTCGCACACTCACCAGTAGTCTTGACAACACTTCTTAAAAAGTCACTTACACAAGCTCGTCCATTATCTAAACAATTTAAATCCCAATCATCATATTTATTTTTATCATTATATGATCTAATTGAATTAATTGTCGCCGTATCTAAAGTTACTTCGTAAAGAACATGATCTTCTCTGTAAACCTTACCACCATTAACCGTACCACCTCTTTCACGGGTAATATAATTAATAGCTGTTTGATTGTTAGACTTACAGTCTACGGTTCTCGTCTTTGGATCATAACTACACCAGTTTGAACCAGTATAACGTTGTTCAGCATTTTGACCTGGGAATGGATTTTCTAAATCTATTGTCCTATATATAACATCTTTCCCACCGCTTCCTGGACAAGTTCCATCCGGCATCGGTGCACATTCACCTGATGGACAACATCCATAAGGACATTTATCCGTAGGACAAATAGACGGTATATCAGCAGGACAAATAGCATCATACTCTTCTTTAGTTATCTCTTTACCAGAAAAATCGTAATATTTTCCATTTTCTATTCTACAAGTTTCATCTGAACATTTTCCTAAATCCGGATTATATTTTGTTCCAACTGGACAACATAATTTATTAACAGGATCCCAGTCTAAACCTTGTTTGCTCGCATCTTCTTCTGTCGTACAATCATCACGCATCAAAATCATACAAGAATAACCAGAAGTTGTATTCTTTCCTATTTCATTTTTCGTAATACAACTATTCGAACCTTCGCCAATAGCATTATTTACTCTCTGTCTTGCACATGTGTTAAATCCAGCAGTATTTATTCCAAACATTTTAGCGCACGAACTATTATTTAATAATTCTTGATCACCATCACCCATTTTATTATTGATATACTTATTATAAATATTAGGTGATTTTTCTTTAGTAGACAAATAAGAATTGTCTTTTATATATGCTTTATAAAGTAACGAATTTTTATCAACATCATTGTTTTTACCAGGAAGTTCATACGAAAATTGAATATCACCAGCTTTAGATACAAGCTCATCAGTATCGTTTTCATTATTAAATGAAACTGGTAAATTCGGAATGCCAACATTTATATAATAATCTAGATTAGCTGATGGTTTTACTTTCATAGACAAACCATCTTGTTTTCTAATATACTGATAATAATTATCTGGCAAAGTATAATATTTTGTCATTTCCATCTCTAACATACCATTATTTAATGAATATTTATAACTATTATCTTCCTCATACGAATGCATTACCTCAGCATCATCCATATTATAACGACTATCTTCATATGCTTCATTATATCTAAACTTTACTTGTCCAGTTTTGCCTTTAAAATCATACTCTGAATCAATTCTAAAATTATTTAATATATTAGTTGCATTACCTTTATTTTCATCCGTATTTACTTTACATTGCCTTTTTTTCACTACCTTTACCGGTTTATAATTAGGTATTGATGGTGAAGAAGTAACATTATTTAATGCTTTAGCCGAAGGATTTAAAGTAAAATAACGTCCAGGCTCTACATAAATCGTATTATTGACATTTGGAAAATAAATCGTATATTCCTCACGGCAATAAACCCCGTTACCTTTATCGTAATAATTCACAATATTTTTATTATCAGAATCTTTACTCTTGAAAATAGCTTCCCAATCATTTGTATCTTGAATAATATAAGCCTTATTCTCATCGTCATTGGAATTACAGTTTACACATGCTGCATCAATTGTATAATTATAATCATTAAAAGGTTCTGTTGAAAACCATAATATATTATAACCAAGTCCATTATTCCAATCAGCAAAATAACGAGCCTTATTTCTTATTGCTTGACCATTTTCGTTTCCTTTAAAACGATACGGATAACCATTATGAATACCAATATCATCTTTAGTTGTCCATAAATCTTTACCTATAGGCGCTGAAGCATAAGGAGCAATAAACACTGTTCTATTACCTGACAGCTTTCTCACTACCGCGCTATTACTAGCTACATCTTTTCTAGTAGCTGCAAATCTATAGAAATTACTAGAACAAGACCATGTATTTCCTCTCGCATACAATTGAATCTTCTGAATTAATATACGGTACCCATAAGAATTAATATTGCCCGGATTATCATCTTGTTCCAAGTGAAGTTCATCTTCATCCATATTAAAACCATTTGCACTAGTAATATAATTTTTAATAACTGTTTCATCACGCAACATATTATTATTAAAAATTTTATCAATTACCTCACCATTAGTTAATCGTTTGGCTAAATCAACTAATGGGCCACTGTTTTTATAAACAGCCCCATATTTAGTAGATTTTTCTAATTCATTAACCGTTTTAGCATATTTCTTAACATGACTAATGGCCATAGCCTGACTACTACAATATGAACCTCCTCCACCACTAGTATCTTGCGCTATAACTGTTTTTAATATATAACGATTTCCATTTTTAGGTTTATAAACCAAATCAAAACGATATGCGGCAACCCTAACTTCTTTATCTGTATCTTGTTGCCAGAAAAAATTAGTAGCTGTGCTTCCAGAACCAGTATTACCAGATGCGCCACCTTGGCTACCAGTTCCACCTGCATTAGCAGCAAATATTGAGAACGGTGCTATTAAAAAGCACATAACAACAGTTAAAAATTTTTTTATTTTTGCCATTTTATAAACCTCCTACTTATGCCTATTAAATAGCTTATATATAATCGTAATTACAATTACAATCCCAAAGAAAATAATCATAAACACATTTTGTTGCAACACTTCGATTATAATATCAAAAGCAGTTTTTTCTTTTTCGCTGATTTCTGTCAGTTTTTTTTCTCTTTCAGTTTTATACTCATTAAATTCCGATTGAAATGCCTCATCGTCGATTGAATAATTTCCCCACAATTGACAATATTTAAATTCAGGAAATTGCTTACACTCATCAGAACCATAAAATGAATTTAGAATCGGTAAATTGACACTTTTAGTAATAAGTTTTCTTGAACAAGCAGTATCAACACTATATATATCAAAACTAACTGTACCACTCGAATACTCAAATATTTTTTCTTCTCCACCATTGATACGCTGACCATACATGTCAACTGCATATAAATCAGAAGTCAAATTAGTCATAATAACTTGGAACCCTTGATTTTCAATATATAAGTAATTAAGTTGAACATTACTAGCTTTTCTAGCTAACTCTGCTTGACGTTGATAATCACATTCAGCATTACTTATCGTTGGTATTACTAGCATGCATACTAAAGTAAATATAAAATACTTTACTTTCCTCATCCGTCTAGCCCCCATTCTATTATAACATATCATTTCATTATTTTAAAATATATTTATATGTATTACCGCGTACATTAAAGGTCAAATTAATTTCACTTGCCTGCTTTACATCATTTGGCACTTCAATATAATAATTTGAACGATCAGTGCTTACTTTTGGTAAAATACTTTGTGTACTAATATTCTTCGAAAACCATGTATTATTAATTCTATAATTAATAGATGCGAAAGTATTTAAAAAATCATTAAAACTCGTTATTTGATTACTGTTAATGTTTTTATCAATTGTAAAATCAGCCTTTAACTTCATCAACGTCTTTATATAATTTCCTGTCGCCGTCGGCGTTACATACTCATATGAATCAAGACACTTATCAGTTGCATAACAATATTTATAATTAAGCCTAAACTTATCATTAATTTCATAATTATCTATCTTTAAACCAGCATCGACTAAAACACTATCATCAAAAAGTAAATTTTCACCAATTTTTGCTGATTGCTTTTCTGAAGTTTCCTCTAATAAAACTGGGTTTAAAGTAACCATAATATTTTTAGCCCCAAGCTCACCCTTAACATAACTAACATCGTCATTAAACTTTAAAACCATATCTTTATCTGCATCTTCTTTTGGAATAGCAAATGTCAAGATATAACTTTTAAATTCGTCAGTTAATTCTTGGTTTGTATAAGCTGTTCCTAAATCATACAGTTCTTTCGCATAATTCACATTTTGACCATAAGATTCATCGCCAATTCGTAAAGTTGCAAGTCCTGTATTTAACACTTTATTGTTTCCATATTCTTTTTTAACATCAATTCGAACTACAACAACCATATTATCGGTAATATTATTACCAATTGGTCCTTCATCAGTTAAGTATGTATCTCTAACACTCATAACAACTCCACTCGCACTAAAAGAATTACCTTGTTTATAAGAAGCTGTATAAATACCTACATTAAAATAAATCGTAAAAGCTAAAATAACCAAAGCAATAACCGTAACTGTATTAATCAAAAATTTATTTTCACCATATACATATTTTAACTGTCTAAGGTTATATCTTATTTGTCTATTAACTTTGTTTTTGTCAAACTCTAAAGCAACCTCAATCTCTTCACTATCTTGTTCATTTATATCTAATTGCTGTAAATCTGTCCCAAAATCAAATTGTTTAATATCAAAACCAGTTGCTCTAACAATAAACAAAACTAAACTTACCACTTGAATAAACATGGCAATCATAAAGAAATCTCTAAGTGCACTAGAAAACCTTAAATCCAAAATGGAAGCACTAATATCTCTAAGTACAGGTGACGTAATACCAAATAAAACAATAACCAAAATATATACAATTAAATTATAAACATATAATTTTTTTGGTTTCTTCTTATATATCATCACTGAAAGTAATATAATAGTTAAAATTATTACCCCCAAAACCATTACAAAACTATACATATTTAATAAAGATCGTGGTGACAATTCATTCAAAGCCGAACTATAATCAATTACATAAGCTCTAAAAAAATTATAAATAGTAAATGTACGGTATAGTAAAAAAGCAACAAGGACTGCCATAATTGCATGAAATAACTTAAAATATCTTATAAAAAATGCATACGGTTTTCTTAAAATCATCTATAGCCGCCCCTTCCCTATAATATAATTATAACCGATTTTTAAATAAAAAAAAAGAAAAATATTACTTTTTCATATTTTTTTTATAATTTCATACTCCCGTTTCAAAGCCTCATCACTTATTTGCCTGTTAGCGCCACTTGTAGAAGGCAAATATATAGCTTCAATTTTAACATCATTCAAACAGTATTTATTATACAAATTTAAAGCTTTTTTCCCTGTAACAAAAATATATTTAATATCAGTATTAGCTATCAAACTTTTAATATCGTTAACCATAGGATTCTTTATCGAACTATCACTAGAACCCTCAATATCGCAGCTTTCTAAAACATCCCATAAAGCAATATGATGTTTTTTTAGCAATTCTTTTTTCTCTTCTAAAGTTTTAGGCAAAATTTCCCCAAAAACCTCGCTAATTACCTTCCAAAATCTATTTTGCGGATGCATATAATAAAAACCTAATTCTCTAGATTTTAAAGATGGAATCGAACCCAAAATAAGTATTCGACTGTCTTTGTTAATATATGGACCAAACTCATGATTTACACGCATGAATAATCACCTACCATTATCTTTTCTATAATAATATCTACATTTTCTATTATTTGACCTTTTTAATCAATAATATTTTACCATATCATTTCCCAAAAATGATTTTTTTTGATTTTGGAAAACGAAAAATCAACGCTTTTCAGTATAAAATGTTGAGTACAAAATTTCTAACTCCCTATATATTTTGGCAAAATGTCAAAATATATAAATAAAATGCAGAACCGTTTAATTCTACATCTTAAAATATATAATAAAGCTCAAAAATTCGAGTAAACTCTTCTCTGGTGCCATAGTTGTACACGTTTGGAAATTTTCAAGAATGTTAATTCCTAAAAATACATTATAATTTATCATAATAAGTCCACATTCTTAAAATAAATATTTCTTTTCTTATATCTTTTGTAAGTTCAACTTTTAATTCTGTTTCTTGATCTTCTTTATACATTTTCATCACGTAATATTATTATATACAAATCTCAAAATATTATCAATCTATTCGACCGCTTTTCGACCTCTTTTCGACCATAAAATTAAAAAACGAACTATTTCTAGTTCGAGTAATTATCAATATGGTGCACATGAAGGGGCTTGAACCCATACGAAGATCACTCTTCTGCAGATTTTGAGTCTGCCGCGTCTACCAATTCCGCCACATGTGCATATATAAATTATATCATATTTTAAAATAAAGCCAACATAAAAATGATATAAAATATATATTTTTACTCTTCAGTATACTTGGAAGTAAAAAGATCTTTTTCACTCTCCTCCTCAGTTACCTCAATTTTAGGTAAATCATCTAAAGATTTCAGTCCAAAATAATCTAAAAATTGATCAGTCACACCATATAACTTAGGACGGCCAGCAATCTCTGATCTACCAACTTCTTTAATTAAATTTTTTAAAAGTAATTTTCGCATTACATAAATAGAAGAAACACCTCTAATCTCATCAACCATCAACCTTGTAATCGGCTCATTATAAGCGATAATTGCTAAAGTCTCTAAAGCCGCAGGACTAAGAGCATCTGATACTTCAGCATCTACTAGTTTTTGATAATAATTAGAATGTTCTTTTTTGGTTATAAGTTTATAACTTTGATTAAACTTCTCTAACTGTAATCCTCTATCGTCACTTTTTAAATCATTACAGTATTGAGAAATAAGATTTGACAGTTCTTCTTCACTAATGCCCAAAATTTCAATTAATTTATCTTTAGAAATTCCTTCATCACCAACAACAAATAAAATACCTTCTAAAACAGCTTTTAAATTCACCTTACATTTCTCCTTTTGCCATCAAAGTTATCTCAGCTAAATTTTCATCTTGTTTTATTTTTAATTTCCCTTTTTTTGCCAAATCCAATATTGCCAAAAAAGTAACCACAATATAATCCTTACTTCTTATATCAAAAAGTTCTTCAAATTTAATTTGTTTTTTATTATATAACCTCTTCATAATATCTGTACATCTAACATGCACAGAATATTCTTTCCTAGTAACTACAGTATTCAAAGGTTTATCACTTTCTTTTCTCTTTTGAAATTCCGCAAAAGCCTTAATCAAATCATCAAGTGTAATATCATCATTTATCAAAACATCATCACTTTTAAATGAAGAAAGTTCACTAGGTAACTTAGAATACATCAGTTTACGTTCATCTTCTAGGGTTTGAAATTTACCAGCTACTTCTTTATATTTTTGATATTCTATCAATCTATTAATTAAGTTCTCCCTTGGATCTTCTTCTACTTCATCTTCTAAAACCTCTTGATTTGGCAATAACTCTCGTGATTTCATTTCAATAAGTTCAGCTGCCATCACCAAATACTCACTATCAATATTTAAATTAAGGCTTTCCATTTTCTCTATATAATGTAAATATTGTTTTGTTATTTCAGCTACATTTATATCAAAAATATCAATATCTGCCTCTTTAATCAAATGAAGCAATAAATCCAAAGGCCCTTGAAATTTATCTATCGTAAACTTATAATCCATAGCTACCTCCTTAAAACATTATATCATTTTACCTTTTATTTGTTCAAGTAATGATTTTTAAGCAAAAATAACAGCTTAAATAATACACTTAAATAGAAGGATGATATTTATGATTGCTAGAATTATATTTTTTTTAATTGGTTTTGGTTTTAGTACTATTGGCTTTGTTTTCATTATAAGTTATTTAAATTTATTAACTATTGGGTATAATTTTAAAGAATATGTTCAATTTATAAGTAGTAATATTGAATGTCTTATTGGTCCAATTGGACTTATAATTGTATTTCTTTCAATTTTTATTCCGGGAGGCAAAAATAATGAATTACATATATGACATTGTATTAAATTTTCAAAAAAACTGTTATGACTTTTACGAATGGAACAAAAATGATAACATATATCACATGCGAAAAATAGCTGTTGTAAAAATTAGTAGCATAGACTTATATAATATCAAAACAAATAAAATAATATTTGACAACACATCCCTAGAACTTTTAAAAAACAAAAAAATTATAGCTGAAAGATTTAATCAAAATAACATTTCTAAAATTAAAAATACATTAATATTAGCCGATAACAAAGAAGCCATCGCAATTAGAATAAACAAAGATGGTCAAATTTATCAGCAAAGTACTCTACTTCCAGATGAAAAAGAAGATGTTTTAGGAATTATAAAGTTTCAAAAAGAAACCAAAATAAATTATAAAATAATTGAAAAAAACATCCCATTAACTTTTAAAACAAGATTTGAACTTGAAAATGATAGCTTCATAAATAATGAATTAGATAAAATTTATAAAGAAAAAAACATTCAAAAATTAAATTATCTATATCTAGAATGTTTTAATCAAAAAGAAACAAATCCTAAAATAGCTTATAATAAATTAAAAGCAGAAATTAAAAAGTCCAACGAAAATTTTAAAAAACTATATAATATATTTAAAATTATTAATAAACAAAGTCAAAGTAAATTTTGACCCAGCTTACCTCATGGTAAGCTCTTTCTACTTCGCTGGAATCTTAGACTCCTCCATATAGAGTACCGGATAGTCTCCACCCTACTATTTATTTGTCAAAATTTAATTTAAACAGTTTGTTCTAATCCTTTCAAATATATTTTTAAACCGCAAGACATTATATTAACTGATGCATTATAATCACTTTCTATCGTTGTTGCAATAAATATATCACAAACAGTTATATTTGCAAACTTTACTCGTTTTTTTGTTTTTGCAAAACAAAATTCCAGCAAATAAAAAGGGAGATTATCCCAAAAAATTTCTAATAAACGGTCTAATAAAAGGTAATGCTATAATAAAAACCAAAATTACTAAAGCAAGAATAAACAAAAATCTTTTTGTTTCTTTTTTGTCTTTAATTAATTCAGCTGAATCTTCCGTATCCTCTACCTTTTCAATCGATGCATCACTTACAGCATTATCATCATTAGTAACTGTTTCCTGAGTACTATCAATCTCAGTAACACTTTGAACATTTTCATTTGTAGCTACATTTGCAACATCTACACTTTGAACATTTTCGTTTGCAGCTACATTTGCAACATCTACATTTTGAACATTTTCGTTATTTTCCACAGTACTAGCCATCTCTACAGTATTTTCATTAGATTCTACTGGTTTAGGTTGTTCAGCAACTTGATTTGTAAAATCAAAACTATAATCCATATTATTCTCAGGTTGAACTTCATTTCCAGTCACATTTTTTTTATCTTCATCCATTTTAATCCCTCCATATTCTAAAACAATTATAACTAAAAAAAATATAAAAGTCAAAATAAAACTGATATCTAAATTAAAAAGTCAAGTGCAACAAATGAATAATCAAATAGAATTCACAACTTCTTGTAATTTATAAATTTTATTAATAACAGATTTATCGTTGAACTCTTCTAGAATTGCTTCTAGGGGAGTTTTAT
>CALVWP010000051.1 GCA_944367495.1 uncultured Bacilli bacterium
TATTTGTATAATTCCCATTTTGTTTCGTGTTCAAACCATTAAAGTAGATTTAAAATTAAAGTAAGAAAGGAGAATTAAAATGAATCAAGAAAAGATAGGTAAATTTATTGCAGAATGTAGAAAATCAAAAAAACTTACTCAAGCACAGTTAAGTGAAAAATTAGGAGTAAGTGACCGTTCAATTTCAAACTGGGAAAATGGAAAGTGTATGCCAGATTTATCAATATTTAATGAATTATGTAAGGAACTTAATATTACAGTAAATGAATTATTAAGTGGAGAGAAAATAAAAGAAAATGAATATCAAGAAAAATTAGAGGAAAACATTATAAATGTAGTTGCCACAGTTGAACAAAAAAACAAAAGCTATAACAAATTGAAATTCATCTTACTTTCTTTTATTAGTCTAGTGTGCTTATTTATTGTTATTATTATATTTTCTAATATAATATATTTTACTCAAAAATATGATAAAGAAAATATGTATATTGAAAAAACAAATAATGGTATACGATTTATTGCCAAAAATAATTGTTCAATATATAGTGGTAATGTAAATTATGTTATAACTTCATTAAATAAAGAAAATATCATTTTTGTAAATGTTAAATGTAACATAAATGATATTTATCAATTATCTAAAAAACAAAGAACGGAAATAAATTTAAACAGTAATAGTTATCGTTATGATAACATAGATATATCATCATTGAAATCTTACAAAATATATTACACAACTTTCCAACTTGATAAAATATATAAAGCAAGCAATAAAAAGTTAGAAAAAATAATAAAAAATTCAACACTTATATATAAGGCTTAATTAAAATGTCCCCCATTATAAAATTTGGGGTTTTATTTTTTTTACAAAAAAAGTGATATAAATGTGATATTCCAAAATAAAAACCCTTATAAAATAAGGGCTAAACTACTAAATTGGTGGAGAATAAGGGACTCGAACCCTTGACCCCCTGCGTGCAAAGCAGGTGCTCTAGCCAACTGAGCTAATTCCCCATGAGACAAATTACTACTAGAGTATACCATTATTTATAATAAAAAGTCAATACTTTTACAAAAAAATCTTTTATCGTCGTAGATTTTTATTTGGAATTCCGTTTTATGATAAAAATACAAACTTTTGCTTCTAACATATGAAGATTTTTATAAAAAGATTATAAAAAAGATAACATTTAGTTTTTGTTATCTTGAATATTCTTTTATTTTTTTTCCAATTTTAATGGTCAATATTAATAAAATAAGTAAAAGTAATAATTTTAAAATATAATAAACGTTATTTTGCGCTTTAATCGAACTTTGAGGTGGTTTACTATTATTTACCTTTAATATTTGTTGATATTTTGAAGCTCTTTTTAAATTATTATTATTGCTTTGGCTTACTATTTTATTATTGGTATTTATTGATTTAGAAAATGTTTTATTAACCTTTTTTTGAGGAACGTCAACCCCCATAAAGTCAACGGTTGCTTGACCTGTACTGTTATTTGAATTATCTAAAACTTTATCAGTTAAACTATTTTCAATTACAATATAATCATTATCATCACGGTAAATAAAATCTTGAAATGGTTCATTTAAATACTGGTCATAGTATTCTCTTTCTAATTTATATGATTGATACAATTTATCGCTATATTGATATAATTTAATTTCTCCATCATAAATAAAATGTTTATCATCAATCTTTTCTAAAGAATAAGTGGTTTTATAACTAGTTTGGTATATTTGACTGCTTTTTCCATCTATTTTAAAATTATAATAATGAAGACAAGAGCAAACATTTTTACTAACAATTATATCATCATGTTTAAAATTAACATCAAATTTATTTTTATAAAATGAGCCACTTCGTACAGACACTAATAAATCTTCAAGATAATATTCATCATCTAACTTAAAAATTACTGTCTCACCCTCATCTATAACGTCATCATCATTATTATGCTCATAATCAATATTTTCGCCATTCACACTAATAGTAATATCACTAGCTGAAGAATTAATTCCCATTACGATTTCAATATTATTAATTTTTTGTTCTTCTAAATATTGAAACCCATCATACTCATAAATTATACGATCTTCTTCATCCGGTTTTATAGGTGATGGTTTGCTTAGTTTACTTTGAGTATAAACAGTCTTGTCTATAAATGGAAATTCATCGCTCGCCTCATCTTTTAATACATATGGACCTAGTACTTTATTTAACCGATAATATTTGTATTTTAAAATAATTGAATCATTTTCCATCCCTCTTACCGGCACTACCATTAAACATAGAAAAACAAATAATAAAAGTCTTTTCATACATCTCCTTTCTAGCCCCTTCATAAATTAACATACGATCTTTTTTATCAGTTTCCTTTTTTACATCAAAAAAAGTTTTAAATTATATCAAAAACCAATAATATAACCGTAGAAAGGGCTATGCTCCCCTCCAATCTTTACTTTTACCGTTAATTTTGTTATACTTTTAAGGAATAGTTAGGTGATTAAAATGAAAATTAAATCTGTAGATTTAGCCATTTCGGCCACTAGACGTAGCCAATATCCGACTGATCATAAACCAGAATACATGCTGGTGGGTAGGTCAAATGTTGGTAAAAGTAGTTTTATAAATACAATCATTAATCGAAAGAACTTCGCAAGAACATCTAGTCGTCCAGGTAAAACACAAACCATTAATTTTTATAATATAAATGGTGAATTTTATTTGGTTGATGCTCCAGGGTATGGATTTGCTAAAGTAAGCAAAACAAAAAGAAAAAAATTCGGGCTTATGATAGAAGATTATCTAGTTAATCGTAAAAATCTAAAAGGGGTTTTTCTGCTAATTGATTTTCGTCATCGTCCAACTAATGATGATATATTGATGTATAATTTTTTAAAATACTATAAACTGCCAGTAACTATTATTGCAACTAAAGTCGATAAAATAGGAATCACCGCTCGTCAAAAACAACGCAATATGATTTTAAATGATTTGGACTTAGTAGTCGGTGATGAATTTATAATGTTTTCAAGTGTAACTAAGGATGGTAAGGAAGAAATACATAAAAAAATTGAAAGAACAATGTAATTTTATAACAGCTCACCTCAAATTTCATACACTATTTTAGGTGGTATAATGAAATTAATAATAAATGATAATATTGTTATTTTTTTAGATAAACTTTACTTACATAATTTAGAAAACCAAAGCGATAAAATTACTGAAAAAGAATTAATCAAATTAATAAATAAACTTCAAAATAAATATAAAATAGATATAAGTGGTTACTATAATGTTTATATTTATCAAGATAAAACATATGGAATTGTTATAGAACTACAAAAAGAACAATTAGATTATTTAGAATACTTAAGTGACCAAATCCAATTAGATATTGAAACTATTGAAGATACTTTTTTATATAAAATCGAAGATTTTTTTTACTTAAACAAAACACTATTAAAAAAATTCGACATATATAAAAAAGCTGATACTTTATACTTGAGTCCGCATGATAAGCTAACAAATGCCGAGACTGCTATTTTAATAGAAAATAGTGAAATTATTTATGGAACCAAAGCTAAAAAAATCAAAAACAAAAGTCAAATAATAAAAGGTGGATGATAACTATGAGAAAACAAGTTGTAGCACTAGTAGGTAGGCCAAATGTTGGCAAATCAACTATATTTAATCGATTAGTTGGCAGTAAAGTTGCTATCATTGAAGATACTCCAGGTGTTACTCGCGATCGCATTTATGGTACAGTAAATTATTTAAACTATAGCTTCCATTTAATTGATACAGGTGGTATTGATATGGAAAGTAATAATTTCAACACCCAAATTAAAGGACAAGCAGAACTTGCCATAGATGAAGCAGATGTCGTAGTTTTTGTTGTCGATGGAAAAGAAGGCTTAACTGCTAATGATTATACTGTAAAAGAGCTTTTAAAGAAAAGCGGGAAACCAGTTATAGTAGCTATCAACAAAACGGACTCTAAAGCATATGAAGAACATAAATATGACTTTTATGATTTGGCCTTTGATAGCTATATAGAACTTTCTGCTGAACATGGAAGAGGTTTTTCAACTTTATTAGATGAAATAACTCAAAGTTTTAAAGAAGTACCTGAACAATACGATGAAAACATAATAAAATTTTCTATAATCGGTAGACCTAATGTTGGAAAAAGTAGTTTAGTCAATGCCTTATTAAATGAGGAAAGAGTAATTGTAAGTTCAGTCGCTGGAACTACTAGAGATGCGATAGACACCCCATTTAAATATCAAGGGAAGGATTTTACAGTAATTGATACGGCCGGAATGCGTAAACGTGGGAAAATATATGAAAGTGTCGAAAAATATAGTCTGCTTAGATCATTAAAAGCAATTGATAGATCTGATGTGTGTGTTTTAGTCATCAATGCTGAGGAAGGTATCATTGAACACGATAAACATATAGCCGGTTATGCTATTAAAGCCGGAAAAGCGATTGTCATTGCCGTAAATAAGTGGGATATGATAGAAGATAAAGATAAAGCAATGAAAAAGTGGCAAGAAGAAATTAAATATCAATTTGGATTTATGCCATATGTTAAAACTGTCTTTCTGTCAGCTTTAACTAAAAAAAGGATTCATACATTAATGCCAGAGATAATTAAAGCTTATGAAAATGCTCATAAACAAATTTCTACAAGCGCTTTAAATAATGTTATTACAGAAGCCTATGCTTTAAATTTGCCACCTTCTTATAAAGGAAAAAGGTTAAAAATATATTTTTCAAATCAAAGTAGCACGTGTCCACCAACATTCAATATTCAGGTTAATAGTAAAGGTTTAATTCATTTTTCATACGAAAGATATTTAGAAAACAAAATAAGAGAAAACTTTGATTTTACAGGAACACCTATCATCTTAAACTTTAAAAACAAAGGTGAAATGTAGCTTAATAAAACCTCGTGCATATATTAATGTAGGAGGTTTTAAAATGGCATTTTCAGATAGCTTTTTCAAACGTGTAGAAAAGAAAACCAATGTAAATAAAGAAACAATTTTAGATTTAGCAAAGAAACTTCAAGAAGGCAACTTAAAAGATGAAGGAACTTTAAGAGAAGTCATTAGTGAACTCAGCCAAATGACTGGTAGGCCAGTATCCGAAGAAAACCAAAAAAAAATCATTGATGCCGTTGTCAATGATAATATACCAAAAGACATTGATAAAATGATATAATCAATGTCTTTTAATTATAGTTTATTATGCAATTTTAAAATTGAAATAAGCATTTTATCACGATATTCAGCTAAAGAAATATCATCATTACCAATTTCTTTAGAACGTTTTTTTAAAGCTTCATCCACACCTTTTCTTGCGATTTCCGGAAACTCTTCTGGAAAATCTTTAAAATCAGCCATGTCGTGCAACCATAAACTAATAGCTGAATTTAAATGCTTCATAAGACCATCAATATGACCTTCTCCACCACCTAATTCAAAAACTAAACTAGGACCCATAATAGCCCATCTAAGTCCAGGACCGTAAGTTACAGCTTTATCAGCATCCTCAATAGTACATACGCCCCTCATCACTAGATTACAAACTTCTCTATAAACTGCCATTTGAATACGGTTACAAATAAATCCTAAAGCCTCTTTTTGTAAAACAACAGGTTCTTTATCGATTAGTTGATAAAATGTCTTAGCTACTTCTATAACTTCAGGATTCGTTTTATCACCTTTAGTAAGTTCCACTAATGGAATTAAATGTGGTGGATTGTAAGGATGTGCACCTATAAATCTTTCTGGATGCTTTGCTTTTTTAGCTATCTCACTAACAAGTAATCCAGACGTTGAAGATGCAATAATTGTTTCATTTGATGTATATTTCTCCATTTCCTTTGCCATTTGCTGTTTAATTTCATAATTTTCAGGACCTGATTCTGTAATGAATTTTACGTCTTTAACCGCATCTTCCATTACCGTTGTATAATTTATCCTATTTTCAATCTCTGTAATTTCATCTTCAGTCACAACCTCGTTTTTCATTAAATTTAATAAACTTTCATGAACTCTTTTTTTAGCCAAGTTAAGTTTTTCTTCAGTTAAATCATAGACGTTTACCGATAACTTTTTTAAAGAATAGTAAAGCGCCCAACTATAACCAATAACACCTGCTCCTACGCAAGCTACTTTTTTAATATCTTTTGCTTCCATATCATCGCCTCCACTACAATTGTAGTTCTATGCAAATAATAAATCAAGTAAGAAAAATAGATAAATGTTAAAAAATGTCCACTAGCACAATATCGCTATAAACCATTTAAAATTAGAAAATAAATAACAAATTTTTAATAAATAAATTTCATATTTATAAAATTTTCTCATATATTTAAATGAAGAAAGTAGGGATGATATGGAAAAAATAGACATTATCAAAAATATTACCGAACGTACTGGCGGTGATATATATTTAGGTGTAGTAGGAGCTGTTAGAACAGGCAAATCCACATTTATTAAAAGGTTTATGGAAAATTTAGTTGTTCCAAATATAGAAGATGAATACGAAAGAAAAAGAACGCTAGATGAAATTCCTCAATCAGCACAAGGAAAAACAATCATGACAACTGAACCCAAATTTGTACCTAGCAATGCCGCTAAAATAAAAATAGATGATTTTACAGCTGATGTTAGATTAGTTGATTGTGTGGGATATGTTATTAATGGCGCCAAAGGATATGAGGATGAAAATGGTCCTAGAATGGTTCATACTCCATGGTATGAAGAATCAATACCATTTGTCGAAGCAGCAGAAATAGGTACTGAAAAAGTTATTAAAGATCATTCTAGCATCGGCATTCTAGTAACCACTGATGGTTCTATTGGTGAGTTTGAACGAAGTGATTATGTTGAAGCCGAACAAAGAATAGCTAAAGAATTAAAAGAAATAGGCAAGCCATTTATTGTTATTGTTAATTCAACTCATCCAATGTTACCAGAGACTGAGAGTTTAGCTGAAAAATTAAAAGAAGAATATGATGCTCCAGTTATACCTATGAATATTGATAATATGAGTGAAAGAGATGCTTATAACATTTTAAGAGAAGCCTTATATGAATTTCCTGTAGTTTGTATAGATGTTGAAATGGCTGATTGGGTTGCCTGTCTTGAACCAAATAACTGGTTAAAAAAATCATATATTGAAACAATTAGAAATAGTGTGCATGAAATAGATAAATTAAGGGACATTGATCAAATAACTGATAATCTAGAAGAGTGTGAATATATTGAAAAAGCATATCTTTCAGAAGTTGATACTGCAACAGGTAATGTTAAAGTAACTTTAAAAACACCGTCTACTCTTTATAATGAAGTATTAAAAGAAATCATTGGTGTTGATATTACTAGTAGATCACAACTTTTAAGCCTTTTCCAAGATTTAGATGAGGCTAAAAGAGAGTATGATCAAGTAAAAGATGCTTTAAAAATGGTTAAACAAACAGGTTATGGAGTGGCTTCTCCAAGCCTAGCTGACATGACTTTAGATACTCCGGAGGTAATTAAACAGGGAAGTCGTTATGGAATAAAACTAAAAGCGGTAGCGCCATCTATACATATGATAAGAGTAGATGTTGAAAGTACTTTTGAACCAATTATTGGTTCAGAATTGCAAAGTAAAGAATTAATTAATTATTTGATGAAAGATAAAGATACAGACAGTCAAAACATATGGAAAAGTGAAATCTTTGGACGCAGTTTAGATGTTATAGTTCAAGAAGGTATTCAGGCAAAATTGTCATTAATGCCAGAAAGTATAAGGTTTAAACTAAGACAAACACTATCAAAACTTGTAAATAAAGGCTCTGGTAATCTCTTTGCTATAGTTATTTAATACTCAAAAATGTTACTAATAATGTTAAAATAACAAAATCTTTAAAAACAAGTAAATAATAAGCCTTCCTTTTTGTATAATAGTTAACACGGAAAACCGTAAAAAAAGCTTAAAATGTGTTGATTTTTCTTATTAAAAATGATACTATGTAAATGTAAGCAAGATAGCTTAACAATACAAGGGAGGTATATTAAAATGACAAAACAAAATTTAGTAAACTATATTGCTGAAGAAACAGGAATGACTAAAGCTGATGCTACTAGAGCATTAGATGCAGTATTAAATGGAATTGTAGAAGGATTAAAAAATGAAGGAAAAGTTACTTTAACAGGTTTCTGCACATTTGCTACTCAACACAAAGAAGCTAGACAAGGTCGTAACCCAAGAACTGGTGAGGCTGTAACTATTCCTGCAAGAACAGCTGTTTCTATCAAAGCTGGTGCAAAATTAAAAGATGCATTAAACTAAGGCTTCATGCCTTTTTTTAATATAAAATTGGAAAGATTATATGTTTGATATTGCAATTAGACTTTTAGAAAAAATCACTAGTTATGGCTATAAAGCTTATATGGTTGGTGGCTACCCAAGAGACTTATATTTAAAAAGAACTTATACAGACATAGATATTTGTACAGACGCAACTCCTATGGAACTACACCAAATATTTTCCGAAGTAGTTACAACCAATTCTGAATATGGCACTGTAACTATAGTCTTTGAAAAAAACAAATTTGAAATAACAACTTTTAGAAAAGAATTTAAATATAAAGATTACAGAAGGCCAGAAAAAATAGAATATGTTAATACCTTAGAAGAAGATATTAAAAGAAGAGATTTTACTATAAATACTTTGTGTATAGATAAAGATGGTAACCAACTGGATTTAATTGGTGCAAAACAAGATTTAGATAATAAACTTATAAGAACAGTTACTAATCCTAAAATCAGTTTAAAAGATGATGCCCTAAGAATCTTAAGAGCCATTAGATTTGCTACAACCTTAAATTTTACCCTAGAACCCAAATTAAAAACATATATTCGAAAATATGGTCATTTATTAAAAAAAATTTCCAAAGACAGAAAAAAAGAAGAACTTGATTTGATATTTTCAAGCCCTAATAAAGCATATGGTATTGAATTACTCAATTCATTAAAATTATCTGACTACTTGGAAATACCAAATTTAAAAAAAGCCAAAATTACTCCTTCTATGATTGTCACCTGGTCACAGCTTGATGCTCTAGATAAATATAATTTTAATGCCATAGAAAAGGAAAGTATTCGAAAAATTAATGAAGTCAAAGATAAAGATTTATTAGACAATCATATTTTATATAATTACGGATTATATATATGTACTATGGCGGCTGAACTAAATGGTATAGATAAACAAAAAATAAATGAAAAATATGCTACTATACCAATTAAAAGAAGGTTAGATATAGCAATAACTCCTGTGGAAATCTGTCAACTACTAAATAAAGAAGCTGGTTCTTTCTTAAAGAGGGTTTTAACTGATTTAGAAAATAAAATTTTAAATGGCAATTTAAACAACAATAAAGAAGATTTAACTCAATATATAATCAATAATTATAAAGAGGCATAACCTCTTTTTAGTTTGTTCTCCCACAAAGCCAATCTATTGAACAATTATATTCTTTTGCAAACTTCCAAATAAATATAGTGGGAATTAAAACTTTATTATTCTCATAAGCACTCCATGTAGAATGAGTAGTGTTTAAAAGTCTAGCAATTTCCTCTTGAGTCTTTCTCTCTTTTTTTCTAATTTCTTTAAGTCGTTTACTTAAAATCACTTTATTAATATTTTTATTAACTAAAGTGTAGTTTTTAACATCTGTTATTTCTAAAATGTAATCTAAACTTAAATTAAAAAAATTACAAAACTCATTTAATTTATTTAAAGGAATAGTATTAATACCAAGTTCCCAAAGCGAATAAGCACTTCTACTAACCTGTAAAATACTTGCTATTTCAGTTTGCGTTAAATCACTATCTTCTCTAATTGCCTTAATTCTTTTAAATTTCATAGGTATCACCTAAAAAAATTGTAACTTTTAAATAAGTTAATACATCTTTTTGCTATTTTATACGACAAAATTGTGGTATACTAATAATAGTAGGTGATTCTATGCATAGGAGTAAAAAGAAAAGAAATATTATAATCTTTAGTTTGATAGGTATCTTAATGTGTATGACTATAGTATATGCCGCCTTTCAGACCAAACTAGAAGTAAAAGGAACCTCTAAAGTAACTTCAAACTGGGATATCGAAATAACTAATGTCACAAACGGAACTCCAGTAGGATCAGCTGAAAATGCGGTGGCTCCAACTTGGACAATGACTACCGCTTCTATGGAAGCTAACTTGTATAATAAAGGTGATGCCATGGAATATGATGTCACTATCGAAAATAAAGGAAATATCGATGCAAAACTAAATGATATCTTAACAAAT
>CALVWP010000052.1 GCA_944367495.1 uncultured Bacilli bacterium
TAATTTCTACACCTTTAACATCTTTAAAAATATTATAAAGTAATCCTTCAGTAATATTCATAATTTCATCTTGAGATAAAAAACTTGTTTCCATATCAATTTGTGTAAATTCTGGTTGCCTATCAGCCCGTAAATCTTCATCTCTAAAACATCTTGCAATTTGATAATATCTTTCCATACCACTCATCATAAGTATTTGTTTAAAAAGTTGAGGTGACTGTGGAAGTGCATAAAAGCAACCTTTATTAACCCTAGAAGGAACCAAATAATCTCTAGCTCCCTCAGGAGTTGATTTACAAAGTATTGGTGTTTCTATTTCCATAAAATCTAAAGAGTTTAAATATTTGCGCACACTCTGCATAATTTTATGTTTTACCATTAAATTATTTTTGAGTTCATCTCTTCTTAAATCTAAATAACGGTACTTTAATCTCGTATCTTCTAAAGCCGTCATATTATTCAAATCAAAAGGCAAATCTAAAGATTTATTTAATACATTAATTTCACTTACATTAACCTCAATTTCTCCAGTTTTTAAATTTTTATTAGGACGCGTTCTTAAAACAACCTCGCCGGTTACTTTTATCACATATTCATTTTTAAGTTCACTGGCTAATTCATAAATATCACTACCAGGGTTTACCACCAATTGAATTACACCACTTCTATCTCTTAAATCAATAAAAATAAGTCCACCTAAATCTCTTTTTTTATTAACCCAGCCATATAAAGTAACAATCTCACCGACATTTTTTTTATTTATACTAGTATTATTAATCTTCATCTTCCTCACCTAATTTTTCATCTAAAAATTTTATTAACTCATCTAATTTAACCTTATATTCTGTCTTAGATTCATTATTTTTAACAGTTAATACTTTACTATTAACTTCTTCTTCGCCAATAATAATAATATATTTAGCATTAATTTTATCTGCATATTTAAAATTACTTTTAAAATTACGGTTATTATAATCAATTTCAACATTAAAACCGCTCATTCTTAAATCATTAGCTAAACTTAAAACATAAGGTTTTTGTTCTAAAGCCGCACTAAAAATATAAACATCAGGGCAAACAATTTCTCTAATATCTATTTTTTCATATTGTAAAGCTAAAAAAAGTCTTTCAAGTCCAACAGCAAAGCCAACACCTGGCACACTTGGACCACCAATATTTTCTACTAAATGATCATACCTTCCGCCACCAGCTAAAACATTTTGAGATCCAAAACCTTCAATATCAGCTTGGACTTCAAATACCGTATGCGTATAATAATCTAAACCTCTAACAATATTAGAATTAACTTTATAATCGATACCCATTGCTCCTAAATATTCTTGAACCTTTTCAAAGTGTATCTTACTTTCCTCATTCAAATAGTCGATCATCTTTGGTGCCTTTTGCATAATATCTTTATCGCCATCAATCTTACAATCTAAAATACGTAAAGGATTTTTTTCATATCTTCGTTTGCAATCTTCACATAAATCATTCAAATAAGGTTTAAAATAATCAAGTAAAGCTTGCCTATAATTTTCTCTAGACTTTCTATCACCTAAAGTATTAATATTAACGCTCACACCTTTTAAACCTAAAATTTTAAATAAGTTGCCAGCAATACCAATAACTTCCGCATCCATCATTGGATCTAATAATCCAAACGCTTCAAAACCAAATTGATAAAACTCTCTATATCTACCAGCCTGTGGTCTTTCATATCTAAACATTGGACCTAAATACCATGCTTTAAGTGGTAAATTTTCCGCATATAATTTATTTTCGATAAAACATCTAACAATACCAGCAGTTCCTTCTGGACGAAGCGTTAGATTTCTATCTCCCCTATCTTTAAAATCATATGTTTCTTTACTTACTATATCAGTAGTTTCCCCAACTCCTCTATGAAAAAGTTCGCTTGATTCAAATATCGGAGTTTCAAAATACTTCGCATTATATTTATCCATTAAAGCTTCTACCAACTTTCTAAAATAAAGTTGTATTAATGCTCTATCACCATATATATCATAAGTCCCCTTAGGTTTTTGTAACATAATATACACCCTTTCACTATTTAAAATTATATTGGTTTTAAAGATAAAAGTCAATAAAATAGCCAATATTAAAAGCACTTGTAAAAATTCACAAGTGACAAATATCAAATATAGCTTATTGTAACATAAAAATTTCTTCTATCAATCAGAAAATAATAATATAATAACGCAAAATTAAAATAGTACTTTATATTTACGCCACACCTCTTTAACATATTATCTTTTAAAATATTCCAAATAAATCAGCTATTAAATTAACAATTTGAAGATTGATCAAAATTGTTGAAAGAACAGAAAAAATCATAAAAGCAATTTTAACAATCATATCACGTTTAGAATCTATAATACCAGCAAAATAAAATAAATTAGTTATATAAATAGCAATATTATCTACCCAAAGCAACGTCATAAACCAACCACTATTCATTACATCCCTTAAAGTATTAGTATCATACATTACTTTATCACTATATACCATGCCCGTATATGCAATAAAATCAATTATCAAACTAATTACTGTTAAAACAATCAAAATGATCGTAACATTTCTTTCATAATT
>CALVWP010000053.1 GCA_944367495.1 uncultured Bacilli bacterium
TTATGCTTATTAAAGGTTTACTAAATCCAATTATTGAAAATTAAAAGAAGGTCATATTTGACCCTCTTCCAATAGTTCATTTATCACTAGTTTTTGGTTCCACCAACACTACTTGACAAAGAACCTAAGCTTTTAAATTATTTTTTAGCATTTAATTTCTTATCACGATAAATAACTATGCCAACACCACCAGCTATAATCACTAAACCAACTCCTAAAATAATTAGTGGTAGTGAAGCTGCTGTATTTGGAACTGAAACTGTCGTACCACAATCCCAAGCTCCATATAATGTCATATCATTATTTAAAGGTGTTCCATCTGTCCATTTACCAGTTAAATCTTCGTTTGTATACCAACCATTAAATTTACAATTTTCTTGTCTTGTCGTAAGTTCATCTTCTTGATCGTACTTCGTACCTTTATCATAGCAGCTTGTTCCCGGTGTTGGATCTGTTAATTCAGGATCAGGTCTAACATCACCGACAATAACATAATCCACACACACTTTTGGTTTATCTACAGTAGCTTTAAAACTAACTGTCTTTGATAAATTAACATTTTCAGTATACAAAACTACTAAACGTTGCATATTGGAATCTGATGGATTATAAATGTAAGCTTTTGAAATAGCTCCAGTAGCTGTAACATTAACATTTATTGTAGTTGTTTTTCCTAAAGCATTTGATGGAATTCTAACTTGGAATGCTTCTCCAGCTTTAAAAGAATTTTGTGCTTTACCACTAGTATTAGTAACAGTAGTACCAGATGGTGCTCCTGTAACAGCAACTTTATAAGTCGAACTGCCAGTTAAAGATGGTGTAACATTTTCAGAAATAAAATATTGTCCATCTTCTGATAATTTCATTTCACTATCTTTAACACTAACATCTAATGTAGGATTAGCACTCGCTTTGGCATTTTTAGCCGCATTTACTAATTTTTTAATATCTGCTCTATAACCTTGAGAATCAGAAGCATTAGTTGTAAAATCTGGACTCAAAGCTCCAGTTTGACCAGTATCTGATAAATACCACCAAACAGCCGCTTGAGTTATAAATCTATCAACATCATCATTACCTCTAATAGATTTATAAGGATAACCGTTAGCTAAAATATAAGTTAATCCAGCATCTGCTTCTTTAGATAATGTGATTTGTGTCTTTCTCTCTGGCCATGCTTTAAGTAAATCCATACAATAAGCGACTTTACCATCTGATGTTCTAAATTTTGCCCATTTGTAACCTGTACCAATGTAAGATTCCATTACTCCTTCTCTATCTACTGTGATAGATTGTGGAGCTGCATTAATAGTTACAATCGAACTAATAGTCAAAACAGCAACTATTAATAACGATAAAACAATATTAAATAATTTTTTCATAGTAACCCTCCTTTTTAACGTTGTTTACCCTTTACATTATTTTCTTGTTCTTTAGATAAAACCCAAGCTTTTGCGAATAATTCTAAATCATCGTCATAATCATGTGGATTGATTTTTTGAGTTTTAGCTAACTCTTCCAAATCTTCATAAGTCATTTTATAATCTTCGTCAAATTCATCTTCTTCAGTTTGTTTTTTCTTTTTCCTACTTGAAGCCACACCAGCTCCCATAGCAGCTGTACCAGCTGCTGCCACTGCTGCCGATGCTAATAAAGCAGCATCACCAGTTTGTGGTAAATCGTGTCCACCACCATAAGCTGGAGCTTCTGGTTCATTTGGCGGAGTGACTTCCTCTGGTGGAGTAACACCAGGTTTTTCTCCCGGAATTTCTTCGTTCGGCCCTTCACCAGGTTTTTTCCCAGTTTGCGCATTAGGATTATTAGAATTATTATAATTTTCATTTAATTGATCAGACTCATAAGTCAAGATAGATTGTAAAAGATTTTGATCATAAGAATAGAACACAAATGTTACACCATCTTTAGTTGATACATATAAATCATCCGTAATCTTAAGAATTCTCTCAGTTATACCAGCTTGTTGCATTTCTGGAGTTGGAGCTGTAGGCAAAATAAACCAACTATAATCAGCATCAGCTGGGATCACTCCTTGCGCTTGCAAATTAGCAAGTAAATCTTGGAAATGAGCATCATTTAAACCAGTTCCACCTAAAGCAAAGTAATAATGTCCATTACTGTCTTGCATCGCAGCAACCTCATTATAATTTACCTCAACATTTGTCGAACTATCTTTCAAATCATCCGGAACAGAGTTCACTGGCTCTTGACTTTGTTCAGCGTCTTGAGTTTGATCTTGTTCAATCTCTTGATCCTGTTCAACATCTTGATCTTGTTCAATTTGATTTTCAAAAGCATGAGACATAATTACATTTCCATTAGCATCCATAATCTCAATAACACCGTCAGCTGTCTTTCGAGCCATCAAATCTAAACCATTTAATTGCGTTTCTACATCAACTTTCAGATTTTCATTAAGCCAGTCCCAAGTAAACACCTGAGCATTAGTTACCTTATCTTCACCATACTCTTCAACTAAAGCAGGAATATCAAAATCATCACCAATAATAAATAGTTGTTCACCTTCAGTTTCAATTACTTTATAACCGTTTTCTGTCACATTCACAGTTTGCTCGTCATCAGTATTTTGATTTTCTGAAGAAGATGTAATCTCGTCAGAAACAGAATCTTCGGCAGTAACCGGATCTTCAGATACAACTGGTGTAACTTCTTCTGAAGTAGCAGTCGCGTCCTTAACTTCATCTTCTTGAATCTCTGGACTAGTCTCTTCATTTTGAACTTCTTGAACAGAATCATTCGTTACTTCACTTTGTTCTGTTTGTGTTATTTCTTGACCAGCATTATCTATAGTTTCATTTTGACTAATCTCATTTGTATTTTCTGTATTCTCAGTTGAAACCTCTGGAGCAGTCTCTTGTGCAGTTGTAACTTCTGGAGTAGTTTCAGCCACCTGCACTTCCACCGGCTCCTCTACATTTTGAACCACAGCAGGTTCTGAAGGTGTCTCTACAGCGTTATCAACAACCGCTGGACTACTTTGAACATCATAAGATGTATTATCTAAACCACCACGTAACTCTTGTAATTCTTGATCACTCATCTGATGCTGCACTGTTGGTTGGGTCGTTGTATCAGTAATTTCACTGGCATAAGTCACCGCAGGTGCACCCAAAGATAGCATTCCAGCTACAATTACACCCATTCCACCAGCAACAATTGTTTGTTTGTGCTTATTTATAAAATCACTAACTCTTTTTCTGATAGATTCTCCTACACCTAACATTCCTGAATGTCTTGCTGTTTTGTCAAGTTTAAATCTTAACATATACATCCCCCATTTCTAAAAATATGCCATTTGCTTTGTTTTGCCGCATATAATATCACTAAACATACTTTTTGTCAAATTAACACAATACATCTATCAAACATATATAAAAGGTTCTATTTCATTATACTCTTCCTTTAATATTTCCATTTGAATTTCATCGTAATACTGACCTTTAAAATAGTGAGATTTATGTCTAGTACCACACTTCTTAAAGCCTAAACTCTCATATACTTTAATTGCTCTCGTATTAAAAGAATAAACATTTAACATGATATTATTTAAATTCAAATTATTAAACCCATATTCTAATAAAAGTTTTATTGCTTCCTTGCCATAACCTTTACCGCGTTCTTCCTCGTCGCCAATAAATATACCAAGCACCGCATTACGATGAATCAAATCCATATCTTCCAAACTACAGTTACCAATAAGTTTGTCAGAATCTTTTAAAACAATCGCAAAATTATAACCATTCAAATTTTTCTTAAGCCATTCCCTCTCGCCTTCTAAAGTAGTTACTTTCATATCTAAACCAATATTTTCACTAACTGTTTTATCATTTAACCACTTTACATAAATTGGTGCATCATCCAAACACATTGGCGATAAATAGAGGTTGCTTCCAATTAATTTAGGAAAATATTTCATATTTAGCACCTTCTATATTTCAATTATAACAAAATTATTGTATTTTTACCATTATTTTTACACTCTTTTATCATATTTTACATAAGTAATATAAAATTGTTAGACCAAAGTACTAACAATTTTTTTAAAATCACACCCACGTTGTTCAAAATCCTTATACTGATCCCAGCTCGCACAAGCCGGACTAAATAAAATAGTATCGCCTTCTAAAGAAATATTATAAGCTGCATGCACAGCCTCTTCTAAATCATCTGTAACCGTTACATCAATATTATGTTTACTAGCAAACTCTGCAATTCTTTTTTTAGTCTCACCATAACAAACTATATGCTTAACATTTTTTAAATATGGTAGTAATGGTTCAAAACTATGACCTCTATCTAAACCACCCAAAATAAGCACTACTTCATTATCAAAAGATTTTAAAGCTGTAATTGTTGAATCGACATTAGTTGCCTTAGAATCATTGTAAAACTCCCTACCATTTAGCTTGCCAGCAAATTCAATTCTGTGCTCCACTCCAGCAAAATTATTTAAAACTTCTTTAATAACCAAATTAGAAACATCAAATTCTTTAGCCACTAAAATAGCTGCCATAATATTTTCGTAATTATGCATACCTTTTACTCTAATGTCAGATACATTTAAAATTGTATCACCATCATAAATAAAATTACCGTCTTTTATATATATATCAGCTTTATCTTGAGCTTGAGCTGAAAAATATTTTTTATTAGCTTTTATGCCCATTGTCATATCCATAACTTCCTGGTCATCTTTATTTAAAATAGCTATACTATTATTATCTTGATTATCAAAAATATGCATTTTATTTAATTTATACTTTTCATAAGTACCAAAAAAATCTAAATGTACTTGATATAAATTAGTCAAAACAGCTATATCAGCTTTAAACTTATCTAAATTAACAAGCTGATGACTAGACACCTCAGTCACAATAATATCTCCTTTATGAATATCATCTATTTGATCACATAAAGGAAAACCAATATTACCCGCTAAATGCACAGGCAAACCCGCACTTTTTAAAAACTCATAAGTAATCATCGTCGTTGTTGTTTTACCATTAGAACCTGTAATACCAACAACCTTCACTTCTGGTAAATATCTATAACCTACTTCTAACTCTGTAATAATTGGAATATGATATTTCTGCGCTTTAAGTACAATTGGATGGTCTAACCTTACACCAGGATTTTTAACTACATAATCATAACTATCATCAAATATTTCCTCTTGATTTTTAGTTATGATAACATTAACTCCTAATGCTTCTAATTCTTTTATTAAATCTAAACTATCACATTTGACATCAGTAATCAAAACATGATTATCTTTAGCTAAAAGCCTTGCTACCGCACATCCACTTTTACCCATGCCAAGCACAAATATTTTTTTATTTTTAAACATATGAACTCCTATCTAAAAAGGTTTTGCTTAAAACCTTTTCATTATTCTATTAATTTCTGATTCTAACTTAGACTTCATAATACAATCAGCAAATCCATCTTGTAAGTAATGAAGTTTAATAAACTCCTTATTATCATCAATCATAACCACAACTGGAATATTAAACTTCTTATTTTTCTTAAGTTCTTTAAGTGCATCTAAAGCACTATATGTATTAGTCTCATCATCTAATAATATTAAATCAAACTTAACATTATTAGATATTTTTTCAATAACATCTCTTCCGAACAACGAACCGCTAACTTCTGCATCATGACTTTCGAGAAAAGCCGTAATTTGGGCAAGTTCTTTCGCATCATCATCGACAACCATAACTTTTTTATTACGATATAAAGTTTGTTCATAACTCTCAAGCCTTTTTGAAATTTCTGTTTCTTTAGATTCAACAATCTTTTGCTCTAAAACTATACTAACAGCAGTTCCAACTTTTTCTTCACTTTTAACCATCAAATTGCCACCTAATAAAGAAACTAGTTTTTTAACTTCTTTCAAATTTAAAAGTTCACCATCACGATTACGTAAATCAATTTCCGATAATGCATCACTATTTAAACTTAAAATGTTATTAACCTCTTCAATACTCATACCTTTACCAGTATCAGTAATAGTAATAATTAAACGGCATATTCCATATTTTATAATTCCATTAACATCTAAATCTATCTCACCATGGTCAGTATGCTTTAAAGCATTTTCTAAAATAGAATTAATTGCTTGTTTTAACTTAATAGAATCACCATACAAATAACTAGGTATCACACTACTAATCGAAAAATTAAATTTAACATTTTTTTCAATACGCTTTTCAAATCTATAACTAATTTCTTTAAAAATATTAACTGGATTATAACGGCTATCAAAAATTTTAAGCCTTTTCGTCGTCATATTAGAAACATCCAAAGCATCATTAATCAAATAATCAAGTTCATCAGCTGTATTATTAATGTATTTAACGCCTTTTTTCAATTCTTCAAAATCAGTATAATCTTGAATTTTCTCACTAACCGCAATAATATCTTTAACCGGTTTTTTAATATCTTGAGTCATTCTAAATAAGAAATTTGATGTATCTTGATTAGATTTTTCTATCAATTTTTTATTCTTATATAGCTCCGCTGTAATTTGAACATCCGGATTTTCAATAGTAAAATACATAATCAAACAAGTAATAACTGTTGAAGGATTAATAATATAATTAAGTTCCGGCTTAAACACCTGAATAACAACCATCATGATACCTTCAAAAATCAATAATATAATTGGAATATATTTTTTGTTTTTTATTCGTTTAAAATCCAAAATTACTAAAATAACCAATATCAAATAAATAATTGAGAAAACACCATAAGTATAATACATTGACGGTCCAACCGTTAATATTTCATTATTTTCTGTTACTACACTTAAAGGCAATACAAGGACTAATAAAGTGTTAACTAAAAAACTGATCTGATAAATCTTATTAATCATCTTAAATTTAACATTCTTAAATTTTGAAATACAATAAGTATAAAAAGCAAATATTGAAACACTTAAGATAAGTCCAATCAAATAGATTTTATTGAATACAACTATCAAAATATTTTTTAAATAAAAATCACTGTCGATTATTATACCTAATAATAACCCAAATAATATTGTAATTACACTAACTATTAATAATTGACCATAAGTATTATCTTCAATTTGATGCAATCTTTTTTTCGAAAAAAACACAATACTAAGAACAATCAAAATAACAAGTGCATATCCATTAAGCAAGATTAAACCTTCGTTACCCATTTTCTTCCCCTTTTCATCTATTTTCTTAAAACTTTTTCCTTAGCTTTAACCGGTGGAATAACTGTAATTCCACCAACAGAAATATTAGTCTCTTCTAATTCTATACCAATTTCTTCACCCGTAAGTTCTTCAGCACCTAAAGCATTATAATCAACTTTTCCGTTAGGTGTAACTGGTAAAGAATTTCTGATTTTAAATTTAGAAGGAATTTGACGAGTTGAAACAGCAGCATTCTTAATAAATAAATTTTCAACTAAAGTTTCTATATATGCAGTCTGTTCATCGACACTCATCTCCACATCATCTTCTAAAACGATATGTGCAAGCGGCATATAACCAAATTTATCATCAACATAGTAAGGAGAAACCACACAATATTTAACTAAAGGATCAGATTTAATAACTTCCTCAATTTCATAAGGTTTAACCTTAAATCCATCATATCTCGTAAATGATCTATCACTTCTAGATAAAAACTTCATAACTCCATCTTTATTCATAATTCCAATATCTTTAGTACGTATAAAGTCCATACCATCATAAGTATAATGCGGAACAATAACATTATCATCTAAAACACCAGGTGTTACCGTACCAGAAGAAATAATAAATTCTCCTTCTAATTCATCCTTATCATCCTCAAATTTAAGTGGCTCTTTAGTATCAGGATCTACTACTCCATAAACCACATGTGGCATTGGAATTCCTATACTATCAAAATCAGCATACTCACCAGTCGAAAATGATCCACAGCCACAAGTTTCACTCATTCCATGTCCTTTTGTCAAAATTGTCTTACAGGTATGATCATGTAAAAATTTATTAATTTTCACCTCATCACTTTCATCCATGGCATCTCCACCATAAGTAACCATTGTTAAAAATGATAAATCTGCATCTTTTAAAACTGGATCATTAATTAAATTTAAAAACCAAGTTGGCGGTCCAATAATCGTTTGTGGTTTATATTTAAGAAGCATTTTACCTAAATTAGCCGGCGTAAATTCAGGAATTTGAATCAAATTATTACCATGAGCCAATCCAGCATGAACCACATCTACTAAACCAAATGCCGCAAAATAAGGAAGCATATGTAAAACATCATCGCCTAAATTCATCGGCATATTAGCTCCAAATGTTTGATGCGCATATATATTTAAATTATCATTAGTAAGTGGTATCGGTTTTGGTCTAGGACTGCTTGTTCCTGAAGTGTGAGTAATAACCGTTAACTTACCAGGTTGATATTCAGCTAATTTAAAAGTAGAATTTTGACATTCCTTAACAAGGTCTGGATATCTTAATATTTGTAACTTAGAAGTTTTTGTAGCTTCTTCAAGCATTTTAGCAAATTTTTGTGATTTTTTAGCGCTCTCAATCATATTTTTAAAACCATTGAACTGTCTTACCTCATTTAAATAATTCATTTTAGATTTTAAATTCATCGAATCACTAGCTGAAACAACAACTATATTCTCAACCCCAAGTTCTTTTAGCTCATTTTCAATTGGTCTAATCATACCTAAATAACATTGATCTAAAGCTACTAAATATTTTGCATTTTCTCCGTGAAATAAATCAAATACCTTTTTCGCACTAATACGTAAATCAACACTATCTGGTCTTGGGTCTATATAATCAGCCACTGCTCCAAGTTGTGAAGTACCATACATCAAATATGCTGTTTCTGGAATATTAGGCATCATATACATAATTCTATCGCCATCTTGAACTCCAAGTTCACTCAAAACACGTGAAGCTTCATTAATCTTGCCATATAACTCACTATAAGAAACTTGATCGCCAAAGAAAGTAATTGCTGGTAAATCCTCATTACTTCTATTTTGATTTTTTATATAATCAACAATTGTCATTTTTGGTAATGGTTTTTCCAAAAACTCTTTATCATAGTATTTTAACCATGGTTTGTCTAAATGTGGAAAACCAGTTTTTTCATTTACATCAAACAGCTTACTACTTTGTATATTTTCGCTTTTCATACTATTTCCCCCTGTTCATAACAATTAAAATATAACATTTTCTAAAATTTTTGACAACGTTAAAACCTTAAACTCTTTTTAATATTTTGTTTTTTTAAATTTTCTTTTTCTAGATTTAAATCATCTAATATTTTTTCATTCATAAATATTTGATAATTTAATTCACCAATTTTAACATGTCTAATCAGCGCTGGAATACTCGCACCAGCTATTCCACCAAAAATGCCACCAAGAATCATAGCTCCACTATCTAAAACATTGTAACTTGCCGTAATCATTCCAACCATCGTTCCAGCAAAAATTCCCATGTAAATATGTGAAGACTTATATGGTCTAACTTTTAATTCTTCTTTTTTTGAATCATAATATTCGATAAGTTCATTTTCAGCTTCAATATTTTGAAGAATTTTCCAAAGAGGTTTTTGATGCATTAATACCACCCACCTTTAATTATAAAGACAATTCCCTTAAAAATCAACATTTTTTAACTTTTTAAAAAATTTTTGCTCAATTGTTAAAGTAAATGCAACTTTGAAAGGTTAAATGCAACCAAATATGCAAAAATGAGTAAAATAAGTAACCAACAAAGGTAAACTTTGTTGGAATAATTATTATTTGTTTAAAATAAAAATCAAGGGTCAAGATGAACTCACTATCGTTCGCCCTTGATTTTTCAATGTAAATTGGACATATCATATTTTTTGTGATAATATATGCACATAAACATTGTTAGTAAATTCATGCACGCAAAA
>CALVWP010000054.1 GCA_944367495.1 uncultured Bacilli bacterium
TTCTATAAATAGTAGTGAAGTAGAGCAAATATTTAAATACATGGTTAATAATGAAATAGATGGATTAGAAAGTTATTATTTACAGTTTACTAGTGAGCAACAAAATTTTTTAGAACTATTAGCAAAAAAATATTCTAAAATGTCTTCTACTGGTACAGATTTTCATGCTGATTTTGCTTGGGAGTATAAATTATTGGAACAAACTACCCCTATAGATGAAAAGATGATACAATACTTGAATGATCAACAGAAAATATTAAAAATAAGGTAATTTAATTTTTATGTTATGGATTTTATAATAAAATTTTGATAAAATTATTACAAGGTGATACTTATGAAAAACTGTTATGTTTCTACTTTTATTAGTGGACTTTCATCTGTTATTCGGCAATTAATAATCAAAGAAATTGCAGACGTAGAGATTATACAAGTTTTTGATGGCTTAATAATTTATAAAACTAAAGATTTGGATAAAGTATGTAAGCTTAAATTTGTGAACAATACTTTTTTGCTTTTAGGTCTTCAAAAAACAAATTTAGATACTTCATTTAATAATGAAATGAGCAAGTTAGTAAAAAGATTAAATTTAAATTTTTCAGTTATTAAAGAGCATATTAAACCTTTAAAAAAGAAAAAATTTAAAATCATGGCTATAGATAAAAATAAACCTGTTAGTATTGATTACCATATAACAAATAATTTGGAAAGTATTATTTCTTCAAAACTTAATATTCATATAAACAAAAGAAATCCAGATTTAGAATTTATTTTTTTAAGAAGAACTGAAGGTATTATGTTATTTATGTTAAAATTAACTTATAATAGGGTAACTGAAAAGAAATTAGCTCAAGGAGAATTACGACCAGAACTTGCTTATTTAATGGTTTCTTTAGCTAATCTTAATGAAAATAAGATTGTTATGGATCCTTTTTGTGGATATGGTTCTATTCCAAAACAAATTGTTAGAAATTTTAAATATAATATGTGTTTTGCTAGTGATAATAATGAAGAACTTGTCAAAAAATTAAAAAAAGAGTATAAGAACAACAATAAAAAATTATTTATAAAACAAAGGGATGCTTTAAATCTTTCTTATTTTGAAGATAAATTTATTGATGTTATAGTTACAGATCCACCATGGAATATATTTGATAAAAAAGAAGAAAATTTTACTAAATTTTATAGTGAAATGTTGACAGAATTAAATAGAATTTTAAAAGATGATGGTATTTTAATTGTTTTAATGGGTAATATTTTAGATTTTGCAAAAGCTTTAGATGATGTTAATTTGTTTAAAACAGATGAAGTTTTCAAAATATTAGTAAATGGAAAAAAGGCAAATATTTATGTGTTACGTAAATATAAATAAAATAATGTTTTTAAAGGTGTTTATACATCTTTTTTGTAACTATATGCCCACTTTTACATATTTTAATGTAGAGGTGAAGATATGAATAATTTACAGGTTGTAATAGACAGTGGACATGGCGGTAGTGATCCCGGAGCTGTAAGTAGTTCGGGAGTTAGAGAAAAAGATTTAACATTGATGATTAGTCAATATATGCTTGAGGAATTTCAAAAAAGAGGGGTTCCGGCTACTTTAATTAGAAGCACTGATGAGACACTATCACCAACTGAAAGAGTGAATAGAGTTTTAGCGGCTTATGGTGATAATCCTAATGTTGTTATTATTTCAAATCATATTAATGCGGCTGGTTCAGGAATACAAGGGGCTGAGGGAGCTGAGGTTATATATGCTTTAAGAGATAATAGTAATTTAGCTTCTAATATTTTAACGGCTTTAGGTAATGCTGGTCAAAAAATGAGAAAGTTTTATCAACGAAGATTACCTAGTGATACTTCTAAGGATTATTATTTTATGCATAGAAATACTGGAAGTAAGACTCATCCAGTAATTGTAGAATATGGTTTTATTGACAATCCTGAAGATTTAGCTAAAATACAAAATAATTATAAAGAATACGTCGATGCGGTAGTCGATGCGGTGATTGCTACTTATGAGGGAGAGACTATTACTCCATTACCTGGTGAGGGCAATTATTATGTGGTTCAAAATGGTGACAGTTTATGGAAAATAGCTAATAAGTATGGGATTACGGTGGATGAACTTAAAAAATTAAATAATTTAACTAGTAATAATTTAACAGTAGGGCAAATATTGGAGATTCCTAGCGAATCTAGTAATACAACTGGGACATATATAGTAAAAGCTGGTGATAGCTTGTGGAAAATTGCCAATCAATTTGGTTTAACAGTAGCTGAGCTTAAGAGTTTAAATGGTTTAACAAGTGATAATTTAAGTGTTGGTCAAGTACTTAAAGTTGGTGATTCTAGTGGGTCTAGCAGTTCTAGTAATACTTATATAGTTAAATCAGGTGATAGCTTGTGGAAGATAGCTAATAAGTATGGCATTTCGGTTAGTGAACTTAAAAATTTAAATGGACTTACAAGTGACAATTTAAGTGTTGGTCAGATTCTTAAAATTCCAAGTAATTCACCTAGTGTTTCTGGAAGTACATATACGGTAAAAGCGGGTGATAGTTTGTGGAATATTGCAAATAAATATGGAATTACAGTAGCTGAACTTAAGAGTTTAAATGGTTTAACAAGTGACAATTTAAGTATTGGTCAGATTTTAAATGTCCCTAGTAGTGCGAATACATATACAGTAAAATTGGGTGATAGTTTGTGGAGTATTGCTAACAGATATGGGATTACGGTAGATGAGATTAAAAAATTAAATGGTCTTACGAGTAATACTTTAATGATTGGTCAAATACTTAATTTACCATGATTATTTAATGTTTTTAACAAGGTCAAATCTATACCCTTGTTTTTTCATGTTATTTATAAATGTATCTAGAGCTAGGTAGTTACCTTTGTTTTTAGGATGTATTAAATATATTGCTCCATTATGAACTCTTTTTGTAAGTTCGTTTAGAGCTTTTTCTTTAGGTACATTTTCTTTGTAATCTAAATAATCAGCACTGTAGAAATAAGTTTTATAGCCTAAATCTTTCATTATTTGTAAGTCTCGATAACTCCATTCGCCTTTAGGATCTCTATATACTTTTTCCATATTTTTTCCAGTTATTTGATAGTAAGTTTGTTCTACTTCTTCAATTTCTTGGATGTATTTTTCAAAGTTTTCTCTGGTAGCTAAAGAAGGCATATTTAAATGATGTGATGTGTGATTAGCAATCGTATGACCTTGGTCACTCATATTTTTAATTAAGTCGGTATTTTCTTCAATGAATTTTCGGCAAAGAAAAAATGTAGCTTTGACGTTATTTTTATTTAAAACGTTAACTATTTCTTTTACGTAAGTTTCTAAGCCTCCTTCGTCAAAAGTTAAATATAATACTTTTTCGTTAGGTCCCATGAAAAAGGCATTATACTTTTTTAATTCGTTTATATCAGCGCCGCCGGATGGTCTTTGTCCATTTAATTTGTTGTTACTCCACCAACCACGAGAAGTGTTGTCAATGTTATCATATTCACTTTTATATATAGGTGTTTTACTTTTTATTATTTTAATAAATCGATGTGCTTTAGCGGTTTCACCTTTAGAATTAGTTACAGTATATATTAGTTCATATGTCCCTAGTTTATTTGAATTTATTTTTCCTTTGATTTGAACGTTTTGGGTAATATTTCCATCAGTTGGATCTTCAGCTTCATAGCCGGGTTCTTGATAATTTTGTCCTTGATATAAAGTAATAATGTTTTTGCCGGTTAAAGTTATTTTAGGAATTTCGATTTTATTTTGCTTAATGAATTTAAAATATATAAAAGTACTAATAATTATAAAAATAATAATAGATAAAATTAGCTTTATATTTTTAGTCATAATGACACCTCAAATTATTATATTGATTTTATGTGAATTTTATGATTGTGCTTTTACTTAATCTAATATATAATTAAGATAGGAGGGGCTAATATGGAAGTTACAAACGATATTAATTTTAAAATTTTTAGAGAATACGATATTAGAGGTATTTATGGCATTGATATTGATGAGAATGTAAGTTATACAATTGGTAAAGCTTTTGGTAGTTATGTAAGAGAACTTGGTGAAAGCAAGGTTATATTGGGGCACGATAATAGAGATAGTTATAAAGTTATTTTTCCGGCTCTTACTAAAGGTATTTTAGATAGTGGGGTTAATGTTCTTAATTTGGGGTTAGTGACAACTCCGATGCACAATTTTGCGAAAATTTATTATGATGTAAATGCGGGTATTATGGTGACAGCCAGTCATAATTCTAAAGAGTATAATGGCTTTAAGATTTCTTTAAATAAAGAAGAATCTTTATATGGAGAAAAATTGCAAGATTTTAGACGTTATTTAGAGTGTTATGATTTTAAAGATGGAGAAGGTAGTGTTTTTGATGAGGATGTATTTCCGGCTTATTTAGATAATTTAAAACAATCTTTAAATTTTGGTGATAGAAAAGTTAAAGCAGTAGTAGATTGTGGTAATGGAACTGCCAGTATTTTTATGGCTAATGTTTTAAAAGAATTTAATATTGATTATAAGCTTTTGTATTGTGATAGTGATTCTAGTTTTCCAAATCATATTCCCGATCCAGCTGTTAAAAACAATTTACGTGATTTGGGTATGGAAGTACGAAAGTTAGATTATGATTTAGGTTTAGCTGTAGATGGTGATGCTGACAGATGTGGACTCGTTTTAGAAAATGGTGAGTTTGTATCAGCTGATATGATTATGATTTTATTTTATAGAGAGTTAGCTGATCGGATGGAAGTTAGAAAAGGAGTGTTTGATGTAAAATGCTCTAAAAGTTTAATTGATGAAATTGAAAAGTTAGATTTAAAACCTTGTATGAATAGAACAGGAAGTGTATATTGTCGTAATTATGTGATTGATAATAATTTAGATTTTGGTGGAGAGTATTCTGGTCATTTATTTTTTAGAGATAAATATTTAGGTTTTGATGATGGAATTTATGGAATTCTGAGAATTATCGAGTTATTATCACATACTGATAAAAAAATAAGCGAGTTATTTGAGGGGGTTAATCATTATTTTTCAACGGAAGAGTTAAAAATAAAAGTTACTGATGATAATAAATTTGATATTGTAGCTGGAGTTATTAGATATGCGAAAGCTAAACAATATAATTTTTCTTTAATCGACGGTATTAGGATTACTTTTGATGATGGATGGGCTTTAGTAAGAGCTAGTAATACTGGACCTGATTTAACAGTTAGATTTGAAGCAGAGACAGAAAAAAGATTAAAAGAGATTCAAGAAGAGTTTACTAAAGTTATTAATAATTTGAAATAATATTTGAATTATATGATATTTATGGTTGAAAAACAGGTATAAATATTATATAATTTTTATATGCCGCAATAGTATAAAGGTATTACGAGGCCATGGTAAGGCTTTAATCGGCGTTCAATTCGCCGTTGCGGCACCATTTTGTAGTTATCCCTTGTTTTTTCAAGGGTTTTATTATATTTTTTATATGTTAAAACCGTTGAATAACAACGGTTTTTAGTATAAAAGCTATAATCCTTAAAGCAATTAAACTACATAATAAATTTTTATAACTACTTTTGTATTTGGTAGATAATATATAATTGCTTTTATATTTTTATTTTGTGCTTTTTTCCCATTTTGCAAGCTTGCTTTATTTAATCTAAAGGTATATTGTTTTTCTTTGTTTTCTCCATTTATTTCATAAAATGTAGAGTTTTCAAAAACGTCATCTATTTCGAAGCTTATATTGTTAAGGGTTATTTTTTGAGGATTAAATAAATATTTAATATCTAAAATTGGAGCTTTTAGTAGAAAAAATGTAATTAGACAGATAATGATGATGGCTATAATTTTTAAATATTTAGCTTTTTTTGTTTTTTGAAAAAATCGAATAATGAGTAAAATTACTATGATAAGGCATATTATTCTTATTAAAGTAAATTTTATAAATCCTATTATGCCTTCTTCGAGATAACCGTTTGAAAGTAAAAATAATAATAGTGGAATTATAATGAAAAATGCGGTGAGAGATATGCAGAATAAAATAAAATATAATTTAACTTTTTTATTATTTTTCATAATTAATTATTGTTCCTTTCTATTACTTTTAAAAATATAAATATTTTAATCCTAGTTTTTTATAGATGGAAGATGCTCTTGGTAGAGAAAATAGATTTGTGAATATTAAATTATATAATTCGTCAGCTAAAAAGATAAAACATAATGTGTAGCTAATAATTAAAAATGTTTTTTTATTTAATTTATTTGCAAGATAAAAACAAAAAGGAACGATAATATACATTAGTATAAGACTCATAATACCAAAAACTAAAACACTTCTTAGACAGACATAGCCATTTATATTACCAAAGTTTAAAATTTCTTGATTATAGTCCCAACATTTTACATCATTAAAGTGATCCATATACCAACCACCAATATATTCTAATATTCCTGAGGCGATAATGCTGATAAGGAAGATATAAATGGGGTGTTTTCTTTTTTTATAAGTTAAAAGGAATATGGCTACAGCTCCGATAGCATATATGTTAATCCAAGGTAAAAAATTACCACCTCTATAGTAAAATTGGGTCATACCACTGTTGAAAAAATAAAATATGAATTCATATAACCAACCAGATATGCCTGAAATGACAATTATTAGACAGACAATACCAATTAGTGTTAGTTTATCAAATTTGTAGTCATTATTTAAATAATCTTTCATATAGCGAACTCCTTACACATATTGTATCAAAAAAATTTTATAAAAGCTATGCTTTAAATTATTGATAAACTATGATATAGTGGTTATAGAAAATATAAGAGGGTGTATGTATGTTAAAAATGTTTAATTATGGCTTTGATAAGAAAATAAAAATGATCGATGGTTTTGAAGAGGGTAGCTGGATTGATTTGGTTAATCCAACTAAAGAGGAAATTCAAAAAGTTTCAGAAATTTGTGGTATTAGTGCATCGGTTATTTTACAAGTTTTAGTTGAAAAAGAATTACCTAGAATCAAGCAGTTTGATGGAGGTATTTTAACGGTGATTGATATTCCTTATATGAAAGATAAAAATATTAAAAATAAGTATGTCACATTTCCGCTTGGAATTATTATTTGTGATAATGGTTTTATTTTAACTGTATCTTTAATAGAATATGATTTTTTAAATAAATTTAAATTAAATCAGATTGGTGATGTCGATATTAGTAAAAAAGTGAAATTTTTATTACAGATTATTTTAAGTTCGGCAGGTGTTTATTTACAAAACCTCGATTTAATTGAAGAAGATATTCAAAAAGTAGAAAAGAGTACTTATCATTCTACTAACAATAAGCAATTAATTAATTTTTTAAATATTCAAAAAACTTTAGTTTATTTTATTACTTCTTTAAAAGCGAATGAAGCAGTTTTAGAAAGATTACAAAGAGAAGATGTGATAGCTTTATCTAAAGATGAACGTGTTTTTTTAGAAGATGTAATTACAGAAAACAAACAGTGCATTGAAACGAGTGTGGTTACCAGAGAAATTTTGTCATCTACGATAGATGCTTATGGGACTATAATTTCCAATAATTTAAACGTGATAATGAAGTTTTTAACAGGAATAACGATTGTATTTTCAATTCCAACAATGATAGCATCTTTTTTAGGAATGAATGTACCGTTAGGAGTTGTTGGAGAAAGTGATTTTTCATTTTTAATTATTTGCATGGTTTCTTTTATTGTATCATTTATATTAGCTTGTTGGTTGAACAAGAAAAACATGCTTTAAAAATTACATTAAAGATGGTATAATTTAGCTAAAAGGAGTCTTTTTATGACAAGTGAATATTTTATGAAAAAATTTGTTAATAATTATGAATTAAGTGATGGGAAAAAAGTAATTATGATTGTTGATTTTAAAGATATTCAAAATGTTAAAGGAAGAGTAAGATAAAAATCGGGGATTACCTGATTTTTTTGCTTTTTGAAAAAGGAAATGCGATAATTTTGTCGTATGTTATATATAGAGGTGAAAAAATGGAAATTTTAAATGTGAAAAATTTGAGCAAAAAATTTGGTGAAGGTGAGAATGAGTTTTTTGCTTTAAACAGTATAAGTATGAAAGTTAATAAAGGCGAATTTGTGGCCATTGTTGGTAAAAGTGGTTCGGGTAAAAGTACTTTATTGAATTTGTTAGGAGGATTGGATACACCTAGTTTTGGCAACGTAATTATTAATAATCAAAATATTTATAAAATGTCTGATAAGGAACTTACGGTTTTTAGAAGAAAAAATATAGGAATTGTTTTTCAATTTTATAATTTAGTTCCAGCACTGACAGTTAAAGAAAATATTTTATTGCCAGCTTTATTTGATGGAAAGATAGTTAGTGATGACAAGTTTAACGATTTAATTAAATCGCTTGGAATTAAAGGTAAAGAAAAATTTTTTCCAAATGATTTATCTGGTGGACAGCAGCAGAGAGTGGCACTTGGAAGGGCACTTATAAACAAACCAAAGATATTATTAGCCGATGAACCAACTGGGAATTTAGATAGCCGGAGTAGTAATCAAATTATGCGTCTTTTGGAGATGTATAATAAAAAATATAATCAGACAATTATTATGGTAACTCATGATATGACCTTAGCGCAGCGGGCTAGCCGAATAATTACAATGAAGGATGGGAAAATAATAAAGGATGTTAAGCATCAGATATGTAAAAAAAAATAAAAAACAGGCATTTACCATAATTACTAGTATTATTTTAGCTAGTATTTTGCTTTTTAGTGTGGGAATTTTGTTTTCATCTTTTAGAGAATATTTAATTAAGCAAACACTTAAAGAGGCTGATTTTCATGTTAGAATATCTGGAGATTTAGAAGATATTTCTAAAAATAATATTGTGCGGATGAAACTAATAGATGGTGAATATTATATTAAGTTTAAAGATATTTTTAAAACTTATGACTTTACTGATGAAATATGTGATACAAATATTTGTCAAAAAACAGTTTATAATTATAAGCTTTTATCTTTATATGGTATTGGTGAAAATAATTATTTATCTTTATTTAAAAATTTAATTATTTTGATTGTTTTTGTTTTAGCACTTTCGTCTTTTTTTATTATATATAATTCTTTTTCTTTAATTTTAAGTAAAAAACAGCATGATATAGCTTTGTTTAAAGCGATCGGAAGCAGTAATTCAAATTTATATAAAATATTTTTTTTAGAAGGTGTAATTTATGCAGTGCTTGGTATAGGATTGGGTTTTGGTTTAAGTCTTTTAACAAGCTATAGCATAATTTATTTTATAAATAATATTTTAAGTGAAGTTTTTAGTGCAGAGCTTAGTTTATATATATATTTGCCTTTTGTTTTAATACCTTTAATTTTTATAGTTTTAATTATTTTTTTAGCTATAATATTTCCAATATTTAAGATAAAGAAATATAAAATGATGGAAGCGGTTAGAAAAGAAAATAATTATGAATTAAAAGGTGGGGTATTTAAAAGCTTTGTTTTAAATTATGCGTACGTTAATTATCAGCGAAATAAAAAAAAGTATAGAGGAATTATTATGTGTATATTTATATCAGCTTTACTTTTTAATAGTTTTATGAGATTTGGTGATTATACAGCTACAATAATTCAAAAATATGTTACTATACCTAAGTATGATGTGATGATTATCATGAACGATAGTAATATGCTTAAAAAGTTAGTAGATAAATTTAAACCAATAAAAAAAACAGTATACCGTTTTGGTTATAAAGATTTTAATGGTTATAAAGTGCTAGTGACTGATTTAGGCAAAAATGAAGTTATAAATAAGGTTCGGGAAATTAGTTTTGAGGACAAAGCTTTGATAAAAGATTCTAAACATTTTGATGATTTAGATAGTATTATTTTGGATGGAAAAAAAATAATGGTGAATCTTACTGAAAAAGTGCCATTTGGTTTTGAAAATGAACTGTCAAGCAAACAGATTATACTTAATTTAGATAAAGCGCTTTTTGATGAAATTATTTTGGAATATGAAAACGCGGCTTTAATTAAAACAGATAAAAACAAAATAGATGAAATGATTAAGAGTTATGCTTTAGAAAATGATATTGATGTAAGTTATAACAATGTTAAGAAGTCTTTTGAACTTATAAATAGTTTTATTTTATTAATTAAAATTTTTATTTATTTTTGTGTATTTATCACTTTGATTATTGCAATATGTGCAATATTTAATATTATGTCTGCTAGTATTCAATTTAGGAAAAGAGAATTTGCTAGTTTGAAAGTGCTGGGACTTGATAATTTTAAAATTAGTTTATGTTTATTTTTAGAAAGTTTAATTGTAGTTTTGAAAGGTATTTTTTATGTTTTTCCATTTATTCTTTTGATTAGTAGTGGTCTTTATAAAAATATCGGTAATTATTTTCAAATAGATTTGGGAATAATGGATTATAAAATTTTTGTCTTTAGCTTTTTAATATGTTTTTGCGCTACAAATATTTGTATGAATTTGTCACATTTGAATTTATATAGAAAACCTTTAATTTTAAATATTAAAGGGGAAAATCTTTGATTTAAAGATTAAATTACTTGCGATAACATATAATTATGTATATAATTAAATTGAGGATGTGATAGTTATGCGTGTGGTTATTAGTGCAGGGGGGACGGGAGGTCATATTTATCCCGCTTTAGCAATTATTAATAAGATTAAAGAAAAAGAGCCAGATAGCGAGTTTTTATATATTGGTACGCATAATAGGATGGAGAAAGATATCGTTCCTAAAAAAGGTATTCCTTTTAAACAAATTGAAATATATGGATTTAGTAAGAGTATTTTTAAAAATTTAAAAACGGTGAAATGTTTGTTTAAAGCATTTAGAAAGTGCCGTAAGATAATTAAAGAATTTAATCCAGATATTGTAATAGGTGTTGGGGGCTACGTGACGGTTCCAGTTGTAATTAGTGCGAAAAAGTTAGGTTATAAAACGTTTTTACATGAACAAAATTCACTACCAGGAAAATCGAATAAATTTTTAAGTAAATACTGCGATTTAATAGGCATTTCTTTTGAATCTTCTTTGGCACATTTTCCAAAAGAGAAGGTGGTTTTTACAGGGAATCCTTGTAGTGAGGATGCAATGAAAGCTAAAGAATTAGTAAAATCGACATTGGGGCTTTCAGCTTATAAAAAACTTGCATTAATTGTTATGGGGTCTTTAGGGGCTTCGCGGGTTAGTAAATATTTGGAAAGTGAACTACAAAAATTTAAAGGTCAAGACTATGAGGTTTTGTTTGTAACTGGTAAAGATTCTTATGAGGAAGTTACGAAGTGTAGTTATCCTGAAAATGTTAAAATTATTCCATTTTATGAGGGACTTGCTTCAGTTATGAAAAAAACTGATGTAATGGTATCTAGAGCTGGAGCTTCAACCCTTAGTGAGATTATCGCTTTAGAAGTTCCAAGTATTTTAATTCCTTCACCATTTGTAGCAAACAATCATCAATTTTTAAATGCTTTGGATTTGATTAAAAAAGATGCCGCTTTAATGATAGAGGAGAAGGATTTAACAGAAGGAATTTTATTTAAAACGGTTAATGATTTAATTAGTAATGATGAAAAAATAAAAAAAATCAAAAGTAATTTAAAAAGAATGCAGGTAAAAAATAGTGCGGATTTAATATATGAAAATATTAAGAAAGTGATTAATAATGGAACAGATAAGTAAAGCGCAAATTAAAAACTATACAACATATAAATTGGCTGGAACGGTTAATAAAATTTATTTTCCTTTAAATGTTTTAGAATTAAAATCTTTGATTAATAATTTGAAAAAGAAAAAAATTAAATATAAGATTTTAGGTAATGGTTCTAATTTGATTATTAGATCTTCTTATGATGGTGTTTTGATTAAGCTTAAAAATTTTGATAAACTAATTATTGATGGTAATATAGTTAGAGTAGAAAGTGGCTATTTACTTTCAAAGTTAGCTTTAAAATGTGCGAGTAGTGGACTTAGTGGTTTAGAATTTGCGGCATCTATTCCAGCAACGGTTGGTGGAGCTATTTATCAAAATGCAGGAGCTTATGGAAAAAAGATGGAAGATGTTGTTTTAGAAGTATTAGCTTTAGATGAATGTGGTAATTTGATTAAATTTAAACAAAATGATTTGAATTTTGGTTATCGTGATTCTATTTTCAAACATAAAAATTTAGTTATTTTAGAAGCTGTTTTAAAGCTTTCAGAAAAAGATTCTGAAAATATTTTAGATGAGATTAAAAAAAATATGGAAACAAGGAAAGAAAAACAACCTTTGGATTTCCCATCAGCTGGGTCAGTATTTAAAAATCCTTTTGGTGAAAGTGCGGGAAGGTTGATTGAGAAAGTAGGTCTTAAAGGTTACCATGTTGGTGATGCTATGGTGTCTTTAAAGCATGCAAATTTTATTTTGAATGTAGGAAAGGCTAGCGGCGATGATGTGATTAAACTAATTAAGATTATTCAAAATAAAGTTAAAGAAGAGACAGGAATTTCATTAGAACTTGAACAAGAAATATTAGAATAAAAAGGTGATATTCGATGGTACGAAAGGTTAAGAAAAAAAGAAAAATTAAGGTTAAGAATTTATTGTTATTGTTTTTATTTGTAATAGCAATATTATTTGCTTTAGCTATGTTAACTGATGTTAAAATTAACAATATAGTGGTAAAAAACAATGAATTATATAGCGATTGGGAAATTATTGAAATAGCTGAGTTAGATGATTATCCTAGTAGTTTGAAAACTCTTTCTTTGAGTATTGAAAAAAAATTAGAAAAAAATGTTTATATTAAAAAAGCTAAAGTAATAAGACCAAGTTTAACTAAAGTAGTTATTGAAGTCGAAGAAAATTTACCTTTATTTTATTATTTACCTAAAGATAAAACCATTTTAACTGACGAGAGTGAAGTTGATGATAATTTTCCAGTACCAACAGTTATAAATTATGTTCCTGATAAGATTTATTCTAAGTTATTAAAAGCTATTTCTGAAGTGGATTATAATATAGTTAAAAGAATATCGGAAATTATGTATGATCCGAATGAAGTTGATGAAGGTAGATTTTATTTAACTATGAATGATGGTAATGGGGTTTATTTGACTTTAAATAAATTTACAAGAATTGATAATTATTTAGATATAATTAAAGAATTTGATAATAAAAAAGGAATACTTTATTTAGATTCTGGAGAATATTTTGAGGTTAAAAGCTAAAATATTCTTTTTTGGAGGATGAATTTTGGTAAAAAAATCAATTTGGGTTTACATTTTCTTTTCAATAGGGTAAAATTATAGTATAATTAATGATAGACCGTAGGAGGATGATGTTATGGAGCATGTTTATGCGAGCATTGATTTAGGTTCAGATGCTATTAAACTTGTGGTTTGTGAACTTTATCAAAATCATTTAAATTTACTTGCAGCTTGTTCAACATCTTCTAGGGGTATAAAAAAAGGATTAATAACTGATCCTGAATTAGCTAAAAAATCTGTTTTACTAGCTTTTAAGCAGGTAGAACAGATGCTGGGGGTTAAGATTAAAAGAGTGATTGCTAATGTACCTAATCATCATGCAGATTACAAAATTATTAAAGGGGAAACTGAGATTTTAGGAGATTTGATTACTCCAAAAGATATGATAAATACTTATAAAATTGGGATTAAGAAAAATTTACTTCCTAATGAGGAGTTTGTGACAGTGGTGCCAATTGATTTTAAAATCAATGGGAAGACAATAATGAAAAATCCAAAAGGTTTTCCAGGTAAGCATTTACTTGGAAGAGCGATGATGGTGACTACACCTAAAAAAAATGTATATTCAGTAGTTAGCATTATTGAGAGTTTAGGAATAGAGGTTGCCGATATTTCTACTAGTAGTATTGGTGATATAAATTGTTTTAGAAATGAAACGATAGATAAAAGTATAGGCTCAGTAATTAATATAGGTTCAGAGGTAACAGAAGTTTCTTTGTATAGTAAAGGTATTCCAGTAAGTACAAAAATTATTGGAGCTGGAGGAAATGATATTGACAAAGATATCGCTTATATGTATAAAATAGATTTAGCAGAGGCTAGGAAAATTAAAGAAAGTTTTGCTCTCGCTCATAAAAGGAATGCTGATGTGACAGATATTTATGAGACAGTTAACAGCGATAATGTTAAGATTAAAATTAATCAGTCGGCAGTTTCAGAAGTAGTACAGTCACGTATAACCGAAATTTTATCTTTAGCAAAAAATGAGTTAAATGACTTAACAAATAAGCCAATTCAGTATATAATAATAACTGGTGGAACTAGTAACATGCTCGATTTTGAATATTGTATTGGTGATGTTTTACCAGCTATTGCTAGTAAAGGAACAGTAAAATTAGTAGGAGTTAGAAATAATAAATATAGTACAGCTATTGGTAATATTATTTATTTTCTAAATACATTAAAGTTAAAGGGCACGAATTATTCGATGCTTAGTGAAGATGAAATGGAACAGTTATCTTCACCTAGAGAAACTAACGATGATACAATGCTAGGAAAAGTATTTGGTTACTTTTTTGGCGAATAGGAGGAAATTAAAATGATGGGAATTGAAATGGATCAACTTGCAAAAATAAAAGTAATAGGTGTCGGGGGCGGCGGCTGTAATGCAGTAAACAGAATGATTGAGTCAGTGGAAGGTGTAGAGTTTATAGTAGCTAATACTGATTCACAGGTTTTGAATAATTCTTTAGCTGAAAATAAAATTCAAATTGGAGCAGAATTAACTCATGGTCTTGGAGCTGGAGCAAATCCACAAATTGGTAAAGAGGCAGCTTTAGAATCTAAAACAGAGTTAGAAGAGGCTTTAAAAGGTGCAGATATGGTATTTATCACTTGTGGTATGGGTGGTGGAACTGGTACTGGTGCCGCTCCAGTTATTGCTGATATTGCCCAAAATTCAGGAGCTTTAACTATTGGTATTGTTACTAAACCATTTTCTTTTGAAGGTAAAAAAAGAATGAGTCAAGCACTAGAGGGTATTGAAGAGTTAAAAAAACACGTTGATACTTTAATTGTCGTACCAAACGATAGATTAAGAGAGATTATCGATAAATCTACACCACTTTTGGATTCATTTAAAGAAGTTGATAATGTTCTTAGAAGAGGAGTTCAATCTATTTCTGATTTGATTGCTTGTCCAGGACTTATTAACTTGGATTTTGCCGATGTTAAAACAGTTATGGAGAAACGTGGTAGTGCTTTAATTGGAATAGGTGCTGGCGTTGGTGAAGATAGAGCTATTGAAGCAGCTAATCAAGCAGTTTTAAGCCCACTTTTAGAAACTAGTATTGATGGTGCAACTGATGCAATTATCAATGTTACTGGTGGACCAAATTTAACTTTATTTGAAGTTGAAGAAGCTGTGGAAGCTATTAGAAAGTCAGCTAATACTGATATTAATACAATATTTGGAGCAGTAATTAACGAAAACTTTACTGATGAGTTAATTGTAACAGTTATTGCAACTGGTTTTGATCAACATAAAGAAAAAGAAGCAGAGGAAACTTCTATTCCTGGATTAGATGACGAAGATACAGTTATTCCAGCATTTTTAAGAAAACGTGGAAATTATTAAGCTTTCGGTTATAGAGAGCTTTTTTTTGTTAAGATTCAAGGAAAAATTAAAAAAATGTCGTATATATAATATAGAGGCATACTTTGACAAAATAAGCGGATTAGATGTTTTAAAATAATTTTGGTGATTTTTATGAAAAAATATTTTTTCCCAGTTATGGTTTCTTTAATTATTGGTATTAGTATGGCTTATTTTATTATAAAACAGTATGAAGGTATGCCTAGTTTAGCTGTTTCCAGCAATGCAGAAAGTTTATATTATATTCAAAGAGGTGTTTATTCTGATATAGAAAATATGGAAAATAATATGAAAGAGTTTACGGATTATATTTATAATGTTGAGGATAATGAGTATCATACTTATATTGGGATTACAACTAGTAAAGAAAATGCTTTGAAAATTCAAAACTATTATAAATCTATTGGTTATGAGACGGTTTTAGTAGAAAAAATTACCGATAATAAAGAGTTTACAGATATATTAAAACAATATGACGAACTACTTAATAAAACGGAAGATAATGAGTCTATTAAGGTGATATGTAATCAAGTTTTAGCAAAATATGAGGAGTTGGTAAGTTGAATGTTAAAGTAAAGGATATGCCTCTTTTAGAAAGGCCGAGAGAAAGATTAATTAATTTTGGAGTGGAGAATTTATCTGATGAAGAACTTTTAGCACTTATTTTAAAAACCGGTTATAAAAATATGTCTGTTAAGGTTTTAGCTTCTTATATTTTAAGTAGTTTAGGTGGAATAGATAATTTAAAAAACGTCGATTATCATAGCATGAAGAAAATTAAAGGAATTGGAACGGCTAAAGCTTGTACTTTAGTAGCTTTATGTGAAATTAGTAAAAGAATGAATAGGAAAATAGCTTCACTTAATGGTATAAAGTTAAATACACCTTTAAAGATTTTTGAATTTTATAAATATAAAGTTAATAAATGTCAAGAACAGTTTTATGTGATTTTTTTAGATGCGAGTAAAAAGGTAATTGAAGAAAAATTGTTATTTGTGGGAACAGTGAATTTTAGTTTAGTTCATCCGCGAGATATTTTTAAAAAAGCTTATTTACTTAATGCTTCTTCTATTATATGTGTGCATAATCATCCTTCTGGTGAAGTACGTCCAAGTTTGGAAGATATAAGGTTAACAAAAAAGCTTTTAGAAATTGGGAAACTTATGGAAATTAAAGTAATTGATCATGTTATTATTGGGAAAGATAAATATTATAGTTTTTTAGAAAATGGACAAATGTAGTTGGCATAAATTTTAAAATGTATTATAATTTTATTTAGGTGATGGGCTTATGTATAATAAAAGACGTTTTGATAAAAGATATTTATTTATATTAATAGTGTTAGCTATTGCTTTAGTTTTAGTTGTTTTAACGATATCTTTAAATAAAGAGCGAAACTTAAGCCCAATTGAAAAAGGATTAAAAGATATGGGGACAGTGGTTTTAAAAGTAGTAAGTGCGCCTTTTAATTTTGTTATTGATAAAATAGATGAGATGATTGAGAAGAATAATGTATATGATAAATATAAAGAACTTAAAAATAAAGAAGAGCAAATGGATTCGGTAGTCGCGCAAAATGAAAATTTACAAAGTGAGATAGATAAATTAAAAGATACTTTAGATTTAAATACAGTTTTAAGCGATAAAGTATATATGAATGCGACAGTGGTTTTTAGAAATATTGATTATTGGTATAATGAAATTACTATTGATAAGGGAAGTAAAAATGGAATAGAAAAAGGTATGGCAGTAGTAACACCTAAAGGTTTAATTGGCCAGATTACGAAAGTTAGTAATTATTCTAGTACGGTTAAGTTGCTTTCTAACGAAAATATGAGTGATAAAATAAGTGTTAAAATAAAAGTTAAAGATGATTATGTGTATGGCCTAATTTCGATGTATGATAGTAAAAGTAATACTTATACAGTGGAGGGTATTAGTGAAAATGTCGATATAGAAAAAGGTGCGGATGTGGTGACAACTGGTATGGGAACAATTTTTCCAAGTGGTCTTATGGTTGGAACGGTAAAAAAAGTGACTACTGATAATTTTGATTTATCAAAAGTAGTAGAGGTTAAAGCTTCGGTAGATTTTGATGATTTAGATTATGTTACTGTATTAAAGAGGAAAAGTGAATGAGGTTAATAATAATTATCGTTTCTTTCTTGTTGGAGGGGATTGTTTCCAATTTTGTACCGATGAACAGTTTTTTAGTTCCACTTTTTACTTTAACGGCTTTAATTATGATATACCCGCTTTTTGACGAAGCTGCTTTATATTATAAATATACTTTTATTACTGGTTTGGCTTATGATTTACTTTATACTGATACTATTTTGTTTCATGCGATTATTTTTTGTTTTATGGCGTTTTTAATTACTAAGTTGAATTTAGTTTTAAGTGATAATTTTATCAATACTTTAATTATTATTGGGGTATGTATTTTAGTTTATAGAGTTATGACTTATAGTGTGTTGATACTGGTGGGTAGTGTAGATTTTAATATTAGTGATTTGATTTTTAGTGTTTTAAGATCGCTAATTATAAATTTAATTTATAGTTTGATATTGTTTTTGATTATTAAAAAAGGTCAAAAGACAAAATATAATTTTTAAATGTTTATAAAATAATTAGTAATGTTTTCTAATTTTAGACTTCTAGATGCTTTAATTAAGATTAAAGTATCTTTTATTTTTAAAGTTTTTAGATAATTGATTGCCTTTATATAATTATCAAAGTATTTGGCGTTTTTATATTTTAATGTTTTTATTTTAGGCCCTATAAAAATTATATTTTTATTTTTAATTTGATTTAAAACAGATGGTAAAGATTGATATATTTGATTTGTATATTTACCAAGTTCATTAATGTCGCCGATGATTAATAGTTTTTGCTTGTTTTCGTTTTTTATTTCATTTAAAACGCCGGTTAAGGATTCTAAGGAAGAGTTATAGCAGTCATTTATGATAATATTATTGTTTGAATCTTTTAAAATGTTCATCCGCATATTAAAACTTTGATAATCTTTTAAACTGTTTATTATTTGGCTTATGTCTAAATTTAAATATAAACCAATATGAATAGCTATTAGACAATCGTTTATTAAATGAGAGGGTAAATTTATTTGAAATTTATAGACTTGATTATTTATTTTGATATTAAATGATGAAGAAAATAGTGAGGATGTTAAGTTATAGGCGATGAGGTCATTATTTTGATTAAAACCACTTTTGTAGGCTTTTTCGTTTTTTAAAAGCTCATCGTCACCGTTTATAAAAAGCGGACCTTTTAAACCATTTTTAATTTCTAGTTTAGCTTTTAAAATATTTTCTTTACTGCCTAAATTTCCAATGTGAGAAGTACCGATGTTAGTGATTATGGCTATATCTGGTTTAACCATACGTGATAGATAATCAATTTCACCTAAGTGATTCATACCCATTTCGATAATAGCAATTTCATCGTTTTTCTTTAAATCAAAAAAAGTTAAAGGAACGCCAATATGGTTGTTATAGTTTTTTTTACTTTGATGGCATTTATATTTTGAGCTTAAGACTTTATAGATTAATTCTCTAGTGGTAGTTTTACCGACACTACCAGTGATAGCAATTACTTTAGGGTTATATTTTTCTCTTATAAAAGAAGCTAATTTACCTAATGTTTTAATAGGTTTTTGGACTAAAATAACAGGAATATTGTAATTTACTTTTTTGGAAGTTATGATGCAAACAGCTCCGTTTTTAATTGCTTCTTTAATATATTTATCACCATTAGCGATAGTAATAAAACAGTCGCCTTTAGTTATTTCTTTACTATTTATTTTAAAGTTTTTGATATTTAAATTTAAGTTTATTTTATTTATTAATGTTCCTTTGGTTATATTTAAAATGTCTAATATATTCATATTTGATCACCTAAAATAATATATGTAAATGCCTATAAATGGTTCTAAATGAAAGGGTTAATAAATAAATTGGTATAGGTGATAAAATGGCAAAGAAAATTAAAAAAGTGAGTTTTATAAGTAAATGTTTTAGTAAGCTTTTAGTTTGTGTTGTTTTGCTTTTAGGGACTTTAATTGCTTTAAAAGCAAGTCCAAGTTTGAGAGAGAATTTATATAAATACGTTTTTCAAAATCATTTTAGCTTTGCTAAAGTAAATAGTGTTTATGAAAAATTGTTTGGCTCTTCGCTGCCACTTACAGGCAGTGAGAAAACTGCATTAGTTTCTTTATCTAAAATAGAATATGAAGACAGTAAAGATTATAAAGACGGAGTAGAACTTAAAGTGGCTGATGATTATGTAATACCGGTGATTAAAAGTGGAATTGTTATTTTTGCTGGTGAAAAGGAAGATTATGGAAATACCGTTATTGTTCAGCAAGGTGATGGAGTTGAAGTGTGGTATGCGAATTTAAAAGAAGTAAAGGTTAGTATGTATGATTATTTAAAGACGGGCGATATTTTAGGTGAGGTAAGTGGCAGTAAACTTTATTTAGTATTTACTAAAGAAGGAGAGAATTTAGATTATAAAAAGTATATTTAAAATACATTTTTTTTACTATGTTGCGGCTTTAATTACGGCATTTACTGGCCATTTTAAAGGATTTATATTATTTACTTTAATTATTTTAATTCACGAAATGGGTCATGTTTTGATGGGAATTATTTTTAAATGGAAAATTGAGAAAATCATCATTTTACCTTTTGGGGCTTTAACTATATTTGATGAGGGCGTTAATAAAAGTATTTTTGAAGAGTTTTTAATTGCTATAATGGGACCTATTTTTCAAATTATTTTTACTTTTTTTCTTTATTTTTTAACATATAATGACGAAGTGGTTTCTTATAGTTTAACGATTTTAATTTTTAATTTACTACCGATATTTCCTTTGGATGGTTCTAAAATTTTAAATTTATTTTTAAATGAAATTTTGAATTTTAAAATAAGTCACACTATTTTAATTATAATTTCGGTGATATTTATTTTAACGATAATTTTGTATAGTGATTTCAATTTAATTTTAATTTTGATTTTAACTTTTTTACTAGTGAGGGTTTTGTTAGAAATTAAAAATCACGAAAGTTTATTTAATAGATTTTTATTAGAAAGATATTTAAATCATTATAATTTTAAAAAAAGTAAAAAAATTTATTCGATGAATTTGGCTAAGATGAAAAGGAGTTATAAACATTTATTTTTTGATGGAAATAGGTTTATTTCGGAGCACGAAAGGCTAAAAAAAAGGTTTGACTTTAAATGAGAATTGTGATAAAATTTGTAAATGTGTAGATCTCCATCTACAACCGCACAAAAAAGGTTTTAAAAGGAAATTCCTACCTTAATGGCGAGTCTTAGTTTAATAAAGGAGGTATGAGTATGAAAGCAGTTATCGAAACTGGCGGAAAACAATATTATGTTGAAGAAGGCAGTATTTTATATGTCGAAAAACTAGATGCAAAGGCAGATAGTAAAGTTACTTTTGATCATGTTTTAATGATGGGAAGTAGTGCAGGTAATCCTTATGTTAAGGGCGCTAAAGTTGAAGCTAAAGTTTTAAAACATGGTAAAAATAAAAAAATTAAAGTTTACAAGTATAAACAAAAGAAAAAATATCGCCGAACTCAAGGTCATCGTCAACCATATACTAAAGTTGAAATTACGAAATTAGTAGCTTAATGATTAGAGTTTTGGTTAAAAAAAATCATATTAAAATTAGTGGTCATGCGATGTTTGACGAGTACGGTAAAGATATTGTTTGTGCGGCAGCAAGTTCAATTGTGATAACAACTATTAATGGTATTTTGAGATTAGATGATAAAGCTATTAAATATAACCTTAATAAAGATGAGCTTTCTGTTGATATTTTAAAGGAAGATAGATTTACAAAAACACTTATTTTAAATATGATCGATTTATTAAAAGATTTAGAAAAAAATTACGGTAAAAACATAAAAGTAAATGAGGAGGTGTAGATTATGGCACTATTAAAGTTAAATATTCAATTATTTGCTCATAAAAAGGGACAAGGTTCAACTAAAAATGGACGTGATTCTGAGTCTAAAAGATTAGGGGCAAAAGCTGCAGATGGCGAAGTAGTTACTGGTGGTTCTATCTTATATCGTCAAAGAGGAACTAAAATTTACCCGGGTGTTAATGTGGGTATTGGAAAAGATGATACTTTGTTTGCTAAAATAGCTGGACGTGTTAAATTTGAACGTTTAGGCCGTGATCGTAAACAAGTGAGTGTTTACCCAGAATAATAAAAAATTACAATATGTAAAGTAAAAGTTGAAACAAGTGATTTATCAAAAATATTACTTGTTTTTTTTTTTTTTTTATTTATACTGGTTATATAAAATAAAGAAAGTAGGGAAAAATATGCATAAAAGATTAAGTAGGACGCAGAGAAATTATATAATAATAGGGCTGTGTGCAGTACTGTTAATTATGACTGTAGGTTATGCGGCCTTTCAAAGTCAACTTAAAATAACTGGTACATCTAATATAGGAAGTAATTTCTTAGCTAGAATAACTGGTATACAAAGTGATGTACAAAGTGGGAGTGCAAGTGATGCAACAACCCCATCGTATACAGATACAACCGCTACTTTTAAAACAAATTTAGTATCACCCGGAGATTCGATGAAATATGATATAACAGTAGCTAATGAGGGAAATATTGATGCTGTTTTAAATAGTATAAAAGTAAGTAATTCAAATAATGAAGCTATAACGTTTGAGACCAGTGGAATAGAAGAGGGAGATGAATTAAAAGCATCAGAGACTGATATATTAACGGTAATCGTAACTTATAACCCAAGTATTACAAGTCAACCAGAAATTACTACTGCCACAATTACTGTAACTTTAGATTATGGACAAAGTAATGGAACAGTAACCCCACCAACACCATCTGGAATTACTTCAGATGATTTAAAAGCACTAGCTGTTACCGAGGGAGACGGGTTATATCAAGATGAATATGAAAGTGGTAGATTCATTTATAAAGGTGCCAATCCAAATAACTATATAACTTTTAACAATGAAACATGGCGAATACTTTCTATAGAAGCCGATGGAAGAATAAAAATAATGCGAAATGAAAGTATAGGAAATAGAGCATTTGATTCAGGAGGAAGTAATGCATGGGAAACATCAGATATAAAGACATATTTAAATGGAGAGTATTTAGAGACTATAACAGTAAATAAAGATAAAATAGTACCTAGTACATGGAGTATAGGGGGAGTAACTTCTGATAATAATGATTTAGCCGGTCAAATAACAGCTGAAAATGGAACGCAATCACAGACAGCCAGTGTAGGATTAATTACAGCCAGTGAGTATTTAAGGGCTAATACCAATAAGGAACAATGTGGAAGTATTAGTTTAAATGATGATAACTATAGTACATGTAAAACAACGAATTGGTTATTTAAGGGAGACCATTATTGGACAATATCGCCTACTGTCAGTTATTCTGGCAATGTCTTTCTTGTGTTCAGCAACGGCAAAATGTATAGCACTCTCAACGCGCATTTTACTTATGCGGTTCTTCCCGCCATTACTCTAAGCTCTGATATCAGCTTGAGTGGAAGTGGAGAAGCTGGAGATCCATTTGTATTATCACCAATTGGGGATAATATATAATAGTGTCATAAATACATGTAATGAGAAAAATAAAAAATCAGGGATTGAAATAATCTCCGATTTTTATTTGAAAATAATTAACAGGGGTTTCATAAGTATATTTAACATTTTTTTTAGGCAGTATGATTTTGTTTGGTTTTAAATTTCTATAAATGTATAATATTTTATGGTTTTTATCAGTTAAGATAACGTCAATGTTTGTTTTCATGAAAAAGGTATGAATACCATTGGTTTTAAATTTTAATATATAGCTAATTTTTTCTTGAAACATAAGGCCTTTTAGCTTTTTAAAGAATGTGTTTGCTTCTTTTATTTGCATGTATATCACCATTTTTATATTAGCATATTTTCTTTTATTTGTCTTTAGCAGTTTGTTTTTTTGACAAAAAGGTTGATTTTTCCCTAAAAAAAAATTATAATTTAAGTGTAATATAATTTGTGGAGGGTGTTAGAAAAATGAATAACAAAGGTCAAGCCTTAGTAGAATATTTATTAATCATAGCAGTAGTTAGTGTAATTGTTGTTAGTTTAGTAAAGCTATTAGGTGGTTATCTTCAAGACTCAATGACTAAGACATCTTGCAAACTTATAGATAAAGAATATGTTGAAGGGTCTGAACCCGGCAAGGGAACTTGTCAATAAGATAATTTATTATCTTTTTTTGTCTGGGAGTGATGATATGAAAAAATTGAAGAAAGAAAATTGGCCTATTTATTTAATTTTAAATATTTTGACTTTAGGTTTTTATACATTTTATATAGCTTATAGACTTGATTTATATGAAAAAGATGCTTGGTATCACCGATGGTATTATTGGGTATTAGGTTTTATATGTGGTATTATTCCGGGTATAGTGATGTTTTTGATATTTTCGGTTAAAATAGGATGTTTAGTGAGTGCGAAGTTAAAGGTGCCGGGGGATGAGATATATAGCTTTCCATATGCTTGGATTTTATGTACGATAGTGCCAATATTAGGCTGGGTTTTGTTTATTATTTTATATGTTTATGTACATATTTGGTATGTTTTTAAAATAAAAAATGAGCTTTAGGTACTAAGGCTTTTTCTATATAAGGGTGATAAAATGGATGTTTTTGATATTTACGGTTATACAAAAGAAGAAAAAATGAGAATTTTAAATAATCAAAAAATAAATAAGCATAATTTTGAGACTGTTAAAAATAATGCGATTAAGCTTTTTAATTTTTTTGAAAATAAAGGTTATAATAATAGGCAAATTATTAAAATGACGGCTCTTTTACCATCATTATTTAATTATTCATTAGATACTTTAAATAAGAAATATGCATTTTTAAAGGAACTTGGGTATACTGATGAAGAGTTATTTAACATGGTATTAATTTCACCATCTATTTTAATTATAAGTTCCCCAAATATTTTAAATAAATTTGAATATTTTAAAAGCTTAGGTTATACTCAAAAAGATATTCATAGGATGACGGTATTAACTACTAGTTTATTTAATTTGGCGATAAGTTCACTTGATGGAAAAAGAAATTTATTTAAAGGCTTAGGATTAAATGATAAAGAGATTAATAAAATCACTAAAGAGATTCCTTCTTTATATACTCATAGTTTAGAAAGGTTAGAAGAAAAGGTTAGTTATTTTAAAACTTATGGTTATAGTGATGAGAGAATATGTAAGATGATTTTAAGATGCCCAAGTATTTTAGCTATGAGTTTAGAGAAACTAGAAGATAAAAAAGATTATTTACTATCTTTAGGTTATAGTATCTCAAATATTAAATATATGTTTGGAGTAAATCCGATTGTTTTTGTTCTTAGTGAAGAAAATATTAAAAATAAATTTAAATTTTTTGTGAATTATGGTTATACTGATGAAGAAACAATAAAAATAACCAGCAAGATGCCTGTAGTTTTTAATTATTCTGTAGATATTTTGAGTGAAAAACTTGATGTTTTAAAAAGTAAAAATTTAACAGACGAAGTTGTTAGAAAGCCAGCTTATTTGATGCAAGGAGTTAACCTTTCTTATGTTAGATTGAAATTTTTTGAAGAAAGCGGTTTTACTTTAGATCATAAAATGTTTAATTTACTTTTGATAGATAATAAACATTTTACAAAAAGATTTGGTTATAGTAATGAGGAGTTAAAGAAAAAATATTTGAGATAATTAGTGAAACTTTTAATTTAGTTTAACAGATTATTTGTTAGATGTGTTATAATGGTGTAGGTGATTGAAATGGCGGAAAATCGTAGCGAACTTAGAAAAAAATGTATGACAGTTTTATATCAATTAATTATTTATGACAAAAATCATTTAGATTATAATGTGGATGAAGTGATAGCTGAGGTGTCACCGGTTGATAATGAATTTGTCAAAGAAATTGTTTATGGAGTTTTAACATATAAAAATGAGATTGATGTATTAGCTAACCAATATTTAGATGACTGGATTATTGATAGACTTGGAAATACTGATATTGCAATACTTAGAATGGGAATTTTTGAACTTTTATATACGAAGACACCATCTGTTGTGGTTATTAATGAAGCGGTAGAATTAGCTAAATCTTATAGTGATGATAGTGTTAGGAAAATGATTAATGGTGTTTTAGATAAGATTTATCACGAGAAGGTGCTAAAGTGAATGATAAATATTTAACTGTTAGTGCTATTACGCGTTATTTAAAAGCTAGATTTGATTGTGACGAAAATTTACAAACAGTTTTTTTAAAAGGTGAAATTTCGAATTTTAAGGCTCATACTTCTGGACATTTTTATTTTTCTTTAAAGGATGAAAATTCGAAAATAAATGCAATAATGTTTAGAGGAAATGTTAGTAAAATTTTATTTAAACCAGCTGACGGGATGAAAGTTTTAGTAACTGGAAGAATCAGTATATATGAGGCGATGGGAAGTTATCAGATATATGTCGATGAGATGTTAGAAGATGGAGTTGGCAATTTATATGTGGCTTTTGAACAACTTAAGAAGAAATTAAAAGAAGAAGGGTTGTTTGACAAGGCACATAAGAAAGCAATTCCAAAAATTCCTAAAAAAGTGGGAATTATAACGGCTAGTACGGGAGCTGCCATTAGAGATATTATGACGACAATTAAAAGACGTTTTCCTATTTGTGAAACAATATTATTTCCAACATTAGTTCAAGGCGAAAACGCTAAAAACGATATTGTAAAAAATATAAAAAAAGCGCAGGATTATGATATAGATGTACTTATTGTTGGACGTGGTGGTGGATCGATTGAAGATTTGTGGCCATTTAATGAGGAAATTGTTGCTAGGGCTATTTATGATAGTAAAATTCCGGTTATAAGTGCGGTTGGGCATGAGGTAGATTTTACGATTGCTGATTTTGTGGCTGATTTAAGGGCGCCAACGCCAACGGCGGCAGCGGAGATGGCTGTTCCAAATATGAGTGATTTAAAAAAACATATTAGTCAGCTTTCAATTAGGTTAAATGAAGCTGTTTATAAAAAAATTAATTATTTAAAATTATATTTAGATTCTGTTAAAAATTCTTTTGTGATTAAAAATCCAAAGGTTATGTTTGAAAGTAAGAGACAAAGTTTAGATTTAATTAATGTAAAATTAGATGATTTAATATTTGGTAAAGTAGAAAAGTTAAGAGGAGATTTAGAAAGAATTAAAAAAAGTTATATTTTAGAAAACCCTAATTTTTTATACAAAGATAAGACTATTTATTTACAAAATATTATTCATAAATTAGAACTTTTAAATCCTTTAAAAATTTTAAAAAGAGGTTATAGTATTACTTATTTAAATGGTAAAGCAATGAAGAGTATAAAAGAGGTTAAAGAAAATGATATTTTAAATATCAGATTAACTGATGGGCAAATAGAGACTAAAGTAGTAGGAATTAAGGAGGAAAGTTAATGGCTAAAGAGAAGAGTTTTGAAGATAAAATTAAACAGTTAGAAGAGATTATTGGAGTTTTGGAAAGTGGTGATGTGTCACTTGATGATTCAATAAAAAAATATACTGAAGCAATGAAGTTAGTTAAAAAATGTGATAGTGAACTTAAAGGTATTGAAACTAAAGTTAATAAAATAGTAACAGAAAATGGTGCTTTAGAAGATTTTGAAATATCAGAGTAATTATTTCTAAAATAGTTACTTTTTATTTTTCTTAAAATGTGATATTATTATTATAGGTGATAGGTATGAAAAAGGGTTTTACTTTGGCGGAATTACTTGGAGTGATAGCAATACTTGGAATTATTGCTTTAATTACGGTACCGGCTATTAATAGATCGCTTTCTCAAAGCAGGGAGGAGTTATATAAAACACAGATCGAACAGTTAGAAAAAGGAGCTCAAGATTATTATACAGAGCATTTGGATGAAATGCCGTCAGTAGTTGGAGAAGATGCTTGTAAAACGATAGATGAACTTCAAAAGAATGGTTATTTACCTTTAGATATTAAAAATCCTAAAACAGATAAAGTATTTCCCCTTACGACAAAAGTATGTGTTTTGAAAAAAACAGCAATGGAATACGATTATGAGGTGAGGGAAAGTGAATAAAAAAGGTTTTACGTTAATTGAATTATTAGCAGTGATTGCGATTATTGCGGTGATTGCGGTGATTACAGTGCCGATTATTACAAATGTAATTCAAACTACTAGAGAAAATGCTTTTAAAGATACAGCTTATGGTTTAGTTCAAGCAGCTGGAACATACCAAGCGGAAAGACAGGCTTTGAAAGAAGATGCTACGTTACTTATTAATTATCAAACAAGTTCAGAAAGTGATAAAGAATTATTGAGAACTAATGGTCAGCTTCCTGATGCGGGTGAGCTTATGATAGATGATAATGGTAAGGTTACTTTGGCTTTGTGGAGTGATGATGTACATGTTTGTGTTGTTAAAGAAGCAAGTTCAAAGGAAGTTAAGATAAACGAAAATATTACTGAAGCGACAAGCTGTGTGATTGCAAATATAAATAAATAAGGAGCTGGATTTAATGCTTAGAAGATTTACCATAGGACAAGTAATCATTTTTGGTTTAATTGTTATAGCGGTTATATGTACTTTACTTTTATTCGGTAAAGGTGTAAAAAAAGCAAATGAGCCAAAAGAGGTGTTACAAAATACGAATGTAGTAAACGATGGTATATCTTTTTTTGTTAATGGCAATTATGTAACTTATTTAAAAATCAACGAGGAATATACCGAAGAGGGTGTAACGGCTTATGTCGATGGAGTAAATAAAAACGATGAGGTAATTATTTCTTATTTTGAAAATGGTAAGCAAGTAAGTCAGATTGATACTAGTAAATCAGGTGTTTATAAGGTTAAATATGAACTTGATGCTGGCGGGTTAAAACAAGCTATGCGAATACTGATTATTAGTGATGATGAAGATCCACATTTAGTGATGCCAGAGACAGTGACTATTACGAGCGCTGAGGCAAGGACGTATGATGTAAAAGAGGGGGTTATAGCAACAGATAATTCAGGAAAGGTGAGCTTTTCTTGTGAAAATACTTTAAAAGAAAAACCGGGAGATTATGTAATTAAGTGTAGAGCCGTTGATAGTAATGGTAATATAACTGAACTTAATAGGCTTATTAAAGTGGTTGAGGGAATTTTATTTGAATATCAAGGTGGTCTTAAGATAAATTTTCCTAAAGATAAAAACTATACTTATATGTATAGTTTGGATGGCGGTAAAACATTTACGGAAACTTCTGATGAAGTATTTATTGGAAAGGTTAAAGGCAATGTTATTGCTTTGGTTTTAGCAGATGATAATTATGTGATGTCGGAAACTTATTATGTAAAATAGCACCTTTTAAAATGGTGCTATATTTTTCTATATAAACCGATAGCTCGGCCTAAGATTGTAACATTTTCTAAAATAATAGGTTCCATGGTGTCATTTTCTGGTTGAAGTCTAAAATGACCGTTTTCTTTGTAAAATGTTTTTAAGGTAACTTCATTTTCATCGGTCATAGCTACGACGATTTGACCATTTCTGGCAGTATTTTGTCTTTCGACGATGACGATATCACCATCTAATATTCCAGCATTAATCATACTAGTACCATCGACTTTTAAGGTAAATACTTCTTTACCTTTAGGAAGTAAATAAGATGGTAAGGCAAAATATTCGTCTGGCATTTCAATAGCTTCAATTGGAGATCCAGCAGTTATTTTACCTAACAAAGGAACTTCAGCTACTAATTCGTTTTCTTTTTCATACTCATTTTTAACTAATAATTCGATGGCTCTATTTTTAGAACCTTCTTTTTTTATAAATCCTTTTTTTTCTAGGTTAGCTAGATGAGCATGAATAGTGGCTGGTGATGATATATCTAAAGCTTTACCGATTTCTCTAACGGTTGGTGGGTAACCATGTGATACAATGTATGTTTTAACATAATTTAAAACGTCAGTTTGTCTACGTGTTAATTTTTCCATTTAAACCTCCTAAATTTATTCTATACACATTTTAACATATTAATTTGCCTGAGTCAAACAAATGTTTGAAAAAGTCATTGACACGAAAGTTTGTTCGTGTTATGATTAATGTAACAAGAAGGAGGTTATGAAGATGGAATTATTAAAATGTAAGTTTGTAATTGCTTTAGTTGTGATGGTTTTAGGAGTTAGTTATATGAGCGGCAGTGATAATGTGGCTGTTCAAAGTCAGGCTATGGAAGAAAGTGAAGTTTCACAAACATTATAAAAGTTTTTGAAAAAGCTTGAGATTATTTGCCTTTTTTAGTAAAATGTTGATATAGGAGGCAGATAAAATGGGTGCATTTTTATTAGATTTATTAAAAGTTATTGGTGGTTTGGTTGTAGGTGTCATTATTGGATTTTTAATTGCTAAAAAGCTTATGAAGAAACAACTTAAAGAAAATCCACCAATTAATGAAAAAATGATTAAAGCAATGATGTCTGGTATGGGAAGAACCCCTAGTCAGAAACAAGTAAATCAAATGATGAAATCAATGCAAAAGTATATGTAAGCATTGATTTTTCTTTTGCATTTGGGTAATATATTTTATATGGAAGAAGAAATTAGATTTATAGTTTTTAAAAATTTAAGTGAAGTAAAGATGAAAGTAGATGATCTAGATGGTTTATGTTATTATTTTGCAAATAACATTAAAGCTGATTTAGAAATGATGGAAATACCAGTTAATATGTATAATATTAATGAAGGAGGAGGATTTGATCATTATTATTTGTTAGCTGGCGATGATGAGAAATATTTGATTGATCCTACTTATTCACAGTTTTTACCAAAATTAAATGAAAAGCCTATTTTGTTTGAGGATTTTCCAGCGAATGTTTTAGATAAGACTGAGCAAGGAAAAATTATTTTAAGTGATTTACTTCACGATGGTTATCATAAATTATCTGGTAATGATTATGACATATATTTATTAAGTTTTAAATTAAAGGAAAGAGGAAAAAGTTTATGAAAATAAAGTATGAATTAGTGAAAAAAGATGGCCGGGCAAGATATGGTAAGTTAATTACTAATCATGGAACTTTTGAGACACCAATGTTTATGCCAGTTGGTACTTTAGCCAATGTGAAGATGCTAGTTCCAGAGGAGTTAAAAGCAGTTCATAGTGCGGTAATTTTATCTAATACATATCATTTGTGGTTAAGGCCTGGAGCTGATATTGTGGCTAAAGCTGGTGGTCTTCATAAATTTATGAATTACGATGGACCTATTTTGACTGATAGTGGTGGATTTCAAGTGTTTTCTTTGGCCAAAAATAAGGAAAAAGATATTACAGAAGATGGTGTTCATTTTAAAAGTCATATTGATGGAAAACCTTTATTTTTGACGCCAGAACTTTCGATGGAAATTCAAAATAAATTAGATAGTGATATTGCTATGAGTTTTGATGAATGTATTCCGTATCCAGCTACTTATGAGTATGCGAAAAAAAGTACTGAAAGAACACTTAGATGGGCGAAAAGGGGGAAAGATGCTTTTAAAAATGAAAATCAGTCTTTATTTGGAATAGTTCAAGGTGGCGAATATGAGGATTTAAGAAAATTTAGTGCAGAGCAGACGGTTAAATTAGGTTTTGATGGTTATTCAATTGGAGGAACGTCAGTTGGCGAAGATAAGCCAACGATGTATAAGATGATTGATGATGCTATTAAATATTTACCTGAAGACAAACCACGTTATTTAATGGGAGTTGGTGATCCTTTAGATTTAATTGAAGGGGTAGAACGTGGTGTTGATATGTTTGACTGCGTTTTACCAACGAGGCTTGCTAGACATGCGAATGCTTTTACTTATCATGGGAAAATTAATTTAAGAAATGCGAAGTACAAAGAAGATTTTACACCGATTGATGATTGTGACTGTTATACGTGCAAACATTATACGAAAGCTTATATTAGACATTTGTTTGTAGCTAACGAGGGTTTAGGTGGAAGACTTTTATCAATACATAATATTAGGTTTTTAATTAGAATGATGGAACAGATGAGAGAGACAATAAAAGAAGAAAGATTTTTAGAATATAAAGAAGAGTTTTTAAAAAAATACTTGAATTAAGTATTTTTGGTGTTTATGCCGAGTATGCTGCCAAATATAGCACATATGATTAAAATTAAAAAATAAGTTAATATTTTAGGGTTAAAGGTTCCCATAATAAGATTGATGATAAAGAGTATAAGTATTATAATTAGACTAATTTTTAACCCCTCTAGCCAGCCATTTTTGCTGGCTTTTTTGCCCATTAGTAAACCACTAAATCCCAGTGATAGTATGGGTATAATTATTTTACTTATGGCTAAGGTTTGATAATTTATAATATTAAAATAGTTAAATAAGGTAATTAATAAAGAGAAAGCGAGAAAAAAAGTGGCTGTTAATAATAAAGTTTTAAATATTTTTTTTACGTATTTCATTGTACCCTCCTTTAGTAAAGCTTATGTAAGCGCTTAAAATTTATGAAATTTATATTATTGCTTAAAGCATTGGTTTATGGTATACTAAATTTAGAGTAAGGAATGATATTCATGAGCGAGAAAGAAAATAAAAATGTCAATGAAGATGAAATTGAAGTTTTAGAAATTTGGGAACCTAAAGCTGATGAGATTATAGATGCTAAAGATCGCCATATCAAAATGTCTAAACAATCAACTAATAGAATTGTTATTACTTTAGTAGCTTTAGCGGCATTTTTGATAATGTGGTATTCGACTTTTGCTCAACCACTTGCTTTTAATGCACGAACAGCTGAAACTGGTTCTTGGGATATACGTTTTACTGATATGTATGTCGATAAAGTTGTGGGGTTTGCGAAAGAACTTACAAAACCATCATATACGGCACAGACAGCTACTTTTTCAGTATCTTTAACAGCACCCGGAGATAGTATAACTTATGATTTAACAATTACAAATAATGGAAATTTAGATGTTAAAGTTGAAAGTATATATATTATTCCAGAAGATAAAAATGATGATACAATTTTATATTCGGTAGATAAAATTCATGTGGGTGATGAACTTGATGCGGGTGAGTCTACACATATGACAGTATCAGCAACTTATAATAAAACGACTGCTCAGGAAAAAGTTTCAAGCAGTGTAACAGTTTTAATTAATTATGAACAAAACTAAAACACTTTATGGTAAATGCCATAAAGTGTTTATCTTTTATCTAGTTTAATTAATTTTGCATGAATTACTAATCTAGTAGTTCCGGCAACATCTTTACAGGTTGATAAGGTTAAAATTTTATCGTTTTCATTTAACGTTCCACTAAAGTTAATTTCACTTCGGTCTTTTATAGTTTGAATAAAAGTTTTGAACTGACTATCAGAAAATTTAGTTGTTATATAATAGCTTTCTGGCTTGATAGTGTAAATACTGACGATTTGCCATAAAGTGTTTTCAGTTGGGGTAGAAAATTTTATAATGTGATTATTTTTATTACCATACCATGATTTGTTTAAAACTTTTTTAAGACTACCAAAGACAGTTTGATTAGATCTACTATGACCATAGATGACGGTGTTTTTATCAAAGTTAGTCATGTTGTTACGGTAATCAGCAAATACCCAACCAGCTGAGTTTTTAGATTTATCGAAAGCGTGGTTTAAGTAAAATGAATTATCGTTACTTTGAACGACAGGGTAATTGACGTTGGTACCATTTACTTTGATAAAGCCAACTGTGTCACTATTTTTCTTTTTAAGTTCATTAAAATCGACAGACATCATGTCCATTTTGATATAATCCCAGTAATCATCTGATTTATCTTCTGGTGGATTTATAT
>CALVWP010000055.1 GCA_944367495.1 uncultured Bacilli bacterium
AAAATAACACCAGCTCATGATCCAAATGATTTTGAAGTTGGCCAGCGCCATGGATTAGAAAAAATAATTATTATGAATCCAGATGCTACTATGAATGAAAAAACCGGGAAATATCAAGGTATGAATAGATTTGAATGCCGTGAAAAAGTAGTTCAAGATTTAGCAGAAAAGGGCTTATTAATTGGAACAGAAAAAATCACCCATTCAGTCGGTTATTCTGAAAGAAGTGATGCCGTTGTTGAACCATATTTATCTAAACAGTGGTTCGTTAAAATGGACGTTTTAGCTAAAAATGCTTTAAAAAATCAATACGATCAAAACACCAAAGTAAACTTTTTCCCAGAAAGATTTGAAAAAACGTTAAATCATTGGTTAGAAATATCGCACGACTGGTGTATTTCTAGACAGTTGTGGTGGGGTCATCAAATCCCTGCATGGTATAAAGATGATCAAATATATGTTGGTATAGAAGCTCCAAAAGAAAAAGGGTGGGTTCAAGATCCTGATACTTTAGACACATGGTTTTCGTCCGCTCTATGGCCATTTAGTACCATGGGCTGGCCTAATAATACTAATCTATATAAAAGATATTACCCTAATAATGTTATAATCGCCGGTTTTGATATTATCTTTTTCTGGGTTAGCCGAATGATTTTTCAGGCACTGCACTTTACTGGAGAAAGACCGTTTAAAGATTGCTTAATCCATGGACTTGTTCGTGATAATCTTGGACGAAAAATGAGTAAATCATTAGGAAATGGTGTTGACCCTATGGATGAAATTGAAAAATATGGTGCCGATAGTTTAAGATTCTTCTTAACAACTTCTTCAGCACCCGGAATGGATGTTAAATATGATCCAGAAAAAGTTAAATCAACTTGGAATTTTATTAATAAATTATGGAATGCTTCAAGATTTGTTTTAATAAATATAGAAGATAGTTATGAAGAGAAGACCGGCGATTATTCACTTGCCGACAAATGGATTTTAACCAAATTAAATAAAACCGTAAAAAAAGTTACTGAATGTATGGAAAAATATGAATTTAATATTGTTGGCTCAACCTTATATAATTTTATATGGAATGATTTTTGTGATTGGTATATTGAACTTGCCAAAATAGATATGAATGATAAGACTAAAACTATATTAGTTAAAACATTGACATATATCTTACAAATGCTTCACCCATTTATGCCTTATGTAACAGAAGAAATATATACTAAATTGCCAAAATCTCAAGAGTCTATTATGTTAAGTAAATATCCAGAGTATAACAGTAAAGAAGAATTTGAAAATTATCAAGATATGGAAGCAATAATAGAATTAATCAAAAAAATAAGAAAAGCCAAATTAGAAAATAAAATAAAAGAAAATCATATTGAATTTAAAAATAAAATTCTCTTAGAAAACAAAAACATTTTAGATAAAATGTTAAAAAATAAAGAGCTTGAAAATTATCAAAACCTAAATTCTATAACCTTTAATTTTAAAGGAGATAATGTTATTTTATATTTTGATAATTCAGAAAACGAAAATGCCGAAATAGAAAAGACTTATAAAGAAAAAAAACGACTAGAAGACTCTATATCTCGCCGTGAAAAACTTCTTTCCAATGAAAATTACATAAATAAAGCTCCGCAAAATATTGTGGAAGAAGAAAGAAAAAACTTAGAAAAAGAAAAACAAGAACTAGACTTAATTTTGAAAAAATTAAAATGATTAGTGTATTGATTTATGTAAAAAATTGTGGTATATTGGTAACAGAATAGGGGCGAGGAGGTGAAATAGATGAGAAATAATTCAAAAGGTTTTACTTTAGTTGAGCTATTGGCTGTAATCGTTATCTTAGCTATTATCGCCTTAATTACAACACCAATCATTTTAAATGTTATTGAACAATCTAGAAAAAATGCGGCTGTTGATAAAGCATGGGGAACAATCGATGCAGTTAGACTTGCATATTCACAGGCTCAAGCTGGTGTAGATGCTGTTGGTATTCCATTTACTGTTAATTTCCCTAAAGGAAATAGTAATGATGACAAAGGAACTGTTACAGCTACCGGTGGTGGCTGGGGTAAAGGTTATGTAAATAATCAACCAGTTCAAGCCAGTGGAGAAATGCCAGAAGGTGGTTATGTTACTATCTTAGATGATGGTAGTATCATTGCTTATAAGTTAAAATTTGGTAGATACTACTGTACAACAATGCAAGAAGGCGGAGACTCATTTGATTCTAATTCAATGATTTGTTCTAGAACTGTTGGTGATGTTGAAATAGATGGTGCTGAACAAGATGGACAATATCATGTTGGTGGAGATTTTGAATAAAACCATTTAATAAAATCTCGTCTAAATTACTGAATATCAAAGAGACCAAAGAGTCTCTTTTTATATACTATGAATTTGCTTCGCAAAAACAAATAAAGTTTGCAAAAAGTTATTCACAAATATAACTGTTCACAATACATTTATTGCAATAATGATAGAAGGTGCTGATATGCTGATATGCTGATATGCTGATATTAAAAGGTTATACCTTTTTTAGATGATAAAATATAAGATAGCAGGCGAAAGCAAGCCTGCCTATGATTAAATGAAATTAATCCCATTACTTTATAAAGATAAACCTTGGTTAAAGGAAGTAGACAGTCGCTCTTTAAGAAATAGCTTGTTAGATTTAGAAAGCGCTTACCGTGAGGTAAGATAGGTCAAAATTTATTTTGACTTTGGTCCTTTTTGCAAAAGGCTTGCTTAATAAAAAACAATGTGGTATTATTATAGTAAGAGGCTGGTCATATGAAAGAAGAAAATGCACATCGCGCAACAATTAAAGTAATTGAGTACAGTGCTATCATGGTATTTTTTCTAATATCATTATATTTTTTAGTGCCGCTTATTCAAAAAATAGTCTACAACGTTGCTTGGCAAACTTCTATGACAAACACCAAAGAAACCATAAACACTGTAAAATCATTCTATACAGATATGAATTTATTTAATGAAGTTGGGCTTCCATTTAAGGTAGTCTTTAGTGAAGATGGTTACACTTTTTATGAATTTGGTAAAGAAGTCAATTATTTATATGAATTAAATATTCAAAATGATGGAGAATTACCTACAGGTGGAAGTGTCCAAATCAACACTGATGGATCAGCAACCGTTGAAAACTTAACATTTGGTAAATTTAAATGTAATCAAACAAATGAACAAAATCTTGTATGTAAACGTGAGTGATAACAGTTCCGTTATCACTTTTTATATTTCTTTAAAACACAAACATTCGTTTGAAGGGTTCTTTACAAAACACATACCATATGATATATTAAATACATCAATTACAAAAGCTTAAATATACGAGGTGACTAAATTATGAAACAAGAAAACATTAGAAATTTTTCTATAATCGCCCATATAGATCACGGAAAAAGTACTTTAGCTGATCGTATATTAGAAATAACAGGTGCAATTAGTGAAAGAGAAAAGCAAGATCAATTATTAGATAATATGGACATCGAAAGAGAAAGAGGTATCACTATTAAATTAAACGCGGCTAGACTTAAATATCATTATCAAAACCAAGATTATATTATGCATTTAATTGATACTCCGGGTCATGTTGACTTTTCTTATGAAGTATCGAGAAGTTTAGCTGCTTGTGAAGGAGCTATTTTAGTCGTTGATGCCGCTCAAGGAATAGAAGCTCAAACTTTAGCCAATGTATATTTGGCTCTAGAAAATGATCTTACTATAATTCCTGTTATTAATAAAATTGATTTACCTAATGCTGATATTCCTAAAGTAAAACAAGAATTAATTAACACTTTAGGCTTTAGCGAAGATGAAATTATTTTAACAAGCGCTAAAACCGGTGCTGGTGTCAAAGAGTTAATTGAAACCATTATTGAAAAAATTCCTGCTCCAACCGGAAATCCGAATACTCAATTAAGAGCTTTAGTCTTTGATAGCTATTTCGATCCTTATAAAGGAGTCGTAGTTTTAGTTAGAATTAAAGACGGCAAATTAAACTTAAAAGATAAAATTAAATTTATGGCCACTGGTGCTATACATGAGGTAACTGAACTAGGTTTTAACACCCCAAAACCTCATAGTACAAACACTTTAAACTGCGGTGAAGTTGGTTATATATGTGCCAGTATTAAAAGCATTAGTGACATTAAAGTTGGTGATACAATCACCTTAGAAAATAACCCAGCGACCAACATCTTACCCGGTTATAAACCAATGAGACCTATGGTATTTTGTGGATTATACCCGGTTGAGACTAATAAATACCCAGACCTTAGAGAAGCTTTAGAAAAATTAAAGTTAAACGATGCTGCTTTAGAATTTGAACCAGAAACTTCAGAAGCTTTAGGCTTTGGTTTTAGATGTGGTTTCTTAGGACTCCTGCACATGGAAATCACGTTAGAAAGGTTAGAAAGAGAATTTAATATTAATCATGTAGCTACATCTCCATCAGTTATTTATAAAATCACAAAAACTGACGGTGAGATTATATACATCGATAGTCCTGCTAAAATGCCTGATAGACAAAAAATTAAAATTATCGAAGAACCATATATTAAAACTAATATTTATGTTCCAAGTAATTATATTGGTAGTGTCATGGAAATCTGTCAAAATAAAAGAGGAAACTATATAAGTATGGAGTATCTTTCATCTGAAAGAGTAAATATTCACTATGAAATACCATTATCTGAAATAGTTTATAATTTTTTTGATCGGTTAAAAAGCTCAACCAAAGGTTATGCCTCATTTGATTATGATTTGATCGGTTATAAACCTAGTGATCTAGTTAAAATGGACATTTTGTTAAATGGTGAGGTAGTCGACGCTTTTAGTCTTATTGTTCATAAAGATTTTGCTTATAATAGAGGAAAAGCTATTGTTTATAAACTAAAAGAACTTATTCCAAGACAATTATTTGAAGTTCCAATCCAAGCCGTTATCGGTTCAAAAGTAATTGCTAGAACAGACATTAAAGCTTTAAGAAAAAATGTTTTAGCCAAATGTTATGGTGGCGATATAACTAGAAAAAGAAAACTTTTAGAAAAACAAAAAGAAGGTAAAAAAAGAATGAAAATGGTTGGTAAAGTAGAAGTGCCAAGTGAAGCATTTCTTGCTGTTTTAAATGTTGATGAAAAGTAAGGTGATTTAATGAATAAAAATTATATAACAAGAAAAATAAGTAAGTTAGCTGGAAAAACAATAATTCCACCAACCCCAGAAGAAATATTAACTGACGATTTTAATTACCCAGATTATGTTCAAAGAATGTTAAACCTAAAAGTAGATAAAATTTTACTAGAAAATTTTTTTGAAGAAGACGAAAAAGAAATTACACCAGTTGATCCTAACATTAGTGCAGCTTTTAACGATTTTGAAAATGAAATAATCGAAATTCAAAAACAATATGAAGAAGATTTGAAAAACAAATGTCAGTCATTAGATTATAATGCCGCCATGAAAGAAATTGCATCTGCTTATTTTGAACGTCTTAAAGCTATAGAATCATTTAACCATCAAAGGAAAAAGTAATGAGCATATATATTCATATACCATTTTGCTCAACTATTTGTTCTTATTGTGATTTTTGTAAAACATTTTATAATAAAAATTGGGTAAAAAAATATTTAATAGCTTTAAAAAAGGAAATTGAACAAAATTACCAAGGAGAAAAAGTTCAAACCATTTATATTGGTGGCGGAACGCCAAGTATTCTTTCTAACGAAGAATTACTTCAACTATTTTCTATTTTAGAAATTTTTAATTTAGATCAAAATGCCGAAATAACTATTGAAGCCAATAGTGAAGATTTAACAGAGTCTAAATTATCTTTATTAAAAAAGTACGTGAATAGATTAAGTATTGGTGTTCAAACATTTAATAAAAATATTTTAAAAACATTAAATAGAAAATTAAATATAAATAATCTTAAATTAGCCCTTCAAACATTTGACAATGTTAATATTGACATAATGTATGGTTTTCAAAATCAAACTTTAAAAGATTTAAAAAAAGATTTAAATATATTAATGGAATTAAAACCAAAACATATATCCGCATATTGTTTGATTTTAGAAAAACACACTAAATTTTATTTAAAACATTATGAACCTGTAGAAGAAGATCAAGAAAGACAAATGTATGAACTCATTGTCAAAACATTAAAAGAAAATAATTATATTCACTATGAATTCAGCAATTTTGCTAGACCAAATTATACCTCTAAACATAATTTAGTCTATTGGCTTAACCAGCACTATTATGGATTTGGTCTTGGAGCTAGTGGTTATTTAAAAAATATTCGGTATGAAAATACAAGAAGCTTAACTAATTATCTTAAAGGAAAATATTTATTGAAAAAGCATCATCTTTCTTTAGATGAAACTGTTCAAAATGAATTTATTTTAGGATTAAGAAAAATAGATGGTATAAATAAAAATAATTTTTATAATAAATATAAAGTTGATATTAAAAAAATACCTAACGTTCAAAAATTGTTATCACAAAACATTTTGTTAGAAAATAAAGATAATATTTATATAAACGAAAAATATTTGTATACGTCTAACGAAGTTTTATTAAATTTTATCGATTTGTCTTTACACAAACATTAGTTTGTGGTAATCTTAAAGTAGGTGATATAATGCATAATACATTTAATAAAGAACTATCATATATCAAAAATCCTAAATACAAAGAAAATGCCCAAACACTGATAGACTTATTACCTGATTATTTCTTCGAAGTGCCAGCTAGTTCGACTGGTAAATATCATCCATCTTTTGCTTTAAATAATGGCGGATTATTAAGGCATACTAAAGTAGCTGTAAAAATAGCTTATGAACTTAGCCATAATGAAGTAATCGGTTATAGTTTTACCAGTGATGAAAAAGATTTAATGATAATCGCTCTTATCATGCATGATGGATTAAAACATGGGAAAATAAAAGAAAAATATGTGAGATTTGATCATCCGCTTTTAATGGCTAATTATATTAAAGAAAACAAAGACAAATTAACATTAAATGATGATGAGATAAATTTTCTTATAAATGTCATATCATCGCATATGGGTATATGGAACACAAGTCCTTATAGTGATGTTACTTTACCACTGCCTCACAATAAATATCAACGATTTGTCCATATGTGTGATTTTCTAGCTAGTCGTAAATTCTTAGATGTCAAATTTGAAAATAATGAAATAAAGGAGTGATAATATGGCCAAATGGGACAAAGAATATCTAGAATTATGTAAAAGAATATTAAATGAAGGGACAGAAACCAAAAATAGAACTGGTGTCGATACCATAAAAGTACCATCTCACCACTTTCACTTTGATATGGAAGAAGAATTTCCAATTCTTACAACTAAACAACTATTTATTAGACAAGCTGTTTTAGAAATGCTTTGGATTTATCAACAGCAAAGCAACGATGTTAGATGGCTTCAAGAAAGAAACGTTCACATCTGGGATGAATGGGCTGTCGATGAAGATGGTATTTACCGTATTTATGAAGCCCCAAGCGAAAGAACACCATATGATAAAGAAAGAGAAGTTAAAGTCTTAGATCCATACAGTGTTCCAAAGCATAATCATAATGGTAATTTAGATTATAAATGTGATGAAAATGGTCACATTTTAACTGCCAAAAGTTTAAGTGAAGAAAATAGTCTTAAAATGTACCCAGATAGGGAAACTGTTAAACAAAATATCAAATCAGCAAAATATTATGGCACCCAGTATGCTCATACCATTGGAACCGCTTATGGTTATATTGTGGGTAAATTTGAGCTTATTCAAAATTTAATAAATAACCTTAAGCATAATCCAAATGACCGAAGAAATGTCATTAGTCTATGGCAAGATGATTATGTCAATACTGCCGTCTTACCATCATGTGTATGGTCAAGTGAATGGGACGTAACTGATGGCAAATTAAATGCTTGGGTTCATCAAAGAAGCTGTGATGTTCCATTAGGCTTGCCATTTAATGTTACTCAGTATTCTGTTTTACTCCACATGCTAGCAAAGGTTACTGATTTAAAACCAGGAACATTAGATTGGAGTATCAAAGATGCCCATATTTATATTAACCAAATCGAAGGTATAAAAGAGCAAATTCGCCGTGGGGAAGAACTAGAAGATTTAAAAGCTCCAGAATTATGGTTAAATCCAGATGTTACAGATTTCTTTGAATTTGATAGTTCCAAAGAATGTAAAGATGTCAAATTATTAAACTATAAACATCACGGAAAAATTAGATTTCCACTTGCTCAATGAAATTATCAATAATCGCCGCTGTCGGTCAAAACTATGAACTGGGAAAAGATAATAATTTGCTATGGCATTTCAAAGGAGATATGCAGTTTTTCAAAGAAATAACTCTTGGTCATACTATAATTATGGGCAGGAAAACCTTTGAATCACTTCCTAAATTATTACCAGAAAGAAAACACATTGTTTTATCAAGGAGTAATATTGATATTCCTAAAGTAGAAATTTATCATGATATAGCACACTTTTTAAAAAGTTATCAAAGTAGTGATGAGGAAATCTTTAATATTGGCGGTGCAAGTGTATATAAAGCTTTATTAGATTATACTGAAAAAATTTATCTAACTGAAATAGAAGATAGCGCTGAAGCAGATACATATTTTCCAAAATTTAATAAAAACGATTTTTACATAAAAATTTTAGAAAATAAACAAGATAAGCAAACGCAAATAAAATACAGACATGTTTTATATAAAAGGAGAGAGTATGAAAGGAAAATTAATAACCATTGAAGGAACTGATTGTTCAGGCAAAGAAACCCAAACTAATTTATTAATAAAGAAATTAAGAGAAGAAGGCTACCGTGTTCAAAATTTTTCATTTCCAAACTATAATTCACCAACTGGCAGAATAATTGGTGGACCATATTTAGGTAAAGAGAATTTTGAAAATTGTTATTTTGAAGAAGGACCAACTAATGTTGATCCTAAAGTAGCTTCATTATATTATGCCGCTGATCGTAAATATAATATTGATAAAATTAATTTTTTGCTAGACCAAGGTTACAATGTTATATTAGATAGATATATCTATTCTAATATGGCCCATCAGGGTGGGAAAATAGAAGATAAAAAGCAAAGAATCAACATGTATAAATGGTTAGATAAATTAGAATTTGAATTAATGGAATTGCCAAAGCCTGATTTAACCATATTTCTTCATATGCCAGTTGAAATAGCCGAGAGCCTTAAAGCTCAAAGAAAAGAACATGCCGATGGTCATGAAAAAGACATCAATCATCTAAAACATGCTGAAATAGCTTACCTTGAACTTGCTCAAATGTATAATTTTGATACTGTTGAATGTTCTGAAAATAGACATCCTAAAACTATCGAATCGATCAATAAAATAATTTATAATAAAGTTAAACCATTAATGAATAAAAGCTAGCCCGCAAGCTAGTTTTTTCAATCATAAAAAAAGTATTATTAAATAAAATATAATATGAAAATAATTGCTCATAGAGGCAATGATGGAATTCATAAAGAAAATAGTCTAGAAGCCATCTTGCACGCTTTAAATCAAAAATATATTGACGGTGTAGAAATAGATGTTAGATTGACTAAAGATAAAAAAATAATTATTTGTCATGATCCATTTTATAATGGTTATTATCTAAATCATACTAATTCTCTCAAACTACAAAAATTAGGTTTAAACACCTTAGAAGAAGTATTAAAAAACATTCATAGTAAAAAAATAATTATGATTGAAGTCAAAGTTGATGATAAAGACATAAAAGTCATAACAAAAACATTAAACCGTATCATAAAAAAATATTGTTTAAATTATTATATATGTAGTTTTAATTATCATTTTATAAATTATTTTCCCAAAACATTAAACATCAAAAAAGGATTAATAATAAATTTAAATGCTAAGCATATAAAAAATAATTTTGATTTCAATTCTATCAACTATTTATATAGTAAAAAATTGCCAAATAAAGAAACTTTCCGGTGGACAGTTAATAATCCAAAAGAATTAAAAAAAATAAAAATACATGAAAACATTATTACTGATTACCCTTTAAAAATGTATGAAATAGTTAAATTGCAATCTTAACTTTTTCACTTAAAATAACCGCTTTTTTATCAGTCTTTCTAATAATACTAATTACTTCACTAGCTAGCTTTCTGGCTCCAGTAATCATTAAAATAATATTCTCATCATTACCGCTTTTTATCTTGCACACCCCAAATTCATCTTTTTTTAATCGCCCTATAATCTCATTTGCCTTAATACTACTTACCTCGACCATAAAAACATTTGTCCCAAGAGCCATTTTTTCCTCTAAAAAACTTCCCAAATAAGATCCGAATAAAGCTCCAAAAGCAAAAGCAATTGCTTTAAATATATCTTTTTGAAGCCCCATTAAAACAGTTCCTGTTAAAATAATCCAAATAAGTGTTACAATAAACTGTAAAATAGCCCCTAATTTCTTTTTACCATTACTTACTACAATCAGTCTTAAAGTAGCTAAAGCATCTTCAATAATTTTAAAAACAAAAATAGCCAAATAGATTAAAATGTTCATCAGAACCACCTAAAATTATTTTGCCATAAATTTAAAATAATATTCAAAAGTTGCAGATAAATCTAAAATAATATATAATGTTAAAGGTGATTCAAATGGAAATTGATTTAACATCTTTAAACACAAACCATCAAATTAAAATTGATGAAGAAGTCTCATTTCCCAAAGAAGATATTATCAAAGCCGGCATGCTAAGTTTAAATCAAGTTAAAGTCACTGGTGAAATTATAGAAAAAGCAAGTGATTATCAATTAGATTTAACCATTAAAGGCAAAATGGTTTTACCTTGTAGTCTTACTTTAGAGCCAGTAGACTACCCATTTTCCGTAGATATTAACGAAAACTTAAGTGAAATAATGGAAAACTGTAAAAAAAATGAAAAAACTATTGATATTTTACCCATAATATGGGAAAATATATTAATGGAAATTCCCATGAGAGTCATTAGCCCAAATGCAAAAAAAATGCAGACTAAGGGTGATGGCTGGGAACTTATAACTGATAATAATGAGAAAGGAAACAAAAGCCTTTCCCAGTTAAAAGATTTATTATAGGAGGTGTTATCATGGCCGTACCAGCAAGAAAAGTTAGTAAAACTAGTGGAAGAATGCGTCGTACTCATTACAAGATAAATGCTAAAACAGTTACAACCTGTCCAAAATGTGGCGCCCCAGTAAAACCACATCGCGTATGTAAAAATTGTGGAACTTACAAAGGTAAAGAGATTATTACTAATAAAGATGAATCTAATGAATAATTAGATTTTTTTGTATTTTAAAAAGGCAGCAATTCATTGCCGCCTAATTTGTATAACGCATCTCTTCGTTAGAAATATTAAAGATAAGTCCCATAGCTAACATATAACTTAGTAAACTAGAACCACCATAACTAATAAATGGTAAAGTAATACCAGTAATAGGAAGTAAGCCAAAAGTCATACCTATATTTTGAATTTGTTGATATAAAAGCATTCCGACAACTCCGGCGATAATATATTTGTTGATTAGTTTATTTGTTTTTAAAGCTAAAGTAATAAGCCTAATATCAAACATAGCTAGTAAAGCCAGTAAGACAACCGATCCTATAAAGCCAAAATGACTCGCATACACCGCAAAAATAAAATCTGTTTGAGCTTCCGGGAAGTAAATCGGATTCTCTGTCAAACCATGACCAAATAGACCAGCTGAACCAATAGAACTCAGACTATTACCAAGTTGATAACCACTTTGACTAGACCAATCTAAAAGTCTATCAACCCGCAAAAAGAAACTAGTACCAAATATTTTAATAAACAAATCTTGACTGATAAAATATATTCCAACCACTAAAACGACAAAAAAAGCTAATATTCCAAAAATCATCAAAAACCAACGATACCTAATACCAGAAATAAATAGCATTACAAAAGTAATCAGCAAATAAATCAAAACAACCCCTGTATCTGGTTGCATAAACGTTAATATACTAGGAATCAAAACAACAATAGCTACTTTAATTAAAAACATAAATTCTTCTCTAACACTAGGATTAGGAAATTCCTCATTAAATTTAGAAATCATTGAAGCATTGATAATAATCAAAATGATTTTCATAAATTCACTTGGTTGAATTGTTCCAACCCCTTTTATCTCGTACCAACACCTCGCATCATTTATCGAAATTCCAAAGAAAAAAAGGCCAATTAAAGCTAAAATTCCAAAACCATATAAAAACCAGCTTATTCTATATATATATGTATTACCTACGGTCATCACCAAATAAGCTAAAATAAAACCGATAATATACCAAATAATTTGGTTAGTTACTAAATGATCCATTGTACTAGGTAAAATACTATTTGCTCCATACAAAGTAATAATACTAATAAATGCAAAAATCAAAATAGGAATTAAAATAGATTTATCTATTTTGTACTTTGAGATGTTTTTCATAAGTATCACCATTAAATATAATACACTAAACTCTTATAATATACAATTATAAAAGTAAAAATATTTGAATAAAGAAATTGAATTATAACTATTAGATGTGCTATAATTAAATCAAAAGATAGAAAGTAGGATTGACATGAAAAATAAAGGTTTTACATTAGCTGAAATACTTGGAGTAATAGTAGTAATCGCTTTACTTTTATTACTCATTGTACCAAATATTATTAATAGGATATCAGAAAGTAGCAAAGATGCTACCGATACGGAAAATAATATAATATATAATGCGGCAGATCAATATATAAAAGAAAATCCAGATAAATTTCCACCAGGCAAAAGTGGTAGATATTGTATTACGATAAAAGAGTTAATAGATGATGGAAAATTAGTTTCACCTGTAGTTGATGTCACAACAGGCGAAAACATTGAAGATAAATCAGTGATGGTAACCATTTATAGTACGGGAAATACTGAATATGAAATTAAAGAGGGAACTGAATGTGAACAGTCATCTGCTTTGCCAATGATAGATTTTATAGTAGATCCGAAAGGAAGCGAATGGGTAAAATCAAGAACTGTCACAATTATATATCCTAGTGTTGATGGGAATTTTGAAGCATCACATAGAATAGATAACGGAGATTGGACTAGAGACACTAGTGCCGATGATGGTGGAAGAATTGAAATTGTCTTTGATAAGATTAGTACTTTAGAAGCTAGATTAAAAGGTAATCAAATAATAACTTCAAAAATAAATATCGTAAATGTTGATAGCGAAAAACCTGAAGTTAAAGGTGTTGATGTACCAGATACTTGGAGTAATCAAAACAAAACAGCCGTTGCGACAGTATATGATGGTATAAGTGGTGTAGAAGAATATTATCTAAGTAAGACAAATACTCCACCAACTGAAGATTCAGAAGGATGGGTAAATGTTCACTATGATAAAGGAGAAAAGAAAATATCTTTAACTAATTTAGATGAAGGAACATATTATTTATGGGTAAAAGATAAAGCTGGAAACATAAGTGAAAGTAGTGATAGTAGTCAATTTGTAATTGATAAAATAGATAAAGTGCCACCAACATGTGAAATCAAAGTAGGCTCAGGCACTTTAGGAAATAACAGTTGGTATGTAAGTAATGTAAGACTTGATTTAAGTTATAATGATGAAGGTGGAAGTGGTGTCAGTGAATATGGAATTGTTCCATCAAATACAGCCACATATAATAATAAAAAATCAGCCACTCAAACAGCAGATACAGGTGGTACAACATATTATGGGTATGTCAAAGATGAAGCTGGAAATACAGCCACTTGTAACTTAAGTATTAAGAAAGATGAAACCAAACCAACAATCACGGCAACTTTAAAATTACCGAATGGAAGTAAATATACTCAAAATACATGGAGTAGAAGTAACGTTACCAGAACACTTACAGCCAAAGATAACTTAAGTCAAATAGCCAAAGTACAAAGAAGAGCTAATGGAAGTAGTTCGTGGAGTAATGAAGGGAATCTTTCTGCATATGCTGTAGGAGAGGGCAACCATAATCATTATTTTAGAGCCGTTGACCAAGCTGGTAATATCAGTACAGAATTACATTTAATTGTTAAAGTTGACTGGACACCACCAGTTACCCCATATTGTTCGAATTTACATTCAATTAAAGGTCTTAAATTAACTAGTACAACATGTAATGGGAAGCGTAATTGCGCTAGTACATTCAAAACTGTAGGGGTGACATGGTCGTTCGGCTTTGATCGCAATATTTATGATGCTCTTTCTGGCATTAATAGATTAGAAATTTACTGGGTTCCAAACAAGCATGTCGGAGAATCCGGTGTCGAAGTTTGTCGTTGGGTAACAGAATGCGGCGGCGGTTATAAAGGCCATGGCGATGACTTACCAGTTGTATTCGATCAACGTTTTAGAACTTGGGACAATGCAGGTAATTTAAGTCAAGTGGCAATATGTACCGTTACATTTACATATTAAACTTCAAATAGTTATAGCTTTTAAGATAAAAAGGTAGAAAGGAATAAACTAATGAAAAAGAAATTGATATTTGCTATGATTATACTCGTTATAATCATAGCTGTAATTACTATTATATTTTTATCAAAAGATAAAGAAGAAATAACTTATAACAAAAAAGAAACTATTGAAGAAATTTCAAATGGTTTCGTAAATGGTATAGGTAAAAAAGAACTAGAAAAGCTTCTCAATCAAAAAGTGTCTGAACAAACAATTATGACCGGAAAAGATGCTTATCTTTTAAAAGCACCAAGTAATGATTTAATTGAAAAATATAATTTAGATAAATATTTAACAGTTCAAAAAACATATTTTGAAAAATTAGATAGTAAAATTAAAGATGAATACTCTTGGAAGTTTGAGGGAGAAGCCAAAGATAATCAAGCTAACTATTATCTTACAATAAGTGTCTATAATTATGGTATTTATTTAAATGATATAAATGAAATTCAAAACCAACTATTAGAAAATTATAAAGTAGATAGTAGTGAAAAACAAGAAATTAATGAATATAAAGCAAAAATAATTGCTATGAAACTTTTAGACAGTCATTTAGATGACTATGGTAATACGCAAAAGACTATAGTAATTTCATTTACTAATATTAATAATGATGAAACAAAAGCTTCTTTAATGCAATATTTAGTTGATTTAGCTGGTTACAATTCAGCTAGCGATGATATCAATGCTAGACCAACAAAAATCAAAAGTCTTATAGAAGAAAATATTAATAATGGTGTTTTAGACAAACAAGATTTGCTAGCACTTTAAAAAAATAAGAATAGGTGATATAAATGATTTTACAATATATAATTATTATTTTAGTTCTACTTGTAATTGCTTTCGCAATCTTAAAAGCTAAAAATAAAGATTTTAAATTAGAAGCTAATAAATTGATCGAATACCTAGGTGGTACCGCTAACATCATTAACTATGAAGTTAACAACTCTAGATTTGTGGTTAATCTTCACAATATAGACTTAGTTAATAAAGAAGCCATTCAAAAAATGGGAGCTCAAGGTATTGTTGAAATCGATAATCAGTTAAAAATTATTTTTGGTGAAGATGCAAAACAATTAAAGAAAAACATTGATGATTTAAAATAGATGTAGGCTTAAAACTACATCTTTTAAATGTTTAAAATTCATTGACTTTAAAAAGCATATACTTTATAATTTAAATAGAATAGGGTGGTAAACATGGAAAAAACAAAATTAATCGCAACAATCTGTGAAAATAAAAACGAAGTAAAACAAATTGAAGAATTTATCAAAAGCGGCATTGATGTTATTCGTTTAAACATGAGTTATTCATCTAGAGATGTTTGCCGAAGATTAATTAATATTATAAATGATACTAACAAAAGATTAAATGCCAATACTGCTATTATGATTGATTTAGAAGGTCCATGTATTAGAACTGATACTTTTATTGGCGGAAAAGCTTATTTAAATACAGGCGATAAAATTAGAATATACATGAATGAAATTAAAGGCAATATGACAGGATTTTCTGTTAATTACCCCAATTTGGTCAACGATTTAAAATATCATACCAAAATAAAACTAAGTAAAGGTAACGTTATCTTACAAGTCGTAGAAAAAGGCTTAGATTATGTAGTATGTGTTGTTTTAAAAGGTGGAGAAGTAGCTGACAACTCTAAAATTTACTTACCAGAAACTAGACCAAGTCGTAAATTTTTAACTGATCAAGATTATCAAGATGTTTTGTTTGCCAATGAAATGCATGCTGACTTTATTGGTATCTCAGGTATATCTTCTGCTGAAGATGTTTTAGAAATTAACGATTTGTTAATCGAACTTAAAAATGAGCACATTGGTTTATTAGCCAAGATTGAAAACAAAAGTGCCGTCGAAGACATTGACAATATTATCAATATTTCTGATGGAATTATTTTAGATAGAGGAGATTTAGGTATTGAACTTCCAATTGAAATAGTTCCAAGCATTCAAAAGAAAATTATTCATAAATGTTATGAACACAGTTGTTTAATGATTATTACAGCTGAATTCAATAGCTTTCTTACTAAAAAGTCAGTTCCAAATCGTGCCGAAGTATCTGATTTATCTACATTAGTTTCAGAAGCCATTGATGCCATTATGCTCACAAGTGAAACTACTGTTGGTGTACACCCAATTGATACAGTTAGAATTGTTAGTAAAATAATTAGAGAATCCGAAGGGAACATAGATTATCACTATTTCTTTCGTAACTCTTTGAATGAAAAACAAAAAAACATTACATCAACTGTGTCTTCAAGTGTCGTTTTAGGCGCTAATGAACTAGATTGTAAAGCTATATTAGTTGCTACAACCTTTGGAAGAACTGCCAGAAGAATAAGTAGTTTAAAACCACCATGCCCAATTATTGCAGCAGCTTCAAGTAGTGAAGTGGCTAAGAGTTTACAACTTCATTTTGGTGTGTTACCAGTAACTGCTGAAGGGAACACATTAGATGAATTGACAGAAAATGTTAAAAAACAAGTGGCTACGACATTTAAACTAAATCCTGGTGATAAAATTATCATTACCGGTGGTTATCCATTTAAACAAGTTAAATATACTAATTTTATGAGAATAGATGAAATATAAAAGGAGAGATTATCATGTATAATTTAGGGGAGCAATTTACACTAGATAAAAAAAGAGCAATAGCAAACAAGCAAAACATGATTGTTGGCGAAAAATTTCGTTTTACTGTACTTACTGAAAGATTAATTAGATTGGAATATAATGATAATGGTATTTTTGTCGATGACCCAACCGAATTCGCCTTATATCGCGATTTTAAAACTCCAGAATTTACTTCTAACGAAGATAACAATTTTGTCATTATATCTACTAAATATTTTAAACTAACTTATATTAAAGGAAAATCATTCTTAGGCGGTAAGGCTAATCCTGCTGCTAATTTGAAAGTAGAACTATTAAATACTGATAGGTATTGGTACTATGGTCATCCTGAAATCCGTAATTATGGACTTCCAAACAGTTCTTTAGCTGAAGGGGGTCTAAAAGGTAAAGGTTTATATTCTGCAGATGGCATGGCTAGTTTTGATGATACATCTTCACTAATTTTTAATGAAGACGGAACTGTATCTAAAAACGATGAACTTCGAATTGATACTTATTTATTTATGTATAATAAAGATTTTGAACTTGCTTTAAAAGATTATTACCAGTTAACCGGCTTTCCAGCCTTAGTTCCAAGATACGCTTTGGGTAACTGGTGGAGTAGTAACAATGATTATGATGATTTAAAATTAAAAACATTAGTTGATAATTTTGAACAAAACGAAATACCACTTTCAATTGTCGTATTAGATAAAGATTGGCACAAACGACTTAAAATTAAAGATAAACATTTAAGAACTGGTTTTACTTTTAATGATCAGTATTTTAAAAATCCAAAAGCCATGATCGATTATTTACATGCCAAAAACATTCGCCTTGGTTTAAGTATTGATCCAACATCAGGTATATATAATATCGATTCTTCCTATAATGAAGCTTTAAAATATTTACAAGCCGACAAAGATGGGAAAATACCTTATAATATACTAGATCCAAAATTTGTTGATGTTTATTTAAAAACGTTTATTCATCCATTAGATAATTTAGGTGTTGATTTTTATTGGTTAGATTTAGAAAATAACCAAACAATCCAAAATTTAACTCTCCTAAAGCACTATCAATTCTATGACATGCAAAGGGATTTTAAACGTCGACCTCTTTTACTTTCAGAAGCGAGTACCATTGCCCCACATCGTTACCCAGTTTTGTATTCTGGTAAAACTAAAGTAAGCTGGGACACATTAAGAAAAATACCATTTTATAACAATAATAGTTTTAATAATGGCGCACCATTTTGGGCTCATGACATTAGTGGTTACTTTAAAGGAACTGAAGACAACGAATTATATTTGCGTTCCATTCAATTAAGTGTCTTTTCACCAATTTTAAAATTTGGTGTCGATAAAGGACATTACTATAAAAGAGAACCTTGGAGATGGGATATTAAAACTTATACTATTGCTAAAGATTATTTAAAATTAAGGCACAAACTCATTCCTTACATCTATAGTGAGGCTTATAAATATCATAAATTTGGCGATGCTTTAATAAAACCACTTTATTTTAACCATCCTAGATTTTACGATGATGCTTTATATCGTAATGAATACTTTTTCGGCTCATCACTATTAATTGCCCCAATCATTACTCAAAAAGATGAAGTCATGAATCGTGTAGTCCATAACTTTTATCTTCCAGAAGGAACTTGGTATGACTATGTAACTGGTAAAAAATTCCCTGGTAATAAAAGCTATATTAGTTTCTTCCGTGATGAAGATTACCCCGTGTTTGCTAAGTCTGGATCAATTATTCCCTTAAGTAACAATCAAAATTTAAATGATACAACTCCACCTACAGATATGGAGATAAATATTTTCCCTGGCATGAGTAATTCTTATACTTTATTTGAAGATGATGGGGAAAGTGACTTGTACCGAAAAGACTATTATTTATTAACACAAATAGATTATACTTATATGCCAAATAATTATAGTGTAGTAATTAGGTCAGTCAAAGGTAAAAGCGGAATCATTCCAGATAAAAGAAACTATAAAATTGTCTTTAGAAATACCAAAAGAACATCTGATGTTTCAGCTTATATGAATGAAACCTCATTATCTTTAAAAACTTATGTTGATGGTCCAAATTTCATAGCTGAAATAAAAGACGTTCCAACAGTTGGACAATTATCTATAAGTTGTAAAGGTAAAGATATTGAAATTGATGCCTTAAGATTAATCAATGAAGATATTGAAAGAATTATCAGTGATCTTCAAATTTCTACCGAAATGAAAGAGAAAATTGATAAAATATTATTTGGAGAAGAACCAATTAAGAAAAAAAGAATTGCTATTCGTAAATTAGGTAAACTAGGTTTAGATAAAAAATTCATTAAAATGTTCTTAAAACTACTTGAATATATTGGTGAAATTTAAAACCCGTTTCAACTAGAAACGAGTTTTTTTCTTTCGTCAATTCTTGAAAAATGAGTTATATGATTTTTATTGAAAACAACTAAATCTTCTGATTTTAATTTTGCTTTTTTATCGAATTTATTTATATTATTGGCAAATTTGTCTATTGTCGATACTTTAACATCGACTTTACAGTTTTCTATCTGATTCAAATATGACAAAGTAGTTCCTAATATTTCGGCAAATTTTTCCTGCGACAAATGATATATTTTTCTATAGTATTTTAAATTAATAGCCAAATTTTCGTTTAACTTCATATTATTCCTCCACAGTTAACATTAAGAATATTTTATACTTTAGCGAAAGCAAAGTCTTTACCACCAAGGCGAAAGAAAATGTGGACAAACATATCGAAATATCTTATAATTAAAATAGAAATAATAAAGGAAGTAGGGAAAACATGCATAAAAGATTGAATAGGACGCAGAGAAATTATATAATAATGGGACTGTGTGCAGTACTGTTAATAATGGCAGTAGGATATGCGGCCTTTCAAAGTCAGCTTAAAATAACCGGTACATCTAATATAGCAAGTAACTTCTTAGTTAAAATAACTGGTATAGAAAGTATTGTACAAAGTGGTAGTGCAAGTAATGCCATAGAACCTAGTTATACAGATACAACAGCTACTTTTAAAACAAACTTAGTATCACCAGGAGATTCGATGAAATATGATATAACGGTAGCTAATGAGGGAAATATCGATGCTGTACTTAATAGTATAAAAGTAAGTAATTCAAATAATGAAGCAATAACCTTTGAAACAAGTGGAATAGAAGAGGGAGATGAATTAAAAGCATCAGAAACAGATATATTAACAGTATTAGTGACTTATAATCCGAGTATCACAAGTCAGCCAGAAAATACGATTGCCACAATCACCGTAACATTAGATTATGGACAAAGTGGTGGAAGTGGAAATCTGCCAAGCGGAAACGATCAAACTATTGGAGGACAAGAAGTTGAAATCGTGTCATCAGGTGATGGACTTTATGAAGATAGTTATGAAAATGGAAGATTAATATATAGAGGGCAAAATCCAAATAACTATATTGAATTTAACGATGAACTTTGGAGAATCATAGCTAAAGAAACAGACGGAACTTACAAAATCATCAGGAATGATGTTTTAGCTAATAGACCATTCGACAATGCTAATCACCGCTTAACAGAAAATAATTCATATTGTGTACATCCTCAATATGGCTGTGGAGTATATGCAGCGGTAGAAGGAGAATTTTCTTCCCCTAGTGGAAGTCAAAAGGGAACAGTAACGGAAGATTCAAGTATAAAAATATATTTAAATGAAGATTATTATGTAAATAATATAAATGGGGAAGCTAAAGAACAAATGACAACACATGCATTTAATATAGGCGCTGTAGATAGATTAGATCAAAGTGGAGCTGAAAACGATAGTATTGAGAAGAATATTGAAGGAGAAAAAATGTATACATGGACAGGTTATGTTGGTTTAGTTAATGTATCAGATATTTTAAGAGCAAGTACTAATCATCTATGTACATCAGTGTCAATTTCATATAATGGTACAAATGAATGTAATAGTAATTATTTATTAGATAGAGGGACAACAAGTGAATTATTCTACTGGACAATCAATCCTGATTCTCGCGAGTCTGGAGGACGTGCGAATCGTGTTTGGCGTGGTATTGTGAATAACTCAGTTGCAGCTGTGTACACTGATTCAGCTAATTATAATACTGATGCTCCTCGTCCTGTAGTTTTCCTTAAATCTAGTATTGTTTTATCTGGAAATGGAACGCAGTCTTCACCATTTAAAATAGTTTAGGCATAAACTTGTTTCAAAACATCTTTATAAAAACGCATAAAAATGATATACTTATAGTGAGGAGGGAAAAATGAATAATAAAATATTACCAAAAGTATTTGGATGGATGTTTATTGGTCTTTTAGTAACTTTTTTAACCGGCTACTATGTTTCACTTCATCCAGAGACAATGCTAAATTTATTTGGAAGTTATGCCTTTTTAATTGTTATTATTGTTGAATTTGCGCTAGTTATTTTCTTATCAGCGAGAATAACCAAAATGAAACCAACTACAGCTATTATAAGTTTTATAATATATTCAGCAGTCAGCGGTCTTACATTTTCCACAATATTTGTTACCTATGAATTAAATTCAATTGTTTTTGTTTTCTTACTAGCAGCAGCTATATTTGGTATATTTGCTTTTTTAGGCGCTGTTACTAAAATTGATTTATCAAAACTAGGAATTTATTTGTTTATAGGTTTAATTGCTATAATTATTTGTGGCATTATTAACTTATTTTTAAACAACACAACTTTTGATTTAATTGTTTCATGTATATGTATCGGTATATTTGTTGGTTATACAGCATACGATGTTCAACAAATATTAAAAATGCAGCAGTTTAATATGCTTCCAGAAGACAACTTAGCTATTTATGGAGCTTTAGAGTTATACCTAGATTTCATTAACTTATTCTTAAGATTACTTCAATTATTTGGTGGAAGTAGAAGTGATGATTAATGAATGAAAATAATAAAAAATGTTATGCTATTTTAGAAAAGTTAAATCTACATCCTAGAGTAGTAACTCATGAACCTATATTAAACTATGAAACAGCCAATAAAGTTGATGAAGAATTAGGTCTTACAGGTATTGAGACCAAAACATTATTTTTAAAAAGTAAAAAAGGTGATAACCATTATCTATTTATCACTTTAGCATCTGAACGTATGGACAGTAAACTTTTAAAAAATATTTTAGGCGAAAAAATTACTATGGTTACCGGTGATGAAATGATAAACCTCACTGGTATGCAGCCTGGTTGTATGACTCCATTTGGCTTGCAAGAAGAACTTATTCAAAAAGTTGTTATTGATCCAAAAATATATAATGAAGAAAAACTTATTTTAGCATTCGGTTCAGAAACTATGTCGGTTGAAATGACAAAAGAAGATTTAAAAACAATTTTAGATAACGAATATAAAGATAAAATAATATATTTAGAAAATTCTTGAATATCGTTAAAAAATATAATATAATATTAACAGTCAAAAGCGCAGAATAAGAGTAGTAGTAATGAGCGGTTATTTAGAGAGAAAGTGGTTAGGTGAAAACTTTTTAGCTATCATTATGAACTTACTTAGGAGCTTCTTATATGATAAATATAAGACGGACATGCCCGTTAAAGCTTAAAAAGATAATAAAGTATTATTAAAGTAAGGTGGTACCGCGTTCATGACGCCCTTACATTAAGATAATACTTTTTTCTTTAGGAGGTTAAAATGCAATATATATTATTATTTATTATATGTTTTGTGATTGTGTACTTATTTTATGGCATTTTTGTCATATATCGTAAAAAAGGCTTTGAAAAATTTAAAACAAGTAAACAGCTTATGTTTTTTCAAAAGGCCTATAAACTAGACACAGAAAAAATAAACCTAAAATCTTTTGCTATCAGTCTAGCTTTAACAAATGCTTTTATCATTGCTTCAACCTTTACTGTTATTCAGTTAATTCAAAACTTTATCTTAAAAATGTTAGTAGCCTTTATTATTCTAGTTCCACTTATGCTTTTAATGTATAAAATGCTTGGAGTAATATATAAAAAGAAAGAAGGAAAATAAAATGTATAATTTTAACGAGATAGAAAAAAAGTGGCAAAATTATTGGGAAACAAATCAAACTTTTGCCGCTAAAAATAATGATAAAAAAGAAAAATATTATTTGTTAGTAGAATTCCCATACCCATCAGGTGTCGGTTTACATGTTGGTCATGCTAGAAGCTATACAGCCTTAGATACTGTAGCTAGACAAAAAAGAATGGAAGGCTACAATGTTTTATTTCCAATGGGATGGGATGCATTTGGTGCTCCTGCAGAACAATATGCTATAAAAAATCACATCCATCCAAAAGATGCCGTTAAAGAGAATATTAAAACTTTTAAAAGTCAAATTCAAGAATTAGGTATATCCTTTGATTGGAATAGAGAATTTGCCACCACCGATCCAGAATATTATAAATGGACGCAGTGGCAATTCTTAAAATTTTATGAACATGGCATGGCTTATAAAGCCAAAAAAAATATCAACTGGTGTCCAACCTGCAAGACTGGTTTATCGAATGAAGACTCTGCTGGTGGCGTTTGTGAAAGATGTGGCTCTAAAGTAGTTCAAAAAGAAAAAGAACAATGGATGCTTAAAATGAGTGATTATGCTGAAGATTTAATTAAGGGTTTAGATAATACAAATTTCAGTAAAAGAGTTAAACTAGGTCAAATAAATTGGATCGGAAAATCAGAAGGAGCTGAAATTGACTTTGAAATTGAAAATACAAAAGAAAAACTAACAGTATATACAACAAGACCTGATACTATTTATGGCGCTACTTTTATGGTCATTGCCCCAGAACATCCAATATTAGAAACATTAAAAGATAAGATAACTAATTTAGATGAAATAACAAAATATCAAGAATATGCCAAAACAAAAACAGAATTTGAAAGAACAGAATTAGCTAAAGAAAAAACTGGTGTTCAAATAAAAGGAATTAAAGCTATCAATCCTTTTACCCAAAAACCAATTCCAATTTGGACGTCAGACTATGTCATGATGACTTACGGAACAGGAGCTATTATGGCTGTACCGGCTCATGATGATAGAGATTATGAATTTGCTACTAAATTTAATATTGATATCATCCCAGTAATCGAAGGTGATAAATTACCTTATATTGGTGAAGGAAAATACATTAATTCACAGTTACTAAATGGTATTTCAAATAAACAAGAAGCAATTGATAAAATGATAGGTGAAATTACTAAAAGAAAAATAGGTAATAAAAAAACAAATTATAGGCTTCAAGATTGGATTTTCTCAAGACAGAGATTTTGGGGTGAACCAATACCACTAGTATACTGTGAAAAATGTGGTTGGCAGCCAGTTAAAGAAGAAGATTTACCTGTATTACTTCCAGACGTTGCTAATTATGAACCGACAGAAGACGGTGAAAGCCCATTAGCCGCTATTGAAGATTGGGTAAATACCACTTGCCCAAAATGCGGGGGTAAAGCTAAGCGAGAAACTGATACCATGCCAAATTGGGCTGGATCATCATGGTACTTCTTAAGATATATGGATCCTCATAATGATAAAGAATTTGTCTCTAAAGATGCTTTAAATTATTGGGGAAAAGTAGATTGGTATGATGGCGGTATGGAGCACACCGCTAGACATTTATTATACGCAAGATTTTGGAATCAATTTTTATATAATATTGGCCTTGTTCCAAATAAAGAACCAATCGACATCAGAACATCTCATGGTATGATCTTGGGCCCTGATGGCGAAAAAATGAGTAAATCAAAAGGTAATGTTATTAATCCTCATGATATGGTAGTAGAATATGGTGCTGATGCCTTAAGACTGTATGAAATGTTTATTGGCGATTATGAAAAAGATGCCGCTTGGAGTACCAATAGTTTAAAAGGTTGTAAGAGATTTTTAGATAGAGTATGGAAAGTTGGCGAAAAATTAAACGAAAACAAAGGTTATACTAATGAAGCTTTAGTTCATAAAACCATCAAAAAAGTCACTAATGATATTAAACACATGAAATTCAACACAGCTATTTCTGCCTTAATGATTTTAATGAATGATTATGATGATAAAAAGTCAATTACCAAAGATGATTTAAGAGTATTACTTCATCTATTAAATCCTTTTGCTCCCCATGTAACTGAGGAAATAAATGAAAAATATATGTTAGGAGATCCTTTATGTGAATCTATTTGGCCTACCTATGATGAAGAAAAAACCGTTGATAATACCTATGAATTAGTTTTCCAAGTCAATGGTAAAGTAAGAGGTAAAGAAGTAGTAAATACTAATATGACTAAAGAAGAAATAGAAAATTTAGCTAAACAAAATACTAATGTTCAAAAATTTATTGATGGAAAAACAATTGTTAAAATAATAAGTATTCCTGGGAAATTAGTAAATATTGTTGTTAAATAATTATTAAGTAGCAATTGACAAAAATCAAAGGTTTGTGTTATAGTCTTATTAATTGATGTAGACAAATAATTTAGTAGTTATTTAATTAGTAATTAGAAAGTTAGTGGAAGCTGCAAACTAGCCAAGATTAAATGATGAATTACAGTATTTATAGTCAAATCGGTTAGTCACCGTTATCAGATAAAAGATGCATAGATACTATGAAATAAGGTGGTACCGCGGGTAATTCTCGTCCTTATAATTCATAGTATCTTTTTAAAGGAGGAATAGAAAATGGAAATAGGAAAATACATTGACCACACAAATTTAAAAATGGATGCCACTGAAAAAGATATTGCCAAGCTTTGCCATGAAGCTATAGAATATAATTTTGAAACCGTATGTGTTCACCCATATTATGTCACTTTAGCTAAAGATTTACTTAAAGATACAAACATAGGAGTATGTACCGTAGTAGGTTTTCCATTAGGTATGAATACTCCAAAAGTTAAAGCTTTTGAAGCTATTGAAGCCACTGAAAACGGTGCGGACGAAATAGATATGGTCATTAATGTTGGAGCTTTAAAAGACAAAGATTATGAATATGTTAAAAAAGAAATTGAAGAAATTAGAGATCAAATTGATGGTAAAACTTTAAAAGTTATTATTGAAACATCTTTACTTACAAAAGAAGAAATTATTAAAATGACCGAAATATGTAATGAAACTTTTGTAAACTTTATCAAAACTAATACTGGCTTTGGTAAAAGAGGAGTTACTTTAGAAGACGTTGAATTAATAAACAAACATAAAAATGATATCTTAGAAATCAAAGCTAGTGGTGGAATTAAAACATTTAAACAAATGAATGAATTAATTGAAGCCGGTGCCACTAGAATCGGTACTAGTAATAGTGTAGAAATTGTAACTCATATGAACTGTGACTGTGAAGGAAAATGTGATCACTGTGAGGAGGAAAAATAATGAAGCTATATGATGAATTAAAATGGCGTGGTTTAATCAAAGATGAAGCCGGAGAAGATTTAGAAGAAAAATTAAATAATGGTGGATTAACCTTTTATATTGGTACAGACCCCACAGCCGATAGCCTACATTTAGGACATTTATCAACTTTCTTAATCAGTAAAAGATTAGAAAAAGCAGGACATCATCCTATTTTATTAATCGGTGGGGCAACTGGTAGAATAGGTGATCCAAGACCAACTGAAGAGAGGCAAATGCAACCGGTTGAAGTTATTGAAAATAATTTTAATAGCTTAAAAAAGCAAGTAGAAGAATTATTTGGTTTTGAAGTCGTAAATAATTATGATTGGTCTAAAGACATTAACTTTATTGATTTTTTAAGAGATTATGGTAAATATTTCAATATCAATTACATGCTTGATAAAGATATTATCCGAAGAAGATTAGAAACGGGAATTACTTATACCGAATTTTCTTACATGATCATGCAAGCTTTAGATTATCTTCATTTACATCAAACGAGAAATTGTACTTTAGAGTGTGCCGGATCAGACCAATGGGGAAATATCACTGCTGGAATTGATTTAATCAGAAAGAAAACTGGACATGAAGTATATGGCTTTACAATGCCATTAGTTACTGATAAAAATGGAAAAAAATTTGGTAAATCAGAAGGTAATGCCTTTTGGCTTGATAAAAATAAGACATCTAGTTATGAAATATATCAGTATTTATTAAATAGTGATGATGAAAAAGTTATTGAATATTTAAAAATATTTACATTCTTAACTAAAGAAGAAATAGAAAATATCGAAAAAGAACAAACTGCTCATCCCGAAACAAGAATCGCTCAAAAAACATTAGCCAAAGAAGTAGTTACATTCTTGCACGGCTCTAAAGAAGCCGAAAAAGCCAAAGAGATGAGTGAAGCCTTATTTAGCGGTCATGTCAAAAATCTAACCAAAAAAGAAATTGAAGATGTTTTTAAAGGAGTTCCAACATTCGAAACAAAAAACAATGTCAATATTATTGACATGCTTACTAAAAATAAAATTGCTTCAAGTAAAAGAGAAGCTAGAGAATTTGTAAGTGCTGGCAGTATTACTATTAATGAAGAAAAAATCACTGATGAAAATTATACCGTTACCAAAACCCTTGCCATAGATAATGAAATTTTAGTTTTAAGAAGAGGCAAGAAAAAATACTTTATTGGAAAAATAGAACTATAAAATTTTTTATAGTTTTTTCATTATTACAAAGGAAATATAGTTTAAAATATTGTATGTTTATATATAGAAGGAGGTAAAATGGAAAATCAAATTCGAGTAAAAAATAGATTAATGCCTACGATGTTTGATCCTATATTTAAATCACTTTTTCAAAATAAAAGCTTTAGGAAAACTTTATCTTATTTCCTAAGTAAAATAACACAATATTCTAAAAGCTATATTTATGAACACTTATTATTTCTAAATACTGAAATACCAATAGAAAATTATGAAGAAAAGAAAAAGATAGCTGATTTAATTATTAAAATTGATGAAGACATTATCAATATTGAAGCTAATCGAAATAACAATAAAAGTACAATTCTCAAAAATAATTCTTATCATCATAAATTAGCTTATGAAAAAAATCGCGCTGGACAAAATTTAGCTGGTGGTAATGTTTTACAAATTAATATTAATAGTAAAAAAAGATTTCAAAAAACTTTACTTCCAAGTGATTATAAAATGAGAAGTAAAGATGGCACAACTACTGATGAAGGAAATTTTAAAAGATTACACATAAATATAGAATTTGCCTCTCAAAAGTATTATACTAAAGGTAAAGAAACAATGACAAAGTTTGAGAAGATTGTCGCTATGTTAGATATTACCAGCCGAAAAGATTTAAAAGATATATCGAAAGGAGATGAAGACTTGATGGCTATGGAAAAAATAATTGAAGATTTAAATGATAATGAACACATGATAGGCCTATATGACAAGGCTGAAATGGACGCATGGATGAACAAAATTGACCGTGAAGAAGCTATTGCCAAGGGAGAAAAACGTGGTGAAAAGCGTGGTGAAAAACGTGGCACAAAAGCTGGAATTTTAAGCGTTGCTAGAAACATGTTAAAAGCCAATATGAATATAAACGAAATAGCTAAACTAACCGGATTGCATCAAAATGAAATTACCAAACTTGCTAATAATCTATAATTAAACTAGGTTCCAAAAACCTAGTTTTAATGTGTCAAAATTTTAATTTTACTATCATCATTTTTACCCAGCAAATAATCTAAGGAAATATTAAAAGTCTTAGCTATCAAATAAAGTTTAGAAAAGGGAATTAAAACCTTCCCAGTTTCATATCTAGAATAATTCATTTGACCCAAACCCAGCCTATGTCCGATCTCGGACTGTGACAAATGATTATCTTTGCGTAACCTTTTCAGTCTCATAAAAATATCTTGATCATTATACACTTTTTTAAAACAACCTCTTTCATTAGAAAGACCGGTTAAGTAATCAACCGAACAATTATAAAATTCCGAAAGTTTATCGACTATCTCAATCGGCATTTCATACATTCCACTTTCCCAGTGCGGATAAGTATTAACATTTACCTTTAAAAATTTCGCAATATCTTTTTGCTTTAAGTCATTGTCTACTCTTAAATCATGAATTCTTTTAAAAAATATTGCCATTTGTTACCACCTCGTACTCATTGTACAAAGGTTTTACGTAACTTCCCCTAAATTGTCGCTGAGCGTTTATAAATATAATAAAAAAAGAAGAACTAAAATGTTCTCCTAATTTCTGTTGTAGTATTCGATAATTAATGCTTCATCGATATCAGCATTTAATTCACTACGTTCTGGCATTCTAACATAGGTTCCTTCCATTTTCTTATCATCGTAAGAAATGAATTCAACTCTGTTATGTAAAGCTTCTAAAGAAGATTTAACAATAGCCATTTCCTTATCATTTTCCATTAAGCTAATTACATCACCTGGTTTAACTTGATAAGATGGAATATCAACTCTTTTGCCATTAACTGTAACATGTCCATGGTTAACTAGTTGTCTAGCGCCTTTTCTAGTTGTTGCAAAGCCAATACGATATACTAAGTTATCTAAACGACTTTCTAATAACTTAAGTAAATTTTCACCATTGACACCTTTCATTTTAACAGCTTTTACAAACGTTTTTTTCATTTGCTTTTCACTTAAGCCATACATGAATTTAACCTTTTGCTTTTCTTGTAATTGAATACCGTAGTTAGATAATTTTTTCTTACGGTCTTGTCCATGTTCACCAGGAGCATAAGGTCTTCTAGCTAGCTCTTTTCCATTTTCTAAAACAGAAAAACCAAAACGTCTAGCTTTTTTGTAAGTTGGGCCAAGATATCTTGCCATATTTTTCCTCCTTCCACTAGCGCGAAAGGTTATTTTGCGGTAACCATAGGGTGGAATATATCAATACTTATCTTCGCAGCCAAGCAAGTAACCCCTATAGGGAACATCCACATTATAGTACTCAAAATAACGCTGCTTTAACACGCTGTTTATAATTATATATGTAATGGCTTATAAAGTCAATACTTTCGTTTAGTTTTAAAGATTAATCGTAAATTTTTATTTGGAATTCCATTTTATGATAAAAAACAGAAATAAGTCTGATAGTAGTATAATATATGTGTTTCTTTGCCAAAGAGATGGGAGAGATAAAAATGAAATCATGGAAACACTTAACATTTGAACAAAGAAAAGTTATCACCAACGGCATATCTCATA
>CALVWP010000056.1 GCA_944367495.1 uncultured Bacilli bacterium
TTATGCTTATTAAAGGTTTACTAAATCCAATTATTGAAAATTAAAAGAAGGTCATATTTGACCCTCTTCCAATAGTTCATTTATCACTAGTTTTTGGTTCCACCAACACTACTTGACAAAGAACCTAGAAATCAATCTATAGTCAAATAAGGTTTTAAAAATTTACCAGTATAACTTCCTTCACATTTAACAACTTCCTCCGGTGTTCCAGTAACTACAATATTACCACCACCATCACCACCTTCTGGTCCTAAATCGATAATATAATCAGCTACTTTAATCACATCTAAATTGTGTTCGATAACTAAAACCGTATCACCGTTATCGACAATTCTATTTAAAATAACGAGTAACTTTTTAATATCATCCGAATGTAAACCCGTAGTTGGTTCATCTAAGATAAATAAACTCTTACCAGTTGGTTTTTTCTGAAGCTCCTTTGCTAGTTTAACCCTTGCCGCCTCACCACCAGAAAGTGTAGGCGCACTTTGACCAAGCTTAATATAAGAAAGCCCAACATCTGAAAGCATTTGTAATTTATTTTTAATTTTTGGAACATTTTCAAAAAATTTTAAAGCTTCTTCAACCGTCATCTCTAAAACTTCATAAATATTTTTACCCTTATATTTTATTTGTAAAGTTTCACTATTGTAACGCGTTCCATGACATACTTCACAAGGTACATAAACATCTGGTAAAAAATGCATTTCAATTTTCTTAACACCATCACCCCAGCACGCTTCACATCTTCCACCTTTGACATTAAAAGAAAACCTTCCTTTATCATAACCTCGCATTTTAGCTTCTTTAGTCTCGGCAAAAACATCGCGAATATCATCAAACACTGAAGTATAAGTAGCCGGATTACTACGCGGTGTTCTACCAATTGGAGCTTGTGAAATATCTATAACTTTATCGATATTTTCTAAACCTTTAACTGATTTATATGCCCCTGGTTTTTCTTTAGTTTTGTATAAATTATTAGATACAACCTTGTATAAAATTTCATTAACCAAAGTAGATTTACCACTTCCAGATACTCCTGTCACACAAATAAATTTACCAAGTGGGAACTTAACCTTAATATTTTTCAAATTATTCTCTTTTGCTCCAACAATCTCCAAATATTTTTTATTACCTTTTCTTCTTTTTTGAGGCACCTCAATTTTCATCTCACCAGTTAAATATTTACCAGTTAAACTATTAGGATTAGCCATAACCTCTTTAGGTGTCCCTTCCGCAACTACATTACCACCATGTACACCCGCACCAGGTCCAATATCAACTAAATAATCAGCTTGAAGCATGGTGTCAGTATCGTGTTCAACCACGATTAATGTATTGCCTAAATCACGCATTTTTAAAAGTGAATTAATTAATCTTTGATTATCTCTTTGATGTAAACCAATTGAAGGTTCATCCAAAACATATAAAACCCCAGTAAGTTGAGAACCAATTTGTGTAGCCAATCTAATTCTTTGGGCTTCCCCGCCAGATAATGTTTTAGCCTCTCTATCTAAAGTCAAATATTCTAATCCAACATTAATTAAAAATGAAAGTCTCGATTTAATTTCCTTTAAAATCAAATTAGATATTTCTTCCTCTTCTTTAGATAATTTTAAACTATCTAAAAATGTATATAAATCTTTAATACTAAATTGTGTTACCTCATAAATGTTTTTACCGCCAATCAAAACAGCTAAAACATCATCAGAAAGCCTAGACCCATGACATTTTGGACATTTAAGCTCTGTCATATAATTTTCAATCCAAGCTCTAATCCAAGTGCTTTTAGTTTCCATATAACGTCTTTCTAAATTAGTAATAATTCCCTCAAAATAGCCTTTAGTAGTTCGTTTATTACCTGCTTTAGAAACATAGTTAAATGTCAGTAATTCAGCTGATCCATATAAAACAATATCTAATTCTCTTCTAGTTAAATCCTTAACCGGTTTATTCATATCGATATTATGATAATGGCAAGCCGTCTCTAAATTAGTATAAGTAATGTTACTCTCATCAGATGTATTAATAGCCGTTATTGCCCCTTCATTAATACTTAAATTTTTATTAGGAATAATTAAATCCTCATCGATTTTATACTTAACTCCAAGCCCCTTACACTCAGGGCATGCTCCCCAAGGTGCATTAAACGAAAACATTCTAGGTTCTAAAGATGGTAAAGAAAAATCACAGTGCGGACAAGCATATGTTTCACTCATAAGCATTTTTTCTCCACCAATAACATCAATCAATAATTTTCCTTTACCTAACTTAGTAGCAACTTCCATGCTTTCATAAAGTCTACTTCTAATTTCCGGTTTAATAACCAACCTATCAACCACAACTTCAATCGTATGTTTTTTGTTTTTTTCTAAAGAAATATCTTCCGATAAATCATATTCTTTATCGTCAATAATAACTCTTACATATCCATCTTTTCTTAAATCTAAAAGTAAATCCTTATGAGTTCCTTTTTCTAACGAAACTATAGGTCCTAAAACCCTAATTTTCGTTCTCTCAGGAAGTTTCATCACATCGTTGCACATCTCTTCAACACTTTGACTACTAATTGGAATATGATGTTTAGGGCAGTATGGAACACCTATTCTAGCAAATAAAAGCCTTAAATAATCATATATTTCCGTAACTGTACCAACCGTACTTCGAGGATTTTTATTAGTTGTTTTTTGATCGATACTAATAGCTGGCGAAAGGCCATCAATACTATCGACATCAGGCTTTTCAGAGCCCCCTAAAAACTGCCTTGCATAAGCGCTTAAACTTTCGATATATCTTCTTTGACCTTCCGCATAAATCGTATCAAAAGCCAAACTACTTTTACCACTTCCAGACACTCCCGTCATAACAATTAATTTATCTTTAGGTAAGGTAATATTAATATTTTTTAAATTGTTTTCCCTCGCACCTTTTACTACTATTTTGTCCATAAACACCAACTCCTTTAAATATAAGTTCTAATAAAGTTTTTATAGTCAAACATATCACAAAAACTATTAATATTATAACATTTATGTCAATATTCTAATTACCATTATCATTTTACAAAGCAAACAAAAGTTTGTCAATAGTAAAAACATCTAGTAAAACTAGATGCCTTAATCCTTAGGTTCAAATATCAGTGACATAAAGAAAGCAAATATAATCGCCGCACTAATTCCCGCTGCCGTCAAATCAAGTGTTCCACTAAATAATCCTAAAACACCTTCAGTATTATAACCATGAATAGCTCCATGTGTTAAATTATGACCAAAACTAGTAATTGGTACCAGCGCTCCTCCACCAGCCCATAAAATAATCTGATCATATATATTAAATATATCTAAAAAAGCTCCAAGTACTACAAATATAACCGTAATATGCCCCGGGGTTAATTTAGTTTTATCTAATATTATTTGAGCAATCATACAAACAAAACCAGCAAATAAAAAGGCATTTAAATATATCATAACATTACCTCCAAACTAACCGCATGAGAAATAGCTGGAATACTAAGTTTATGATTAACCATAACTGGGCTCATCAGTGCCCCAGTCGCCGCCAAAAGCACTTTTTTATATTTTCCCTTGCGCATCTCGTCAAAAATAAAACCATAAGTAACCAAAGGTGCACACACCGGTCCAGAAGCTCCTGCATAAACCGGTTGCGTTTTCAAATCATAAAGCATCACACCCGTATCATTATAATTTTTTAAATCGATATTATATTCACTATGCATATATTCTTTTAAAATTTTCTGACCATAAATACCCAAATCACCAGTCAATATTAAATCATAATAGCCAATATCTCTTCCCGTATCTTTTAAATGTTTATAAATTGTATCAGCCGCTGCTATCGCCATCACCGCTCCCATATTAGAAACATCGTAAATAGAAGAATCAATAACTTTTCCGATCGTACCACTTTCTAATTTAATATCACTTTTCACATTCGAAAGTAAAGCTGCTGCCGATCCGGTCGAAGTAAATGTTGTTGTTTTGTGTTTTGGACCACCATACTCTACCGGATACCTATATTGCTTTTCCGCCGATGTATTATGTGAAGATGTAAAAGTAATAACATTACTAGCAAACCCACCATCAATCAAACTAGCTCCCAAAATAAGGCCTAACGTAGAAGTTGCGCAAGCTGCATAAATTCCAATAAAACTACCTTTAACCTCTTCCATCGCATAATTAGAAGCGACTATTTGATTAAGTAAATCGCCACCAATTAAAACATCTGCTTCAACCCCACTTTTTTTCTTTAGTATATTTATAGCCGAAGTTACCAATTTAACCTCCGCCTCTTCCCAATTTTTCTCTCCAAAATATAAATCCTTATAACATAAATCAAAATACTTTCCAAGTGGTCCCGCACTTTCATAAGGTCCCGTAACCGTAGCTGTTTCATTTATATAAGCATTATTAAACTTAAACGTCATATAAGCCCCACCACCATCCTAAGCAAACTAAAAACAAAACTGCTTACCACTCCAAAAATAATCACCGCTCCAGAAAGTTTAAGCATGTTCATTCCAATACCCGTAACTAAACCTTCTTTTCGGTATTCTAAAGCTGCACTCATCGTCGCATGCGCAAAACCAGTAATTGGAATAATAAGGCCACACTTACAAAAATTAACAAACTTATCAAAAAAACCTAAAGATGTAAATAAACAAGTAAAAAAGATTAAAGTCACTAACATACAAACCGTAGCTTCTTTAGTTGAAATATCAAGCCAAGTTGTATAACCATCAATTAATGCCTGACCAATAATTCCCATAATTCCACCAGTGATAAAAGCCACCACCGCATTTATTAATACATTTTCCTTAGGACTATTTTTTTTAACAATTTCTTGATATTTTTGGTTCATAACAAATTCCTCCTAAAACTATTATGAACCAAATACATTTTTCTATACAAAAATTCCACTAGCACGCATTAGTGCAAGTGGAATTTGTATATTTATATTGGTATCTATTATTAGTAAAGGTAATGATAACCGATCCGTTAAAATTCTCAAAACTCTCATCAGCTTCACTGCTATTTTTTCGGTATTTAGGATTTTCAATATCATCATCAGTCAGTAATCCTGCTTTCTTCATCACATCTACACTGACGCAGCAACTACTTCCCTCAGTTTGACTTGGTAATTTTAACGAATTTTTAGTCATATATGTCCTCGCCGTATCTTCAATAGTATCTATTTGTTTTTCATAAGCTTTTTGTCTAGATGAATTCAAAGCCGTATTAATTGTTGGAATTGCCACCATCGCAATCAGTCCTAAAATAACAATAACTCCAAGTAATTCGATTAATGTAAAACCTTTTTTCATACCTATCACCTATTATTAATTATAACCCGAGCAGATTAATATTGTCAATTAAAGGTTTTTCTAAACTTCGTTAAAACTTTATTTTCTCTTCGGGAAACGTCAACTTGAGTTAAACCTAAACTTTTAGCAATTTCACTTTGTGTCTTATCAGCAAAATACCTTTCGTACATAATCGTTCTTTCCGGCTCCTGCAAACTATCAATCGCCTCTTTGATAAACACTACCGTATTATAATCTGCTTCTTCTTTAGCTATAACATCATAAAGTGATAGATCATCCACATAAGTCTCATCCAAACTAAAACCATCCACTTTACAATTCAAAAGCATCTCTAAATTACTAATTGGAATATTTAAATATTCGCATAACTCTTCATTAGTGGGTTCTCTCATCAATTCCTGAGTTAAATAAAGTTTCACCTTTTCTACTTTCCTCTTCGCTCGCATCATATCTTTGCTTAATTTTATCATATGATTTTCTCTCGCAAACTCTGAAATTCTCCCCAAAATATAAGGATAAGCAAACGTTGTAAACTTAACTCCTCTCGTCGGATCAAATTTATTGTAAGCTTCAATCATCCCAATACATCCATTTTGAAATAAATCATCCATATCGCCACTAAATTTACTTGCAATACTATAAATTAAATTACTATTTTCAAGTATAATTTTCGTAACATTTTCCATATCATCCTCCTATACGTTAATAATATGTGTAGCCATCATCTCGTCAGAAACCTTATTAAAACCCTTAAAATCAAAATCAAAATTTCTTTTATTAAAACATAGAAAAGATAAACCATCATTTAAAGTGACAGTTTTATAACATTTAATCAAAGTCTTATAGCCACTACTGTCCATCTTATTTACATTTTCTAAATTAAAAACGACATTTTTAACTCCAACATTAATAATTAAATTTAATACCTCTTCATTTAACTTTTTTCTAGTTTTAAAAGTTAAATCGCCAAATAATCTAACAAATAAAATACCATACCTTGAAGTCATATCTATTTCTAACATATCATCACCATCAATACTTTAACACCTCTTTAAAACAAATAATACAAGTTCGGCAAAACTAGTTATAAAAAGAAAAAATGCGCCAAAATAACGCATTTTATTCTTCTTTCTTTTCTAATTTAACTAAAACTTCTCTTGGCTTAGAACCATTAGCCGGTCCAACTATACCTCTTTCTTCTAGTAAATCAATACATCTAGCTGCCCTATTATAACCAAGTCTAAATCTTCTTTGTAAAAGTGATGCACTAGCCTTACCTTGAGTAATTACAAACTCTCTAATTTCATTATATAAAGGTTCCTCATAATCATCATCTTCCACCATCGTCGTCGCGCCTCTATCTTCATCAGCTACAGTTAGTGAGCTATCATACCTCGCTTTTTGCTGAGATATTGTATAATCTACAACCGCTTTAATCTCATCATCGCTGACAAAAGTTCCTTGCACACGTGTTGGAATACTCTCACCTTGTGGTAAAAATAACATATCACCTTTACCAAGTAATTTCTCAGCCCCACTCATATCAAGTATTGTTCTAGAATCGATGCTTGAAGATACTGCGAACGAAATTCTTGATGGAATATTCGCTTTAACCACACCCGTAATAACATCCGTACTCGGCCTTTGCGTAGCTACTATTAAATGAATTCCCGCTGCTCTGGCCATTTGTGTAATTCGCATAATCGAATCTTCAACTTCTTTAGCCGCCACTAGCATCAAATCAGCTAGTTCGTCGATTATAACTACAATATAAGGAAGCCTATTTAATTTTTCATCATCAGCTAAACTTTCATTTTTCTTATCGACATAAGCATTATAACCAGCTATATTTTTAGTTTTACTGCTTTCAAATAAATCATATCTGTCTTCCATAATTTTAACTATTTTTTGTAAAACTATATTAGCTTTCTTAGGATCAGTTACTACCGGAGTCAGTAAATGTGGAACTCCATTATACATCGAAAGCTCAACCTTTTTAGGATCCACTAAAACTAATTTTACTTCATCTGGTTTAGTCCTCATTAAAATAGAAGTAATCATACTATTAATACATACTGACTTACCACTTCCCGTAGATCCTGCTACTAATAAATGAGGAGTCTTATCAATCTCACACCAAACAGGGTTACCCATAATACTCTTACCTAAAGCTACCAGCAATTTTGAATTATCTTTACTTTTAGGTACTGCCTCTAAAATTTCTCTAATTGAAACGGCCATAATCGATTTATTAGGTAGTTCTATACCAACTGTTTTTTTACCGGGAATCGGTGCTTGTATTCTAACATCTTTAGCGCCAAGTTCCAAAGCAATTTCCTTATTTAAAGCCGTTATTTTTGAAAGCCTAGTTCCTGACTTTATCTCAAGTTCATATTGTGTAACCGAAGGGCCAATATTAGCTGCTACAACTTTACCTTCTATACCAAAATCTTTAATAACTTTCTCTAACTCGTTAACATTTTCCTTAATAGCATCTTGATTTGCCTTAACCGCTTCCTTCTTTATCTTCGGCTTTATTAATAATCCCATTGGTGGTTTGTTATAACCTTTAATATCAATAACCTCTTCCTTAGGTTCACTTTCTTCTTTAACCGGTTCTTTTGGAAGTTCATCAATCGATGAAATAACCACTTTTTTATCTTCATTTTCATACTCTTCTTCTGCTTCTTTAGCCGCCTTCTCTGCTTTTCTATTAATTTTCTTCTCTTTAGCGCTTTTTAATCTTTCTTTAAAATAAATAACCGCATCATAAATCGAAATACCCGTAAACATAATAAGACCACATATAATCAAAGCAAAACATACAACTTCAGTTCCCTCTAAAGTAAGTAATTTTACACCAATAACTGCAAAAATAGCTCCAATCACACCTCCACCTTGAATATCAGCCGCATGATTAACAAAAGCCATTAAATTATCAATTGTCGCTGTAATAATTTCCCAAGCCGATATATCAGTCTCGAAATTCTGTATATATCTAGCATGTGATAAAATAAGTATTCCTAAAACTAATATATATAAACCAACTAATCTCGAAGTTAAAAAATCTGGTTTTTCTCTTTTTATCATCATATAAACACCAGCTGCACCTGTCGCCAGTAATGGTAAAATATACCATCCGCCAGCTAAAAACCCAGCAAAACCTTTAATAATATCAGCTGTCACCCCAAATGGACAACACCCAATTATCATAATTAAAATTAATAATATTCCTTTTAATTCTATACTATAAGAAGGTTGCTCCTTCTTTTGTTTTCTTGTTTTTTTCTTTGCCATAATACCCTCTCCATTATCACATAACAATTATACCATTTTTCATTTAAAAACAAAAGCAAAACATAGAAAAATCTAGCATGCATTTACACCCTAGATTCTTATAATTTATATATTCCTTACACGATAATAAATGGATCACTTGAACTTCCATTACCACTCAAGCTGATATCAGAGCTTAGAGTAATGGCGGGAAGAACCGCACGAGTAGTAGACGCGGCGTCGCCGTTCAAATAGCCGGAGCTGTTCACGACAAAGAGGTAGCTAGAAGTACCGGCATAAGGCGATAGTAGAAAATAAGCAGTTCCTTTAACTAGCCAATTCGTTGTTTTACATGTACTAATGTTATCACTAGTTAAATCCCAATTACCACATTGCTCTTTGTTTGTATTTGCTCTTAAATATTCACTGACTGTAATAAGTCCTACACTGGCAGACTGTGACTGAGTTCCATTTTCATCTGCTATTTGACCAGCTAAATCATCATTGTCATAAGTTACTGCTCCTATACTCCATGTACTAGGCACTATTTTATCTTGATTTACTGTTATAGACTCTAAATATTCGCCATTTAAATATGTCTTTATATCTGATGTTTCCCATGCATTACTATTTCCCGAATCAAATGCTTTACTTCCAATACTTTCATCTCTGACAATCTTTATTCTGCCATCAGCTTCTACTGATAATATTCGCCATGTTTCATTGTTAAAGGTTATATAATTATTTGGATTAGCTCCTTTATAAATATATCTTCCACTTTCATATTCATCTTGATATAATCCATCAGCTCCATCTGAAGCAAGTGGTAAAGTTATTCCTCCTACTGTTGGTCCTTCTGGTGTTGGTGGAGTTATTACACCATTACTTTGTCCATAATCTAAGGTTACTGTTATAGTAGAAGTCGTGTTTTCTGGCTGACTTGTAATACTTGGATTATAAGTTACAATTACCGTTAATATATCACTCTCTGATGCTTTTAATTCATCTCCCTCTTCTATTCCACTGGTCTCAAAGGTTATTGCTTCATTATTTGAATTACTTACTTTTATACTATTTAAAACAGCATCAATATTTCCCTCATTAGCTACTGTTATATCATATTTCATCGAATCTCCCGGTGATACTAAATTTGTTTTAAAAGTAGCTGTTGTATCTGTATAACTAGGCTCTATAGCATTACTCGCACTCCCACTTTGTACATTACTTTCTATACCGGTTATTCTAACTAAGAAATTACTCCCTATATTAGACGTACCTGTTATTTTAAGCTGACTTTGAAATGCGGCATAACCTACGGCCATTATTAAAAGTACTGCACACAGTCCCATTATTATATAATTTCTCTGCGTCCTATTTAATCTTTTATGCATGTTTTCCCACTCCTTTATTTTATATAACCAGTATAAATAAAAAAAAAAAAAAAAAACAAGTAATATTTTTGATAAATCACTTGTTTCAACAATTACTTGTTATTTTTACTATTTTTTGTATCACTTTTTTTCTCACTCATCTTTAAAACTTCTTTGCGCGATAAATTAAGTCGACCTTTTTTATCATAACCTAAAGACTTAACTAAAATCTCATCACCAACTTTAACCATATCACTTGGTTTTTCAACTCTTTTAACATCTAACTGTGATACATGTACTAAACCTTCACATCCCGGCCAAAGTTCAACAAAACAGCCAAAATCTTCAACCTTAGTAACTTTACCAGTATAAACTTTATCTTCTTCTACTTCTCTAACAACATCTTTAATTCTTCTAGCTGTCTCATCTATTATATCTTTATCAGTATGATAAATAACTACCCTACCATCATCTTCTAAATCAACTTTAACAGCATTAATATCGTTAACTGAATTAACATGACTAGATTCCAAAATAATCTTTGTGATCATGTCGCCACCTTTACCAATAACATCTTTTATCTTATCTGGATCGATCATAAATGTCATTACCTTAGGGGCATATTTACTAACTTCTTTACGTGGTTCTGGTATTGCTTTAAGCATTACATCTAATACTTGTAATCTGGCTTTTTTAGCTTGTTCTAAAGCTTCTTTTAAAATTTCTTTAGTAATACCTTTAATTTTAATGTCCATTTGTAGTGCACATACACCATCTTTAGTTCCAGCCACTTTAAAGTCCATATCACCTAAATGATCTTCCATACCCTGAATATCAGTCAATATTGTATAATCATCACCATGAGTAATTAATCCCATCGCAATACCTGCCACTGGTGCTTTAATCGGTACACCAGCTGCCATCAAACTCATACATCCCGCACAAATACTAGCTTGTGAAGAAGAACCATTACTTTCTAAAATTTCTGATACTACTCTTATCGTATAAGGAAACTCTTCTTCTGATGGTATAACTTGAAGTAAAGCTTTTTCGCCTAAAGCTCCATGACCAATTTCCCTACGTCCCGGCGCGCCATATCTACCAGTTTCGCCAACTGAAAATTGTGGGAAATTATAGTGTAACATAAATCTTTTAGAATCCTCTAAACCTAAACCATCTAATATTTGATGTTCTCCTAAAGCTCCTAAAGTAGTAACTGATAAGCTTTGCGTTTCACCTCTTGTAAATAAAGCTGAACCATGTGTTCTAGGTAAAAAATCAACTAAAGCAGAAAGCGGTCTAATCTCATCCATTGATCTTCCGTCAGCTCTTTTATGTTCTTTAACCACAATCTGTCTAAAAAGTTCATATTCTACTTCGTTATAAATGATAACTAACTTCGCTTTTAATTTTTCTAAATCTTCTAATAGCATATCTTCATTATCAGCTTCATATTTACAAATTAAATTTTCTTTAATTTCATCTAATTTACTATATTTTTCTAATTTATCTTTAATTCTTAAAGCCTTATCAATATCATCTTTAATTAAATTAGTAACTTCCTCTTTTAATTCAGAAGCAATCTCTAATTTTTCATATTCCATTTTGGGCTCGCCAATTTCTTTAACAATATTTTCTTCAAATTCGACTAATTTTTTAACCGCTTCATGACCAAACATCAATGCTTCAAGCATATCTTCTTCCATAACTTCTTTAGCCGATGATTCAACCATGTTAATAGCTTCACTCGTTCCCGCAACTGTTAAATCAATATCAGAGCATTCAAGCTGTTCAGCTGTTGGATTAATAATAAACTCACCATCAACTCTTCCAACTTTCACTCCCGCAACTGGTCCATTAAACGGAACTTTACTAATAGAAGTCGCAATAGAAGATCCAAGTAAAGCTGCAAGTTCAGGAGAATTATCAGGATCTACTGATAAAATAGTATTTACAATCTGCACTTCATTTCTAAAATCATCTGGGAAAAGTGGTCTCATAGGTCTATCGATCATTCTAGCAGCTAAAGTAGCAGCTTCACTAGGCCTACCCTCTCTTTTAATAAAGCCTCCGGGAATTTTACCAACAGAATATAACTTTTCTTGATAAAGTACCATTAATGGAAAAAAATCTGAAAGAAGTCTTGCCTCTTTAGAGACAACAACTGTTGATAATACAACAGTATCGCCATATCTAACTAAAACTGAACCATCAGCTTGTTTAGCCACCTCACCATTTTCTACTATTAACTTTCTTCCACAAAAATCCATTTCAAATGTTTTTTTCATATATACAACCCTTTCTATGAAAAGACACTCTAAAAAGAGTGTCTACTATTTTCTAAGTCCTAAGCTTTTAATAATTTCACGATATCTTGTAACATCTTTTTTCATTAAATATTTTAATAAGCTTCTACGTCTACCAACTTTTTGAAGTAAACCACGACGTGAATGATAATCGTGAATATGTGTTTTTAAGTGCTCAGTTAGTTCCTTGATTTCTTCAGTTAAAATAGCAATTTGTACTTCAGCTGAACCAGTATCGCCATCTTTTCTAGCGTACTTTTTAACTAACTTCGCTTTTTCATCTTTACTTAAAGCCATTTTACAGTCCTCCTTTATATAAATATTCGCTTAAATCTAAGACATAAAGATGGAGTTCTTTAAATCCGAGAAATAAGTACATAAATAATATACCTTAATTTAATAGAAAATGCAACAATTATTTCGAATTTTTCTTTTTAAGGAAAATTACACTAGTTATCATAGCTAAAACAGCCACAACTAACAAAACAATATATAAAACAATATTATCGTTAGTTTTAGGATTTTCCTGTTCACCTTTTATCTCAGTATCTTCTAAAGTAGTATCTATCTCTTGCCCAATATATTCAGCGCGAACTTTAAAACCATCTACATTATTACCTGTAACTGTAAATTCATAATCATTAGTATTATCAATCTTTAAACTATAATCACTAGCTTCACCATGTAAATAATTCTTATATAAATTAGTGATTTCTTTTTTCCAGCTATCACCACTTACTGTTATACTTTGTTCTTTCACACCATGATTATACAAATCTAAAGCAATTTCATTTGGCCTTTTGCCATTTTTATCATCATTATCATTCCAAATAACTTCCACTAAAGAATCATCTATCATATAAGGAACATGCTTAATATAAACATCAATATTTCCTCTTTCATCCACCTTATAATCATAATCATAGTCAGTTATCGTATCATACATTCGGTATTCAAATCTCGTAGGATCATCCCAAATCGGCATATTATTTTCATCAAACGGGTAAACATAAGGAATATAAATGCTTGTTTGACAAGTATTGTCATCAATATAAGCATCTTTATTTCTTCCGCAACCCAAACTCATTGGAAATCCATCATCTTCGCCTAACATATCATTATTAATAGGTATCATCCACATGGCAAACACTCTATCGACATCTCGGGCTCCACCATCATCCCAATGTTCGGTATAAGTGACATATCTACTAAAATGCTTTGTAAAAACTAAATTTATCGAACCACCATTAGTATTAATAACTCCACCACTAGCCATTCTATCATAAGTATAACCACTAATAGTTGGTGGTGTTCCTAAATTATAAAATGTATTGTCATTTAAATTAGGAAGTTTCACTTCGAAAGTCCAAACAGTCATTCCTTGATCAGCCGTAATTTGGGCATCTTTTTCCTTTAAAGTTTTCGTAACATATTCATCGTTACCAAAATCATAAAGTTCAACCTCAATCTCATCCGGTCTCTCACCCATTTTATCTTCATAATCAACCCATCTTACATTAATCATCCCCGTAACTTGTGAATCATCTTCAATTGGTGCAGCTAAAGCTACTTTTGGAAATAATCCCAAAACTAGTAAAATAAATAATAATTTAAATTTTCTCATAACCCTCTCTCCTCTAACATAATTTTACCACAAAGTTTAATAAAAAGACTATATAAATTTTTTTATATAATCTTTTATATTATCCTAAAGCATAACTTCCACTTTATATAAACCATTTTCTTTTTTATAAATTGCAAGTTCCTCCTCATCTTCATCTAAAAACAATACTCTATCAGGAAAATCACCATTTAAACAAGCACCATTCAAAATTTTAAACTTTAAATTATTATCTACTTTAACTTTAGAAATATCTAAAACATCTTTTATTTTAAGTAAATCATAATTACCATTTTTAACATCATCTAAACTGTAAGCTTCGTTAATATCAAAAACGCCTTGACGAACTCTAGTTAAATTACTCATTGTTCCAATAACATTTAAATCATTTAAAATATCTCTAATTAGACTTCTAATATAAGTACCTTTACTAACTAAACATTTAAAAGTAAACTTATTTTTTTCAAAAGTTAAAAGTTCTATTTTTTTAATTGTAACCTCTTTTTTAGGTAAAATAACCTCTTCCGCATTCCTCGCATACTCATAAAGCCTTTTACCATTAACCTTAACTGCTGAATATATCGGAACTTCTTGTAAATAAGTTGTTTCATATTTCTTTAATGTTTTTAATAAAGCATCTTTAAAAACAAAAACCTCTTTCTTTTCTAATATATTGCCCTTTATATCTAAAGTATCTGTTTTAATTCCTAAAGTAACTTCAGCTATATATTCCTTTTCATCACACGTAAGTATTTTATTTAACTTTGTATACTTATTTAAACAAATAACTAAAACACCGGTCGCTAAAGGATCTAAAGTCCCAGTATGTCCTACTTTTTTCGTTTCAAATAGCTTACTTATAACATTAACAACATCTCTACTAGTATAACCTTTTTCTTTATTTATAATTAAAAGACCATTACTTTTTAATCTCAAAAACAGTTCCCTCTCTCGTATCTTTAATTACAATATTTTTACTTAAAAGTTCTTCTCTAATATTATCAGCAAGCTCATAATTTTTATCTTTTTTAGCTTGATTTCGCTTTTCTATTTTACTTAAAATGTATTTCTCTAACTCCTCAGAGATTTCCTCTTCTTCAAGTAAAGAAAGAGAAAGTACAAAGTCAAAATCTTTAATCAAATAAAGCTTAGTATTATTATTTAAATGACTTTTAATTACATCGTATAAAACAGTAAGCATTAAAGATGTATTCATATCATTAGAAAAAGCTTCTTTAAACTTATTTTGATACTCTAAAGCAGCATCGTAATTAACTTCCCCAAAAGGATTTGACTTAATATTTTTTATTTTTCCTTTTAATTTATTATAAGCACTAGTTGCCACATCTAAACTTTCTAAACTATAAACTAAAACTTTTCTATAATGTGACTGAAGGCAAAAATATCTATAAACAATCGGATCATAACCCTTTTCGATCAAACTATTTAAATCTTTAGAATCACCTTTCGACTTACTCATCTTACCCGTTTTATCATTCAAAAATTCCATATGTACCCAATAATTACACCATTTGTGACCTAAATAACACTCAGATTGAGCAATCTCATTTGTATGATGTGGGAAAATATTATCAACTCCACCACAGTGAATATCTAAATGCTCACCTAAATTTTGTATCGCAATCGCTGAACACTCTATATGCCATCCAGGATACCCATAGCCAAAAGGACTTTCCCATTTAAGTTCCTGATCTTTAAATTTAGAATTAGTAAACCAAAGACCAAAATCAAACGGATTTCGTTTATTAGTATCTTCCTCTACATCATCGCGAACAGCAACAAATAAATCATCCTTACTTCTTCCAGAAAGCTTATAATAATCATCATATTTTAATGTATCAAAATATATATTACCGCCAGATTCATAAGCATAACCATCATTCAATAGTTTACTAATCATTTTAATATAAAAATCTATATTTTCAGTAGCCGGACTTATAATATCTGGTTTTTTAATATTAAGTCTATTTAAATCCTTAAAAAAAGCTTCTGTATAAAATTTTGCTATATCTAAAACTGACTTGTGTTCTTTTTTAGCCGCTGTCATAAGCTTATCTTCTCCAGTATCACCATCACCAGTCAAATGTCCAACATCAGTAATATTCATGCATCTTTTAACATTATAGCCTAAATATTTAAGCCCTTTTTCTAAAATATCTTCTGAAATATAAGTTCTTAAATTCCCAATATGCGCATAATAATAAACCGTCGGTCCACACGTATACATCGTCACCATCTTTTTATCATAAGGAATAAACTCTTCTATTTTTTTTGTTAAAGTATTATATAATTTCATTTTCTTCACCTAACCTTATATAAAATTATATCACAGATACTATTAAATTTTCCTATTTTCTTTATAATTTGCCACTTCTCTAATAAATGTAAATTTGACATTTATAAAAACCATGATATAATATTCCTTGTTTTTCAAAGGAAGGGATTTTAAAATGAATACAAAAAAACCAATTATAAAATCATTTATCGAATTAATTGATGAAGTTCAAGATACTCATATGATTAAAAAACCAGGTGAAAGCGCTATTAAATTAAAACTTACACCAAACGAAAAAATAAAGTTTGCCTTAGAATATTATAATGCCATAGGAAACATCAGTTTTATAAAAATTTTAGAAATGATTTATAAAACCGACGTAGAAGCAAGAAAAAAAGTCATAAGATTCATGTCACAACATAATTTGTTTAAACCATATCCAGATACCTTAGCAGAATATCAATCAAAAGTCTCACTATCTATGATTAATGACCAAAGAATTCAATCACAAAACATGAAAAGTTTAAAAAAAGAATATAACTATCAAAACTGGTTAGAACCATTTGATGAAGAAGCAATGTTCAAACAAACAAAAACTAAATCGCCATTATATCACATTTTTATGGACAAAAATGGTAACCCTGTCAGATTTGATAAAAATAAAACTTTAGAAATCAAAGCAGCAATTATAGATTTAGAAATTACACCAGCAAGATGTCTTGTTGAAAGTGCTTATCGTCATGTTGCTAACGGAACCTTCGATCAATATTTAGATGACATATATAACCAAAATCAATTAATCAAAGGAGGTAAAGCCCATGTATAATCGAACACTATTAAATGCAAGTAACACATTAGAGTTAATCAAATATTTTAAAGGTGATAAAAACCATAAATTAAATAAACAGGAAAAAATTGCTTTCGCTTATCGCTATTGGCTACTAAATCCTCAAGATATGACTGAATTATATGAAGATTTAGCTAAAGAATATTCAAAACAGGCCGCTAATATGGCCAAAAAACTTGGTGAATTTATGTATCTTCAAGACATCACTAAATTTAAAGTTTTCACAGATAGTTTATATGAGAAAGATCTTGACCATATTATGAAAATTACCAGCAGAATTGCAAACAACGGTAACTGGCTTAGTCAATACCATTTAGATGATGAATTTGAACTAAAATCAAATGCCACTTCACCAATAATATTTAGTTATATAAAACCAGATAAAACAATATATACAATCGATAAAGAAAGAGCGCAAGACATTTTAGGGATTTTAAAAGAAAACGAAATTCCAACTGCTAAATGTATTGTCACAGGAAGTTTTCCATATTATGCGCACGATAATATTGATACATATATCAAAAAATTAAAAAAATAAATATTTTTAATAAAACACACCAAACTTAGTGTGTTTTTTCATCGATACCTTAAGTATTTTTGTATAACTTACTTTTTACTTTTAGAAACTTCGTTTGTAATCGTAATACATATAAAACATCCTTTAATAGTTTTTAATTATACTATAAATTTTAAAAAACATCATTTTTCCAGCAATTTTTAATATAAAACTCTAATACCTTACATATTTAGAAAAAAATGTAGAATATTAGTTCTACATTCAACATAAACTCAAAAACTTGAGCAAAATTTCTAAAATGGTGCGGGCGAAGGGACTTGAACCCCCATGCCGTAAGGCGCTAGATCCTAAGTCTAGTGCGTCTACCAATTTCGCCACGCCCGCATCTAAAATGGTGGACCCTGATGGACTCGAACCATCGACCGCCCGGTTATGAGCCGGATGCTCTAACCAACTGAGCTAAGGGTCCATTTAAACTGACTTCTATATAATATCATATTAATAAATATTATGCAAGAAGTAAGTAAAAAAATTATACTTTATTTATCATATTTAATAAATTTATTTTAAATTTATCTTTATCAGAATGTTCTTTTGAAAGCATTACTCCCTTATAAGTAACAAGCTCTGATTGATGACCTTCACTTAAAATTTCTTCAGGTGATAAAGTTAATAATGTAACACTTTTACTATCATCATTCACTTCATAATGAAGCTTCACTTCTCCATGAACCTTAGCAAACAAAGCATCCGTCGGTAATTTAACTTCATATTTTTTTATAGTCCCCTTTTCTGCCACTACTGTACCTAAAAACTCCCCAGCTTTAATCTTAGGGTAATATTCAAAATAAAGTTTTTTAAAAGCCAGCATATTATATTTTTTCAAAGCACTTTCTAACTTTTTAAACTCATTCTCATTTTGATAACCAAAAACATATTTTTCCATAGCTGTTCAGTCCCTCCTATGTGGCATACTCTACTATTATTATAGTATCATATATATATCTATAAATCAAACGCAAAACGTCCATTAGCTAAAATTTGACATCCACTTGACCAAAGGCTAAAGAAAACTAGGTTTCCCTAGCTTTCTTTCCCAGTTTTTACATAACCATCATCAATCAATGACGTATCATCACAATTTGACCATTTAGTATCAACTTTACCATTATAAGTTTTACTTCTAGATCGATAATATCTAACACTTTTATAAACTGGTTCCTCAGTATAAGTTGTCACTGTCTTCCTGCACACTGTTTTTTGATTAAACGTTCCCGCATTATCATAACTAGAAGCACATACATAAACTAAGCTATTATTATAATAAAGTCTAACTGCATCCTTTTCTATAACTTTGTTGTGTGCGATTTTTTTTGTGCTTGTTTGAACTTTGCTTACTTTAGTTTGTACTTGATTAGTACCATCTTCTACTATTTTTTTAGTACTCCAACTTGACCAATCTCCATATGACCAAGCATCGTCAAGATTTTTTACGAACTCGCACCTTGCGGTGCTGGTACTGGGAAACTCTGTACCATCAAGTCCCATATGAAGCATAATGTAATCTTCTTTATCACTGCAAGATAAATTTACTTTCATCGTATATTCATTTTCTTCTTTAGTAACTTCTATATAAGACTTTTTATTATCACATACTCTATTATTACTATCAGAAAACTTTACAAGTAATTTATTATCATACATCTCACCTAAAGTCATTTTAACCTTATCTCCCGTTTTTGAAGGGAGCCTTGATGAAGTATAATAACCACTGCCAGCTGTAGCCATAGCAAGCAAATTATTATTAAAATTATCTACTTTCTCACTATTAGTCATTTTATCATCAACATAATTTTCAACAAAACCTTTTGTCGGAAATAACATCATTAAAATAAAAATAAATAAAACTACTAATACAATTTTCACAAAAACATTTTTCAAAGTTGTTCTTTTTTCATTTTCTTCTCCGTACATAAGCCTCTCCTCATTTCAAATATGTCTGTTATATTAACACATTTATAAGCAAAAGTCAATCAAAGGTAATAAATTTCCAAAAACATTTAAATATAACTTTATAATCTACTCTTAACTAATCTTTTTAATGTTTTCATATTATTTTGAATCGTTATATCATAATTAAAAAATTGATTTAACTCTTGTTCTAAATTACTATTTAGCCCATCAATAGTCATCTCATCATATAAAGCCTTTAAAATATCATCGTCATATTTACTAAGTGCTCTTAAAACGGAGTTATCTAAGTTGCAATCTTTCTTTCGCCATCTAAGCGAACTAATAATAGCTACTTTCGCATATATAGGACTTTTTTCATAAATCTTTTCGGTATCAATTCTAAGATTATCGCCTTTACCTAAATAAGGATTTAAAATATAAAAAATTTCTTTTTCCCCAAGCGCATTATTAATTAAATTCATCACATATATTGCATAAAGCTGATGATTACTTGCTACATATATTTGTTTATTTTGATCATAAATCTGCGGAAAATTCATCCAAAGTGCATCAATATCAACATTATATTTATCACCTAAATAACTAACTTGATAACCAGTATCTCTAGCCTTAGAAACCAAATGAAAATTTATTTTATCATTCTGATCAAATGTCATAACATCTTTCTTTTCAAATTGTGGAAATAAATGAATATCATGAGAAAACTCTTTAGATTTTAAATCAAAAACTAAACTCTTTTCACTATATTTTTGGCACACTCCACCACAATTATTACAAATTATCTTACCATCCTCTAAATGATATATTTTTCCATCACTATACCCATTAGCTACCATCACCGGAACGTCGACAAAACCACAATCGCATCTATACATCTCGGTTTCAATCGGCTTTATAAATCCACCAAAAATAAGTTTTTCAATTCCATCTAATAATTTATCAGTATGATCATTATCTAAAACGATATTATCAAAATCTAAACCATACTTTCCAAAATAATCAATATTATCGTCTAATAAAAAAGATAAATCATCATATGAATGTAGTAAATTAATTGCTAAATTTTTTTCTATCTTTAACTTTTTTCCTAAAAGTTCTACAACCACTGGAGAAATAACCATCCCTAAAATTGGTTTCTTTCGAGGTTTAATAGGTAAACTACTAATTACAAAATCTTCCACATCAATCACTATTCCTCTCCAAGTTTTGGAATAAATTTTTTAACCGGCTCTAAAATAACCATCTTCGAATTTTCTCTATTATATATAATTGCTCCCCCATCATATATTGCATAAACATCTTTCTTTTTTAAATCTGCCACCTTCTGCAATTTATTCAAATAATTTTTATTATTAATTGTATGAACGTCTATATAAAAAGGATCATCAAGTAAACCTAAACCATCGTAAAAAGCAAAATACTTATAATAATTATTTTTAGCCGTAATAAAATATCGTTTAAGTTGTAATTCCGTTCCCGCACTTTCACCAATTACTATTTTTTTCGTATGTTTTAAATCATAAAGTAATTCCATATCATGAACTATTTTTTTAAACATCATCTCAGGATTTCCACCAGGTAAAAAAATTACTTCCACCTTTTTAAAAACTTTTAAAAGATCCTCCTTAGTATCTTTATAACAATTACAAATGATAATATTTTCATCTTTAATACCTAATTTTTTCAAAGCTTGAATATATCTTTGATACCTGTTTGTGTTTTTAGAAAAATATTCATTTTCAAACTTATCTTTATCTAATTCTACCGGAAAAGCCCATGGTAAAATTGCCACTTTATAATCTTCTTTAACATATTTTTTAATCTCTAAAGCATGATTTTCTACTCCTTTTGGAAAATCACTAAAAAGTAAACTATACATAACTCACCTTCGATTTCTAAATTTATCTAATATTATAATCAATATATCTTTAACTTGCAAGATAACTTTTTCATAAGATGAATAAAAATCTTCACCATACATCTTTCTATAACCCTCATCCAAAACTGCTCTGCTGATCAAAGATGGCTCCCTAGAACTAAAATTATAATTATTTTCACTCATAAATTCCTCTAAGCGCGCTAAATGCCAATTATAATAATATATTATATTTTTAAGTTTAGCTATCTCTTCTTCACCTAAATATTTTTTTAAACAATCACTTTCTAATAAAATTGGAATATCAAGCATTCCCATATCAAAACCATCTATAACTAAACATCTTCTAATTAAAGCTAATGAGTTATAAATAAACCCAAGCATTCTAACCTTACATTCCTTATTTAAAGTAGCAATTTCTCCTTTATCAAAAACAAAAGTATATTCATAAATATTTTTTATCATCTCACCTATTAACTGATCCGTTTTTACTCGAATATCTTTAATACCTCTTATTTTATTATCGGCTTTTTTTATTAACTCATCTAAATCATATAAAGGGAAATTAGAAACAATATATCTAAAACTATAACACCATTCAAAACATTCTCCGCCATTACAGTGGCTTAAAATATATTTTTCAAAATCATCAAACGAATTAGGTGCATTTTGAATCCTAGTCATATCACCTTCAAAATATCTGCGCGAATAATAATCTAAAATCTGCCCATCTAAAAACTTAATTCTATAATGATTACCATTATCAAAATTATATTTGTCACTCTTTAAAGGAGGCAGGTTTACCATAATATTATGTATCTTATCGCGGCCTTTAAAACCGACAATTTGATAAATCATCGCACAAAATAGTTCATTAATTGGCTGCATCAAACTAATAAATTCATTATCAAATAAAATATTCAAATCCATATCACTGCCATATCTAGAAACTCCTCTACCATAACTTCCATGATAAAAAACAATATAAGGAATACTAACAAATTGCGAAAAAAAACCAATTAATCTTTTTACTAAATCAGTAAAATAATCTCTTTTCAAATTCATCAAATAAATAAAATCATCTTGATTATATTCTTTAAGTAAAGCTTTTTTTAAAATCTGATATTCCTTTTCAAAAGATAAAAAAGCCTTTCGTTCTGTAGCTACTTTTTCTATAACTTCTTCATAACTTGGCTTTACCCATTTATTATAAAAAACCTGTTTATCATCCATATAATCCCTCTTTATAATCTAATTTGCACCAGCATGCATCCTCTATTATTGTAAACACTTTTAAACTCTACTACATCTTTACTACGTTTTAAAGTATTAAGGCAAGCTTCTCTAACAATACCTTGACCTATTCCGTGAACAATTAAAACCACCTCATTACCCATCTTTTGATTATCTTTAATAAAATCATTAATGGCCACTCTCGCACTTTCTCTATCAAAACCATGTAGATCAAGCTTAGGTAAATTATCTATAAATATTACTTCATTAATCGTCATATCAAAGCTCCTTTAAATAAATTCTACCACAGACCAAAAGAAAACTCTATCAAATATGATAAAGTTTTCAAAATACTATTCTATCTCCGCTCTAGCAGCCGCTAAAATAGCCGCTGGCACTCTATAAGGTGAACAAGAAACATAATCAAGTCCAATCTTATTAAAAAACTTAATACTTTCTTCATCTCCACCGTGTTCTCCGCAAACACCAAGTTCAATTTTTTTATTTGCCGCTTTAGCTAATTTAATAGCTACTATCATAAGATTACCAACACCTTCTTTATCAATCGTCTTAAATGGATCAAAAGAAAGCACTCCTTTTTGATAATAATCATTAATAAAAGCTCCAGCATCATCTCTAGAAAAGCCAAAAGTCATCTGTGTTAAATCATTAGTTCCAAAACTAAAGAAATCAACTTCCTTAGCAATTTCACCCGCTTTAATCACACTTCTTGGCACTTCAATCATCGTTCCAATTTTATATTTAATCAAATTATTTTTATCTACCTTTTTTAAAGTATTTAAAATAATATCTTTCAAATACAAAAGTTCTTTAACATCGCCAATCAAAGGAAGCATTATCTCCGGTTTAACTTCAATTCCTTGCTTCATAACTTTATAAGCCGCTTTAAATATAGCCGTCGTCTGCATAACTGCAATCTCAGGATAAACAATCGAAAGACGGCACCCTCTTAATCCCATCATTGGATTAAATTCTTTAAGTGAATCTATTTTTTTATGTAAAGTAGCAACTGTCATATTTAAACTTACAGCAAGTTCTTTAACTTCCTCTTCTGTTTTTGGTAAAAATTCATGTAAAGGAGGATCTAAATATCTAATAGTAAATATTTTACCATTCGCTGCTTTAAATAACTGTTCAAAATCTTTTTCTTGCATTTTTAATAATGTCGTTAAAGCTTCGATCCTCATCTTTTCATCAGGTGCCACAATCATTTTACGAATTGCTAGTATCTTATCTTTTTCAAAAAACATGTGCTCAGTCCTACATAAACCAATACCCTCAGCTCCAAAGTCTAAAGCCACCTTCGCATCTTTAGCTGTATCAGCATTAACTCTAACTCCAAGTTTTTTATATTTTTTAGCCCATTTAAGCATCGTTAAAAACTTATCGCTTAACTTGGAATCACTAACTTCTATAATGCCATCATAAACATTACCACTTGTACCATCTAAAGATAAATAATCAGCACTAGTAAATTTCTTGCCATTAATAATCATAACCTTTTTCTTAGCATCAATTAAAACATTCTCACAGCCACTTACACAGCACTTACCAATACCTCTAGCCACCACCGCCGCATGTGATGTCATTCCACCTCTCACCGTCAAAATACCATCCGCATATTTCATCACTTCAATATCTTCAGGTGACGTCTCTTCTCTAACCAAAATAGTCTGTATTTTCTTATCATACTTTTCTTTAACCTCTAAAGTATCAAAACATATCTGGCCGGAAACTGCTCCTGGAGAAGCAGGTAACCCTTTAGTAATCGGTTTTACTTTAGCCAAAGCCTTTACATCAAAACTTTGATGTAACATACTACTAATCTCATCCGGATTAAGTCTCATTAAAGCTTCTTTTTCCGTAATTAAACCTTCCAAAGCCATATCTATTGCTATATTCAAACTAGCCATTCCCGTTCTTTTACCATTCCTTGTCTGTAACATATAAAGTTTACCATTTTCAACCGTAAACTCCATATCTTGCATATCTTTATAATGCTTTTCTAAAAGCTTACTATAATCTTTTAATTCATTGTAAATTTTTACGTTATCTTTCTCTAATTTGTCAATAGAAAGTGGCGTTCTAACACCTGCTACAATATCTTCACCTTGTGCTTTAACTAAATATTCGCCATATAATTTATCTTCACCATTAGCTGGATTTCTTGAAAAAGCTACTCCAGTCAAAGATGCCTCTGATAAATTACCATAAACCATCTCCTGAACATTAACTGCTGTTCCTAAATTATCAGGTATATTATTCATTTGTCTATAAATAATAGCTCTTTTATTATGCCAAGACCTAAACACTGCCGTAATCGCCTGCATCAATTGTAAAAGTGGTTCATTCGGAAAGTCTTCATTAACTAATTTTTTATATAAAATCTTAAAATCATTCGTCAATTTTACCATATCAGAAGCATCTAATTCTAAATCATTTTTTACTCCTTTTTTCTCTTTATAAATAGTCAAATAATCTTCAAACTTCTCTTTACCCTTTCCTTTAACAACATCGGCAAACATCATGATAAGTCTTCTATATGAATCATAAATAAATCTTTTACTATCTTCATCTTTAGCCAAAGAATCAGCAATTTCATCATTTAATCCTAAATTTAAAATAGTATCCATCATTCCCGGCATACTAATAGGCGAACCACTTCTAACTGATAAAAGTAAAGGATTGTTAGTATCTCCTAATTTTTTACCTGTTTTTTCTTCGATTTTTTTAATACCTTTTAAAATTTGCTTTTGGACATTCTCATTTAAAAGTTCCCCATCACTAAAATATAAATTACAAGCCTCTGTTGTAACAGTTAAACCATATGGCACCGGAAAGCCCATATTAGTCATTTCCGCCAAATTAGCCCCTTTGCCACCCAATAAATTTCTTAAATCTTTATTACCCTCATCAAACAAATAAACATATTTTTTCATTGTAAGCCTCCCTTTAATTCTTATGAGCCCGAGGATGAGCATTCAAATACACTTGTCTTAATCTTTCGTTAGAAACATGCGTATAAATTTGCGTCGTCGATAAACTTTCATGTCCTAATAAATCCCCAACACTTTTTAAATCAGCTCCATCATTTAACATGTGTGTTGCATAAGTATGTCTTAAAGTATGGGGCGTAACATGCACTCTAGTTCCCGCCTTTTTAGCGTTCTCAGTTACAATACTTCTAATTTCTCTTTCATTTAGTTTTTCACATCTTTTTCCTATTAATAAATAAGGACTATTCCTGTGATCTTTTTTTAAATATTCATCCAATAATCTCTCACATTCACTTCCATAGTAAACATATCTTTCCTTATTTCCTTTACCAAGTATTAATATCTTTCTTTCTTTAAAATTAATATCACTTAACTTCATATTAGCTAGCTCACTAACTCTAATACCACTAGAATAAAGCATCTCTAAAATTAATGCATCTCTAAGTCCATACTTATTACTTCTATCAGGAAAAGAAAGTAACTTTTCTAAATCTTCATAATTCAAATAATTAGGTAATGTCTTTTCTAGCTTTGGATTACTAATTAACCTCATAAAATTATTTTTAATAATGCCTTCACTCTCTAAATATTTAAAATAACTTTTTAAAGAGCTTACTTTTCTAGAAATTGTTCTATTACTATATTTTTTTTCATATAACTTTCTCAAATATTTTCTAACTAAATCAATGTCAATTTTTTGATCGCAAACAAAATCATAAAACTCTTTTAAATCAGTTCCATAACTTTTTACAGTATAATCAGAAAAACCTTTTTCATACTTTAAATAATCCAAAAACTTGTAAGCATTTTTCATATCATCACCTACTATTTAAGTATACCACAAAATAGAAAAAACAAATAAACTTTTTAAAGCTTACTTGTTTTAGATCGTAAATTTTTATTTGGAATTCCGTTTTATGATAAAAAACTGAAATAAGTCTGATAGTAGTATAATATATGTGTTTCTTTGCCAAAGAGATGGGAGAGATAAAAATGAAATCATGGAAACACTTAACATTTGAACAAAGAAAAGTTATCACCAACGGCATATCTCATA
>CALVWP010000057.1 GCA_944367495.1 uncultured Bacilli bacterium
TTAATCAGATCCTTTCATGTTTTACCAATTAATATTTTATCATGAGTTTCTGGTTGATGACTCTTTTTTTATATAAAATAGTGTCAATGAAATTTTTACTCACCAACACTATTTATTATAGAACCAAAGCTTAGCTTGATGCTAAGTTTTTTTCTTAAATATATTTAGAAATAGTTTAAAATATGGTAAACTATTACATAGAGAAGGTGAGATTATGGTGACAGTGAATTTATTACCGGCAGATACTTATATTGTAAAAAATGCGACAATGTTAGATAATGAATCTCGCCTTGTTTTAATTAAATTATATCAGCCAATAATTGGTGCAGTAGCGGTTAATTTATATTTTACTTTGTGGAGTAATTTAGATTTTAGTCAAATTATTTCAACGGAATATACTCATCATAATTTGATGGCTATTATGCGTGTTAAATTGGAAGATATTTTAGAGGCTAGAGAGAAGTTAGAGGCAATAGGTCTTTTGAAAACTTATTTAAAAAAAGGAAATATTAACAGTTATATATATGAACTTTATTCTCCTTTAGATCCAAGTGAGTTTATAAATAATCCAATTTTATCGACTTCTTTAATTAGTAATGTTGGTCAAAAAGAATATGATAAAATTATTAATTATTTTAAAATACCAAAGACTATACTTGAGGGTTATGATGATGTGAGTTCTAGTTTTAATGATACTTTTGATGTAGCTAATGCAACAAATTTTATGGAAAGTGAAGATATTAGAAAAGTGAAACAACTTGATTTAGTTGTTGATGAAAAGATCGATTTAAATAGTATTTTAGAAATGATTCCAAGTGAGGTTTTGAATCACAGATTGGTAACTAAAGAAATTAGATCTTTGATTTATAAATTAGCTTATATTTATAATTTATCTGATGATGAACTTTCTGAACTTATTAGAAATTCAGTTAATGAGAAGAAAATAATTGATAAAGATTTACTCCGCAGTAATTGTCATAATTATTATACTTTTGAGCATCAAAATATGACTCCATCTTTGATTTATAAAAATCAACCTGAGTATTTACGTAAGAAGACTAGCGATACTTCTAAACGTTCTAAGTTAATTTATACCTTTGAAACTACGTCACCTTATGATTTTTTGACTGGTAAAAATAAAGGTGTTAGACCTAGCAAGAGTGAACTTAATTTAATTGAGAATTTAATGTTAGATTATGATTTACCACCGGGAGTTGTGAATGTGCTTGTCGATTATGTGCTTAAAATAAATGATAATAAATTAACTAAAAATTTTGTTTTAACAATTGCTTCACAGTGGAAAAGAAGTAATGTTAAGACGGTTGAAGAAGCTATGAAAATATGTAAAAAAGAAAATCAATCAAAGAAAAAAGTAACGAAGACGCATGTAAAAGAAAAAAAGCCTGATTGGTTTAATAAAAATATCGAAGAGGCTATAGCAAGTAATGATGATATCGCAGCTTTAGAAGCTAGTTTAAAGGATTTGGAGTGATAATATGCAGAAAGTTTCTGATAAATTTAAAAAAAAGAATTTAAATAATCTTTTAGATGAGGCTTATGATGAGGCTTTAAAAGATGACAATTTTAAAGAATTTGTTAGTAAGTTAAAATGTAAAAGAGAAATATTAAAAAAATATACATCACTTTTAGAAGAAAGTGCTTTAGAATATTATCATTGTAAGAATTGTCCAGGTTTAATGGCTTGTCAGAATAAAATAACCGGTTATGCGAAATTGCCAAAGATATATGATAATAGTTTAGAGTTCAGTTATAAACCTTGTAAGTATAAGAAAAAATATGATAAAAATGAACTAAAACACAGTAATACAATGCTTTTTAATGTACCAAGAGAAATTAAAGAGGCTTCTTTTAAAAATGTTTATAAAACTGATAAAAATAGATATAATACTATTTTGTGGTTGACGGAATTTATAAAAAAATATAAAAATGATGCTCATCAAAAAGGATTATATTTATGTGGTAATTTCGGGTGTGGGAAAACGTATTTAATTGCGGCTATGTTTAACGAACTAGCAAAAGATGGAATTAAAAGTGCAATTGTATTTTGGCCTGAATTCTTAAATAGTTTGAAAGCTTCTTTTAATTCTTTAGATAAAAGTGAGTTTAGTAAGAAATATAATTATGTTAAAAAAGTTTCTTTGCTTTTAATTGATGATTTAGGAGCGGAAAGTGTGACGTCGTGGGCTAGAGATGAAATTTTATGCCCGTTGCTTCAATATAGAATGGATGAGAAATTACCAACATTTTTTACTTCTAATTTGAATTTGGAAACTTTGGAAAATCATTTGGCTATTACGGCTAAGGGTGATGAGATTATTAAAGCTGGTAGGATTATTTCGAGAATTAAACAGCTTACAGAGTATCAGGAAATGATTAGTAAAAATCTTAGGAAATGAAGGTGATTGGTTGGCAAGTGTTGTTATTCATATGTGTGTAGCTAGTGAAATAAATAAAAAGATTAAAGTTTGTAATTATGAAGAGTTTTTATTAGGTTCTATTGCACCCGATATTTCGAAAATTGTGGGCGCTAATAGAAATCTATCGCATTTTATTTCTAATACTAATTTTCCCGATATTCAAAAGTTTTTAGAAAAATATGGCGATAAGTTAGATAATGATTTTATGCTTGGCTATTTTGTTCATTTATATACTGATTATTTGTGGTATAAATACTTTGTTACAGATATTAATTATAAAGGACTTATTACTTTAAAAGATGGCAGTATTATAGATTATGATAAAGAACTTTTTCAAAAATATTTATATAATGATTATACTAATTTAAATGTCAGATTGTTAGATGAGTATAATTTAGATTTATCTTTATTTTATAATCCTTTAGTAAAACCTAATGTTCAAATGGATGAGATACCGATTGATAGATTGCAAGAACTGTTGGATGATGCTAGTGTGATAATAGAAAATTCTAAAAATAATAAAGAATACTTATTTGATATTTCTAATGTTAAAAAATTTATAGAAGCATGTACTCATTTATTATGTGATGAGCTTGACAAAGCAAGAAACTGTGATAAAATATAGTTAAATGTGAGGAAGAGGATACGATTATTAAAAGTAATTTTCAAGAGAGTTTAGTGTTGGTGGAAGCTAGATAAAGGATTTTAATAATTACTACCTTGAAGCAGATTTTCGAAAGATTATTCCGGGTAATTACCGTTATCTAATAAATTAAGTTATAAAGTAGGATGGTACCGCGTTCATACGCTCCTTGCACGTTTTTGTAAGGAGCTTTTAAATGGACAAAAAACAAATTAGAAAAAGTTATAAAATGGATTTAAAACATTTTTTAATGAGTTACTATGGAATTGAAAATGCCGAACTACTTGATAAACTTGGTAGATTATCTCACAAAGATTTTAAAATGATTGCACGTGATTACGGATTAAATGTTGTCAGGACTAATTTTGATTTAATCACAAAAGAGCAAATTGCGGATGGGACTGTGATTTTGGTTAATGATACTTTTAATAATCCTGCTCCTTATGTTAATCCAAATAGAGTTTTAGCTTGTGGATTAGAATTTGATACTGAACTAGATTCTTTTTATGTTAGTTCAGTTACTGAAGAAATAAAATATGACAAAAAGGGTAGACAAAAAAGTTTGAAAAGAATAATAAAAATAAGGAAAGGTGATAGAGATGATTGATATTAAAAAAGATGAAAGGTTAAGTATACTTAATCATAGCTGTGCTCATTTACTCGCACAAGCTGTTAAACATTTATACCCAAAGGCTAAATTTTGGGTAGGACCAGTTATTAGTGAAGGTTTTTATTATGATATTGATTTAGGGGATTATACGTTAACCGATGATGATTTAGAAAAGATAGCAAAAGAAATGAAAAAAATTGCTAAAGATGGAAAGCGTATTTATAGAGAAGAAATTTCTAAAGAAGAAGCTTTAGAAAAATTTAAAGATGATCCTTATAAAATCGATATTATTAATGAATTATCTGAAGGTGATGTGATTAGCTGTTATACTCAAGGTGATTTTACTGATTTGTGCAAAGGACCGCATGTAGATAGTGTAAAAGAGTGCAAAAACTTTAAATTACTTAAGGTGTCAGGTGCTTATTATAAAGGTGATTCTAATAATAAAATGTTACAGAGAATTTATGGTATATGCTTTGATAAAAAGGAAGATTTAGATGAGCATTTAGCTTTATTAGAAGATGCTAAGGAAAGAGATCACCGAAAAATAGGTAAAGAATTAGAACTTTTTATGACTTCTGATTTAGTGGGAAAAGGACTTCCGATGTATTTGCCAAATGGTTATATTATTTGGGAAGAGTTAGAAAATTATATTAAAGAAAAAGAGAAAAAACTAGGTTATCAGCACGTGTTAACGCCACCACTTGGTAGTGTAGAACTTTATAAAACTAGTGGTCACTGGGATCATTATAAAGATGATATGTTTCCAGCAATGAAAATTGATGATGAGGAGTTTGTGCTTAGACCGATGAATTGTCCACATCATATGATGATTTATAGTAATGAACTTCATTCATATAGGGATTTACCGATTAGAATTGGAGAGATTGCTAGAGACTGTAGATATGAGGCTAGTGGCGCACTAAAAGGTATTGAAAGAACTAGGTCTTTTTGTCAAAATGATGCTCATTTATTTGTAACGCCAGAGCAAATTAAAGATGAATTTGGATTAGTGGTTAATTTAATATTAGACGTCTATAAAGAATTAAATATTAAAGACTATAGATTTGAATTATCACTTCGCGATCCCGATGATAAAGTTAAATATTTCCAAGATGATGAAATGTGGCAGCATGCTGAAGACACTTTGAGAAAGGTGTTAACTGATCTTGGTATTGATTATGTAGAAAAAATAGGAGAGGCTGCTTTTTATGGCCCTAAATTAGATGTTCAAGTAAAACCAGCGGTGGGTAATGAATATACGTTATCTACTTGTCAGTTGGATTTTTGTTTACCAATGAAGTTTGATTTAAGTTATATTGATAGAGATGGTAAGAAAAAGACACCAGTGGTTTTACATAGAGCTGTTTTTGGTAGTTTAGATAGGTTTATTGCTTATTATTTGGAGGAAACGAAAGGTGTTTTACCACTTTGGCTTGCTCCTTTACAAGTTAATATTATTCCGGTTAATAATGAATATCATTTAGATTATGCTTTAGAAATAAAGAAAGTATTAGCTGAAAAGAATATTAGAGTAAAAGTAGATGATAGGGATGAAAAACTTAGTTATAAAATGCGCGAGAGTCAGAAAAATAAAGTGCCTTATACTTTAATTATTGGTGATAAGGAAAAAGATGGTCATAGTGTTAGTTACCGTTTATTTGGTCATAAGGAAACAGAAACTTTATCTTTAGATGATTTTATAGAAAAATTGGAAAAACAAATTAAAGAAAGATGTGTGTAGATGAAAAGAATTCTTTTAAATGGAAAAGAATACCGCGAGTATGAATACAGAAACGAAACTGAATTTGAGAAAGATGTTATAGCTAATGCAAAAGAGGTGTTTGGTCAAAATACAATATATATTAATTTGAAAAAATTGTTGAAGGCGAAACATAAACACGGATCAATACCAGATGGTTATTTACTTGATTATACGGTTAACTCAAACCCTAGATTATATTTAGTTGAAAACGAGTTACAAGTTCATTCGATTAGAGATCATATCGCGCCACAATTAGTGCAGTTTGCTTTTAATTATAAACATAATTTTTTAAAGGTCAAAAATATTATAGTGAATTATATGGTTAAAAATAATATTGGTGTTGATGCGATTGCTCAAAAAGCAGGGTATAGAAATGCAGATGCGATGATTACTGATTTAATTTATAATGAAAAGTTAGGTGTTATTGTGTCCATCGATGGTATTTCAGAAGAATTGTTAGAACTTAAAAGCTTATTTAGATTTGATTTAGAACTTTTACAATTTAAAAAGTTTATTAATGGTAAAGATTGTTTATATTTATACGATAAATTTAATGAAGAAGCTGAGCTTAGTAATAAACTTTCTATCGATACAATTTTAGTACCGGCTGAAGAAAAAGGATTTAAAGAAGAATTTTTAGGTAATAATCGTTGGTATGCTGTTTCTATTGGAATTAATATGTTAGATAAATTAAAATATATTGCAGTTTATCAGAAAAAACCAGTAATGGCTATTACTCATTATGCGGAAATTGCGAATATTGATTTGTATGGAGATACCGGTAAATATATTATTTATTTTAAAGGTGATGCTACTGAATTAAAAAGACCAATACCGTTAAATAAAAAGCATCCAAGGAAAGCTCCACAGGCTAGGGTTTATACAAATATTGAAAAAATATTAAAGGCTGATAGTAAGACGACTTTAGATGACATTTTTTAAAAAATAAAAAATATGGTATAATTGTTGTTAGTTTGGAGGTATTTTAATGAGAGAATTTACAGAACAAGAACAGGTAAGAAGAGAAAAAGTTAATGATTTAATAGCTAAAGGAGTTAAACCTTTTGGATTTAGATTTGATGTAACTTCGAACTCTAAAATTATTAAAGAGGAACATGCTGATCAAAGTAAAGAAGAACTTGAAGAGTTAAAAGATCATGTGGTTATTGCTGGTAGAATTATGACTAAAAGAAGAAAAGGAAAAGCAGGATTTTTTCACATTCAAGATAAGTATGGTCAGATTCAAATATATATAAGTATTAATGAAGTAGGTGAAGAAGATTATGATTTGTTTAAATCTTCTGATATTGGCGATATAGTTGGTATTGAGGGTTATGTATTTAGAACAAATACTGGTGAACTTAGTGTTCATGCGACAAAATATACTCATTTAGTTAAAGCTTTAAGACCACTTCCAGAAAAGTTTCATGGACTTACAGATACTGAAGAGAGATATAGAAGAAGATATGTCGATTTAATTATGAATGAAGATGCCCGTAAAATGGCATTTACACGTCCAAAAATTATTAGAACGATTCAACATTATTTAGATAATATAGGTTATACGGAAGTTGAAACACCGATTTTAAGTCCTATTTTAGGTGGTGCAGCGGCTAAACCATTTATAACTCATCATAATGCTTTAGATATGGAATTTTATTTAAGAATTGCAACAGAATTGCCTTTAAAAAGATTGTTAGTAGGTGGAATGGATGCGGTTTATGAAATCGGACGTATATTTAGAAATGAGGGTGTTGATAGAAAGCATAATCCAGAGTTTACGACGATTGAACTTTATAAAGCATATACTGATATGTATGGAATGATGGATATTGCTGAGGGAATTTTTAGTACAGTATGTAAAGAGATTAATGGCAGTTATGATATTGAATATGCTGGTCATAAAATTTCTTTAAAACCGCAGTATAAACGTATACATATGGTTGATGCAATTAAGGAAGCTTGTGGAGTGGATTTTTGGCAAGATATGACTTTAGATGAAGCTAAAGCTTTAGCAAAACAATATGACGTTGAATTAGAACCTCATTTTGAGTTTGGCCATATTGTTAATGCGTTTTTTGAAAAATTTGTTGAAGAAACTTTAATAGAGCCAACATTTGTATATGGCCATCCAACTAGTATTAGTCCACTAGCTTCTAAGAGTGAAGACCCAAGATATACTGAAAGATTTGAACTTTTCATCTGTGGTATGGAGTTTGCTAACGCATTTACAGAGTTAAATGATCCAATTGATCAATATGAAAGATTTGAAAATCAATTAAAAGAAAGAGATCTTGGTAATGATGAAGCTAATGAAATGGACTTAGATTTTGTTGAAGCTTTGGAATATGGTATGCCACCAGCTGGTGGAATGGGTATAGGTATTGATAGAATGGTAATGCTTATGACAGGAGCTGAAACAATTAGGGAAGTGTTATTATTCCCACATATGAGAAATAAAAAAGATTTAAAAAAAATGAATATAGAGAAAGGTAAGTAAGCCTTTCTTTTTGTTTACGTAAAGTTCTAAAGTTATTGTTGTTTAATATTTAAAAATATTTTATAATAAAACTAGTGAATAAATAAAGATAAAACATTCATACTAGAAGTAGGGAGTGAGAGTAATGAATAAAAGATTCAATAAGACGCAGAGAAATTATATGATAATGGGACTGTGTGCGATATTATTAGAAGAAGACCTTTATTATTGGGCAATATCGCCTTATGTCGGTGATTCTCGCGATGTCTTTTGCGTGACCAACGGCGATTTGTATAACGGCCACGTGTATGATCCTTGTGCGGTTCGTCCCGCCATTACTCTAAGCTCTGATATCAGCTTGAGTGGAAGTGGAAGTTCAAGTGATCCATATGTTATTATGTAAATAATACATAAATTATAAGAATCTAGTGTGTAAATGCATGCTAGATTTTATTAAATATAATTTTCTTTTAAGAGAAAATAGTATATAATTGATATAGAAAGTAGGTAAGAATATGAATAAAAAAGGTTTTACATTAATTGAAGTGCTTGCAGTTATTGTTCTTTTAGCAGTTATAGCAGTTATTACAACACCAATTATTTTTAATGTGGTTGAAGAGTCGAGAATGAATACTTTTACAAGAAGTGTGGAAGAGATGCGAAATGTTATTAGTATGGATTACAATGAATATGCTAGAAGTGGAGAGGTTGAGTATATTTATGAAAATAATACTTTAATTTGTAAGGGCTGTGATGCTGGTGAGAATTTAAAGTTAGATTTTACAGGTGAAATATCTGGAGGAACTGGAACTTTTTATAATACTAATGGCAAAATTACATTAACAGTTGAAAATAATCGTTATAAGGCAACAGATAATGGTAGTGGTGATGTGGTTACTGTAAAAAAACAGTAATAAAAAAATTATCCCTTAATATAATTAAGTAAGAATGTACTAGGAGGGATAATAATGATTAATAAAAGAAGCTTATGGTTTTTAACTTTGTTTAGTTTGATTTTAGTACTTAGTGTTTATTATATTACAATGCCTAGTGAGCTTTTAATGGCAAGTAATGAAGAAGATAGTGAGACTGTGTCTGCAACTTTGACAGATAAAAATGAGGAAAGTGCAGAATTAGTGGCTTTAAGGGTTGAGGCAGAAGAAAAAATGTTAGATGAAATTACGGAGTTAAAAAAAGTTTTAACTGATTCAAAGTCGACAACGGAAGAAAAGAATAAAGCTTTTGATAGAATGCAAGAGCTTAACAAAAATAGAGGTTTAGAAGAATCTTTAGAAAATAAAATAAAAGAAAATTTTGATTTGAAAGCTTTTGTTAGTATAGATGAGTCGAATGTTGAGGTCACGGTTGATAGTACTAAACACGATAAGTCTTTAGCTAACAAAATTATGAGAGCTGTTCAAGAAGAGTTTGAGACATCAATGAATATTTCAGTTAAATTTCAAAAATGACTTTCTTTGGAAAGTTTTTTCTTTGGGTGATTTTCCTTTCACTTATAACCTTTGTGTGCATACAATAATATGAGTAAATATAAACCATCCCGCCTTAGGAAAGTGAGGGAATTTATGAAGAAGGGCATTTTAACTAAACGAGAGCGTGAGGTCTTTGAATTACTTATTAAAAATTATAGTACTAATGAGATAGCTGAGAAATTAAAAATTAGTGATAAAACAGTTAGAAATCATATATCTAATGCGATGCAAAAGTTAGGGGTTAAGGGCCGTGCGGGAGCTGTTGTTGAACTGCTTAGACTCGGAGAGATTTCACTATAAAAGGTCATAAAAAAGGCCTTTTTTTCATATGTTTAAAATGGGTGAAGAGTATGCTTAAAAAAATTTCGATTAGAAAAATTATACTATCTTCTTTGGCTTTATTTGCTATGTTTTTAATTTATATAATTCCGTCTAATGAAAATAATTTGGATATCAAGGAAGAACTTGAGTATGTAAATACTGAGGTAGAAAGTAGCCCAATATTTTTAATGGATCAAAATAGTTATGTAGCTTTAACTAATGTGGCCGTGAATGAGGCGAATATCGAAAGTAAAGCTCGACAACTAATTAAAGTTTTAACGATTGGTGGGATGGACAGCAAAATTCCAAGTGGTTTTAGTGCGATAATTCCACCTAATACTGAAGTTTTGAATTTAAGTTATGAAAATGGAATAATTAAGGTTGATTTTTCTAAGGATTTATTAGATGTTTCGGAAAATTTAGAAGAAAAAATGGTTGAATCGATTGTATATACGCTTACTTCTATAGATAAAGTAGATGGAGTGATTATTTATGTTGAGGGCGATATTTTAACAAAGTTACCTAAAAGTAAAATTAATTTACCATCGACTTTAAATAAGACGTTTGGTATTAATAAGGAATTTGATCTTACTAGTACGAAAGATATTACGGATGTAACAATTTATTATATTAATCAAATAAGTGATAATTATTATTATGTACCGGTGACAAAATATATTAATGATGATAGAGATAAGATGAGTATTATTATTGATGAACTTTCTAGTAGTTTAGATGTGAATAAGAATTTAATGAGTTTTTTAAATGAAGGTACTAAGCTTGTTTCAAGTGAAATAGCTGAGGGTAATATGTATTTGGATTTTAATAGTGATATTTTAAATGATAGTGTTGGTGAAGATATATCTAAAGAGACCTTAGATGTTATTTCTTTATCGGTGGGGGCTAATTTTGAGGTTAAGTCAGTGGTACTTAGTGTTGATGAGAAAGAGCTTTATACTATAGATTTAAAATGAGTGTCAATGAGGTTATTTTGAACAAAAAATGACTTCTTTTTTATTTTTTTGTATGTTAAAATTAAGATATGGAAGCGTATAAGAAAAAGATAGAAGAATTATATAAAGAGTTAAAAACAAATGTGAACGGTCTTTCTAAAGATGATGCTCAAGCAAGACTAAATAAAAATGGTAAGAATGTTTTAATTTCAAAAAAGAAAGTATCTATTTTTAAAATGATTTTGGAGCAGCTTACTGATAAGATGATTATTATTTTATTGATTGCTTCTTTTTTATCGTTTATTTTAGGTGAAGTGGCTGAGGGCATAGTGATTTTGATTATTACTTTTATTAATACTTTTATAAGTGTTTTTCAGGAAAAGAAAGCGGCGGAAGCGGTAGAAAAATTAAAAAGTATGAATGCTCCTTCAGCGACAGTTATTAGAGATGATAAAGTGCAATCAATTTTGGCTAGTGATTTAGTGGTTGGTGATATTGTTTTATTAGAAGCTGGATCTATTGTGCCAGCTGATATAAGGTTAATAGAAGATAGTGGTTTAATGATTGATGAATCGGCTTTGACTGGAGAAAGTGTGCCGGTGGCTAAAGATGCTTTAGCTATAATAGATGATGACTTAGCTTTAGGAGATTTAGTTAATATGGCTTTTTCATCGACGGTTGTCAGTTTTGGAACGGGCAAGGGGGTTGTTATAGCAACTGGTATGAATACAGAAGTAGGTAAGATTGCCCATATGCTTGATAATACTGATGAGTTAGATACCCCTTTGAAAAGGAAATTGGAAACGGTTGGTAGGATACTCAGTATCGTGGGAATTATATGTAGTATTTTAGTTTTTGTAATTGGCTTTATATATGGCAAAGATGTTATTTCATTACTTATGATTGCTATTTCTTTAGCTATTTCAGTAATTCCAGAGGGGCTTCCGGCAACAGCAACGATTGTGATGGCTTTGGGAGTTCAGAGAATGGCTAGTAAAAAAGCTTTGGTAAAAAAACTTCCAGCAGTTGAAACTTTAGGAAGTGCGAGCGTAATATGTACTGATAAAACAGGAACATTAACTCAAAATAAAATGACAGTGGTTAAATGTTTATTTTATAATGAATTTATTTTAAACAAAGATAGTCATATACCGGATGATTTTTTACTGGCTTCTAGACTTTGCAATAATGCATCTTTAGAGGGTATTGGTGATCCGATGGAAGTTTCTTTATTAGAGTTTGCTTTAAAGGAAAATGTGGCTTTGTTTTCTTGTGAATTTTTAAGACTTTATGAGCAGCCATTTGATTCAGTTAGAAAAAGAATGTCTGTTGTTTGTGATGTAAATGGTGAGAAAATAGTTTATACGAAAGGTGCACTTGAGGAACTTTTGAATTTATGTCCATATATTTTAAAGAATAATGAAATTATTAATTTAACTGATGATATGAAAGCGGTTATTTTAAAAAAAGGTGAGGAACTTTCTAGTAAAGCTTATAGAATATTAGGTTTTGCAAAAAAGAAGATCGATTTTATTCCTAAGGAGGGCGATGATACTGAAAAAAATTTGATTTTTATCGGTATTGCTTGCATGATTGATCCGCCGAGAGCAGAAGTTAAAGAGGCAATTAAGGCTTTTGATGAGGCTTCTATTAAAACGGTTATGATTACGGGTGATCATAAATTAACAGCTAAGGCGATCGCTTTAGAGCTTGGAATTTATAAAGATGGGGACATTTTGATAAGTGGAAACGAGATGAAGCAAATAAGTGATCGAGAGCTTGCTTTAAAGTCTAATAAAATTTCGGTATTTGCTAGAGTGGCGCCAGAAGATAAACTTAGAATTGTGAAAGCTTTTAAGGCTAATGGTGAAGTAGTAGCTATGACTGGAGATGGAGTGAATGATTCTCCGGCTTTAAAAGCGGCTGATATAGGAGTAGCTATGGGTAAAAGTGGGACAGATGTAGCTAAGGAAGCGGCTGATATGTTACTTTTAGATGATAATTTTACAACTATTTTAACGGCAGTTAAGGAGGGAAGACGGGTTTATAGTAACATTCAAAAGGTAATTCAATTTTTACTTTCAGGTAATATTGCTGAAGTATTAGTGGTGTTTTTTTCCGTTTTATTTAATTTGTCAGTTCCGTTAATGGCAGTTCATATTTTATTTATTAATTTAGTTACAGATACTTTACCGGCGTTGGCTTTGGGGGTTGATCCAGAAAACCCTGATGATATGAAGAAAAAACCGATTAAAGAGGGTAGTTTATTTGAGAAAGGATTGATTGGCAGGGTTGTTTTCTATGGTGCTTTAATTTCAGTTATTACTTTTATAGCTTATATTATAGGCTTTTGGCGAAGTTATGAAGTAGGAGTGACGATGGCTTTTTTAGTACTTTGCTTATCACAGATTGTGCATGCCCTTAATCAGCACTCTTCTACGTTATCGATTTTTTCTAAAAAGCATCCAAAAAATAAATACCTCTTTTTGGCAATGCTTACTTCGTTTATGATTTTGATGTTTGTGGTATTAGTTAGTCCAGTAGCTAGTTTCTTTTCACTAGTTAGTTTAAGCTTTAGTGAATGGATTATTGTATTTTTGCTATCTTTATCGCCACTGGTAGTGTTAGAAATAGTAAAGCTTGTTAAAAATATTTGATTTTTAGATTGGAAATAATTATAATTAAAATGAAAGTAGGTCAGAATATGAATAGAAAATTAGAACTTTTGGATAAGTATTTTAGAGCGGCTAATTATTTATCAGCTTGTCAATTATATTTACTTGATAATCCGCTTTTGAAAAGAGAGTTAAAAAAAGAAGATATTAAACAGAAAATAGTAGGGCATTGGGGAACTGTTCCAACGCAGAATTTTATATATGCTCATTTGAATAGGTTGATAACTGATAATAAGTTAAATATGATTTATATATCAGGGCCCGGTCATGGGGGTAATAGCCCTCTTGCTAATGTTTATTTAGAGGGAACTTATAGTGAAATATACCCTAATATTACTTATGATGAAGAGGGATTAAAAAAGTTTTTTAAACAATTTTCTTTTCCAGGCGGAGTGCCTAGCCATGCTGCGCCAGAGACACCTGGATCGATTAATGAAGGTGGAGAACTTGGTTATTCTTTAGCTCATGCTTTTGGGGCAGTTTTAGATAATCCAGATTTAATTGTGGCGACAGTGATTGGTGATGGTGAAGCAGAAACTGGGTCTTTAGCTACTTCGTGGCAAGGACATAAATTTATTAATCCTAAAAATGATGGAGTGGTACTACCTATTTTGAATTTGAATGGTTATAAAATAAGTAATCCAACGATTTTTGGAAGAATGAGCGAAAAGGAACTTGGAAGTTACTTTGGGGGTCTTGGATGGCATCCTTATTTGGTTGAAGATAAAGATATTAATTTACTTCATAAAAAAATGTATTATACTTTAGATCGGGTTTTAGAGGAAATTAAAGAGATTAAAAGTGGTAAAAGAAAAGCGGTGTACCCGATGATTATTTTGAGGACACCTAAAGGGTTTACTGGTCCAGAGATAGTTGATGGAAAGCAGATTGCTGGAACTTTTAGAGCTCATCAAGTGCCGATTATACCTGATAGTGATCAGCACATTAAACAGTTAGAAGAATGGCTTAGAAGTTATAGACCTGAAGAGTTATTTAAAGACGGTAAGCTTTGTGAGGAAATTTTAGAAATTGTTCCTAAAGGTAAATATAGAATGGGAGCTAATCCTAATGCGAATGGTGGTTTACTTAGAAGAATAATTAAACTGCCTGATGTTAAAGAGTTTGAAGTAAAGTTTGAGGGCCCTGGCACTTATAAAACCCAAGACATGTTAGAGGTTAGTAAATATATTAGAGATGTTTATAAGTTGAATGATAATTTTAGACTTTTTTCACCAGATGAAGCGATGAGTAATAGGCTTTATGAAATATTTGATGGCTCGCTTCGCGATTGGCAAGAAGAAATTAGAGATAATGATGAATATTTGAGTAAAGATGGGAAGATTGTCGATAGTTTTTTATCAGAACATTTTTGTGAAGGATTATTAGAGGGTTATTTATTAACTGGTCATCATGGGGTGTTTGTCAGTTATGAGGCATTTATTAGAGTGATCGATTCAATGGCTTCGCAGCATGCTAAATGGCTTAAGGTTTGCCAAAATTTAAAATGGCGAAGAGATATTTCTTCTTTAAATTATATACTTACTTCTAATGTTTGGCAGCAGGATCACAATGGTTATACGCATCAAGATCCAGGATTTTTGAATAGTATGGCTTTAAAGAAAGATAGTATAGTTAGAATGTATTTGCCTTTTGATGCGAATAGTTTACTTGTTTGTTTTGATGAATGTATGAAAAGTAAGAATTTAATTAACGTTATTGTGGCTTCTAAACATCCGAGTATGCAGTGGCTTAGTATGAGTGAAGCGAAAGAAGAGTTTGATAAAGGTTTAGCTATTTGGAAGTGGGCTTCTCAAAATAATCCTGATTTGGTGATGGTATCGATAGGAGATACTCCGACTTTAGAGTCTTTGGCGGCAGTTAAGATTTTAAATGAAAAATTTCCTGATTTGAAAGTTAGATTTGTAAATGTGTTGGATGTGATGTGCCTTAAAAAATCTTCTGAATATTCTAAATCTTTGAGCGATGAAGATTACAATAAAATATTTACGAAAGATAAACCAATTATTGTTAATTTTCATGGTTATCCGTCTTTGATTTATGAATATACTTATTTTAGAGAAAATAAAAATATGATAGTTCATGGCTATGAGGAAGAGGGAACAATTACGACACCGTTTGATATGCGTGTTTTAAATCATATTGATAGGTATCATTTGGTTATGGATGCTATAAACATGCTTGATATGGGTGAAGATGGTAATATAGTTATTAAAGAGATGGAAGATAAACTTGATCAGCACTTTAAATATATTAGAGAATATGGTGTAGATATGCCAGAGATAAGAGAGTGGAAATGGTAATTTGTCTGTTTTCACTTTTTTTGGTAAAATATAATTGGTGATTGAAATGGCTGGGAAAGCAGAAATATATCAACTAGTTTTTTATCATAATGGTGATAGAAAAATATTTAATTTGGATTTTGAAGATAAAACAAACCGTGCTACATTTACACTTACGGAATTGGATGCTCTCACTTCTAATTTTGCTAATGAAAATGAGTTTATAGCAGCTATTAGTAAAGTTTTTTCGGGTTATGAAGAAGGGCGCTTTGCAATTGAATATAAAGATAAAGGGGATTTGAAACGTTTACATTTAGTTTTTAATGATGTCCCGTTTATTAAAAAATTGGCTAATGATAATTTAAGAGAAGCTAAAATTGATAAAAGTTTAGCTAATCAATATATGTTGAAATTTTTAGCTATGATAGAAGAAGATCCAAACTTTTTAGCCTTTCTTAAAGAAAAAAAATATATTAATAGTTATTTTAGAGGTATTTTAGATAACTATTTATTTTTAAATCAATTGATGGAACCAGATTCTTGTGAAGTTCGATTTGAGACAAAAATTAAATTGTTAAAGCAATTTCGTTATTATAAAACTGTTAGACAGCTTGAGTTTGGAAATTATCATTATGAATTGCAAAAACAAGGGAAAGATATTCCTGAACTCCCACCAGTATTAACTGCTGCGCAAAAAGCTCAATTAGAATATGACTATAATCATCCGAAAAAAGTTAAAAAAAGAAAAAAGGTAAAGAAAGATGAACCTGATGCTCAGATGTATCTTTTTGATCCAACCCCTTATACAATAGATGTTAAAAAAGGAAAAACTAGATAACAGTTTTTTCTTTTTGTTTTTCAAATAAATCTTTTATGTCGATGTTTAAAGCATCAGCAATTCTGCCAATAATTATAAGTGTAAAGTATTTGTATGGTTTGGCACTTTCTATTTGAGAAATATAATGCATGGAAACACCTATCATATCAGCTAGTTCTTGTTGGGTAAAACCAGCTAATTTGCGATATTTCTTTATGTTTTTTCTCACTATATCATAATAATAGTAATCATCATGAAATTTAATTTTATTTTCTATTTGCTATTACCAATATTATTATTTCAAACTGTGGGTGATAATTATATGCGCCGGTAGTTCGAATTATGATATAATGATATTGATATGGTAGTAAAACACCTTAAAGACTATAAATATTGAATAAAATTTACTTGAAAAAAGCATAATAAAATAAGGAGTGAAAAGGATGCATAAAAAATTAAATAGGACGCAGCGAAATTATATAATAATGGGACTGTGTGCGATATTATTGATTATGGCAGTAGGTTATGCGGCATTTCAAAGCCAGCTTAAAATAACTGGTACATCTAATATAGGAAGTAATTTCTTAGTTAGAATAACTGATATACAAAGTAATGTACAAAGTGGTAGTGCGAGCAATGCCATAGAGCCTAGTTATACCGATACAACCGCTACTTTTAAAACAAATTTAGTATCACCTGGAGATTCGATGAAATATGATATAACAGTAGTTAATGAGGGAAATATAGATGCTGTACTTAATAGTATAAAAGTAAATAATTCAAATAATGAAGCTATAACCTTTGAGACAAGTGGAATAGAAGAGGGAGATGAATTAAAAGCATCAGAAACTGATATATTAACGGTAGTTGTAACTTATAATCCAAGTATTACAAGTCAACCAGAAAATATGACTGCCACAATTACTGTAACTTTAGATTATGGACAAAGTAATGGAACAGTAACTCCACCAATACCATCTGGAATTACTTCAGATGATTTAAAAGCACTAGCTGTTACCGAAGGAGACGGGTTATATCAAGATGAATATGAAAATGGAAGATACTTTTATAAAGGAACTAATCCTAATAACTATATAACTTTTAACAATGAAACATGGCGAATCCTTTCTGTAGAAGCAGATGGTAGAATAAAAATTGTCAGAAATGAAGTACTTTCAAATAAATCTTTTGATTCAGGAAATAGTAATGTATGGGAAACATCAGATTTGAAAACATATTTAAATGGCGAATATTTAGAGAGTATAACAACAAATCAAGATAAAATAGTACCTAATACATGGAGTATAGGAGCAGGAATACATAATAATAATGATTTAGCTGGACAAATAGTAGATGAAAACGGAACACAGTCACAGACAGCCAGTGTAGGATTAATTACAGTGAGTGAATATTTAAGAGCAAATATAAATAAAGAACAATGTGGAAGTGATATGTTGAATGATAATAATTGTAATACATGTAAAGCAATGAATTGGTTATTTAAAGAGGTAACTTATTGGACAATATCACCTAATACCAGTGCTGTTGACCTTGTTTTTACTGTTGGTTACGACGGTATTGTAGGTCGAAACTTTGCGAATGCCACTTTTGCGGTTCTTCCTGCCATTACTTTAAGCTCTGATATCAGCTTGAGTGGAAGCGGAAGTTCTAGCGATCCATTTATTATTACAAATTAAAATGTAATCTAAAACAAGTAACGTGAATTTTTAAACTAAATGCAGTTTTAAAAAATAAAACTTAATTTACAAGACTTATTACTGGTTTAGAATAAGAAAACGGAAATAAGTCTTTTAATTTTATTTAATATTAGCTAATATTATTTAA
>CALVWP010000058.1 GCA_944367495.1 uncultured Bacilli bacterium
CCATACTAGATGCATTTTCACTAACCTGCACAATTTGATCCCATTTAATAACCCCATCTTCTATCGCTTCAATAATCAAAAGCATACTCATCATCTTCGTCATACTAGCCGGATGTAATTTCTCATCTGCATTTTTTTCAAATAAAACCTCACCAGTACTAGCTTCGATTAAAATAGCCGATTTAGCCTTTTCAGCTAGTTTAACCTCATCAGCTTGCGCAGGAATCACTCCAACAAACATCAATAATATTAAAAAAAACAGTAACATTTTTTTCATAACATCGCCTCTATTAAAAAATATGTCACTTTTTTCCTTTTATGAGAAAAAAGACTTATTAGCAAGTCTTTTGAACAAAATTATATTTATACTGATTTTTAGTATTATCAAAACTTATTTCTACTACTCCACATAACTTTTCTTTATTTTCTGGATTTTTCAAATCAGCACTATCTATGTACCCTTCATCAGCTAAAGTTTGTATATCTAAAGAATAAACTGAATTATCAAGCGGCATTTTATCAGCATTCACCACACCCCATTTTTCAGCCGCATCTTCTAAAGTATTAATCTGCGTTTGCGATAAAGAAGTTTTGGATCTGTCCATAATGCCAATAACTGCCGTACTAGCCATAACTGCAATAACCCCTAACAAAGCTATAATAACCATTAATTCAACTAAAGTAAAACCTTTTTTCATACTCAGCACTCTCCATCATATTCATATATCAATTGATAATTATCATAAGTTATACAAACTTTAGTATCAAGTGGTACTTTACCTCTATCAACCATATCTTGAACCTTCTTATCTTCTAAAAAACCAGAATTTTGTAATTCTTCAATAGTAACAAAAGTCTTAATATTACCTTCATAATAAACATTACCATCTTCTGTAATTAAATGACTAACCCCCCACTCACTTGCTGCATTTTCTATAGCTCTTTTTTGTTCATCATTTAATCTTGTCTGCGTTCTGTTTAAAATACCAGTGACACTTGGCACAACCACCACTAACACTAAACCTAATATTGCAATTACAGCTAATAGCTCAATTAAAGTAAAACCTTTTTTCATTTACTTTCACCTCTATTATTAATAATATCATAACAATATTTTTTACTCAAATAATCAAATATTTTTAAATCCTTTTCTAAAAATGATACAAAACTAATTACAAATAATAAAACATAGCCAAAAACCAAAAATACACCGTCAAAGAAAGCATAATAAAGGCCATACGTAATAGCCGTTGTCATACCAGATATTCTAACCCATTTCATATCACTTTGCCAAAGACAATAAACCCTAATTATAGAACCGATAGTAGGTAAAAAAGAAATCATTCCTTGCCATGTAAATACACAATTTACACATACTAATGTTTCAAATAAAATTAAAAGTAAAAAATATAAATCTTTATTAAACTTTTCTTTATGACAAAAGAGTAAAGATCTAATAAAATTTATAAAACTTAAAACTGCCCCTGTTAAAGCGCCAATTGTAAAACCATAAATGGATTCAAATAAACAACTTAAAGATTGACAGTTTAAAGCCACTTTTCTATCTTTAACATAACTACTTAAACATAGCATAATAAATGTTAAAATACTAAATATCATATTCCCACCTATAATATATATACCATAAATAAAAAGAAAAAAAACAAGAAAAAAAGATGTAGATTATTTTTTTACACCTTTTTACAAATTTTAAAAAGAATCTATATTAATAACTGCACGTTTTTCATGATTTAGATAACTACTTGCTTGAACAATCGTTCTAATAGCAGAAGCAATCATACCTTTTTTGCCAATAACTCTCCCCATATCATCACTACTTACTAAAACTTCAATAGTAATTTTATCTTCATCATCAAAAGCTTTTACTGATACCATATCTGGATTTTTAACCAAACTCTTAACTAAAAATTCTGCTAAACTATCTAATTGCATAACTATTTACTCTCTTTCGAATATTTCATTTCATGGAATTTTTGATTAATTCCTTTTTTATTAAATAAACTTTTAACTGTATCAGTAGGAATAGCACCATTATTAAGCCATTTTAAAGCAACTTCTTCTTTAATATTAATCTCAGCTGGTTCTGTAATTGGATTATAAGTACCAACAAGTTCAATATATTTACCATCTCTTTTTACTCTAGAATCAGCTGCTACTATACGGTAAAATGGTTTTCTTTTAGCGCCCATTCTTAAAAGTCTTAATTTAACTGCCATAATTTCCCTCCATTTCCGTAAATAATTCTATCATAAATATATATGCCTGTCAACCTTTTTAAGTTGACACTTAAATATAATCAGAAATATTAACCATAAAACCTTTCGGCACAAATGCCTTTGGTAAAAACAAAGTCCTACCATCACTTGAAATAACCTCACAGTTTTTCATATTATGATCTAAATAATTACCCGTTAAATGATAATAAATATAATGATTTACAGTACCGTGAGCCAAAACTAAAATATAATTATAAATATTTAAAGAAGCTATTTTCTGAATTTCTAAAGCCACTCCTTTTACCCTATCTTTAACATCATTTCTACTCTCACCACCAGTATATACTGCACTTTCTAAATCTTTTTTCGCATCTTCAAAATACTTTTTGCTTGAAGGATGCATCCTTAAAACCTCATCTACAGTATGAGCATAATGCACTCCAGAATAAAACTCTCTAAGCTCATCTTTAATTATAATCTCATAATCTCCATTCATTTTAGATAAAGCATAATTTAAAGTTTGCCAAACTCGCACATAAGGACTAATGATAATCAAAATCTTTCCTTTTAAATTGTTTAAAAATTAGCCTAATTCTAATGCTTGTTTTACCCCATACTCTTTTTCGATTGGCATATCTTTATCTTTAGCTATTTGCCATAAACCCTCCTGATTATTATAACTAGCATTATTAGCTGGAGTAAAAGCATGTCTAATCAAATATATTTTCGTCATACAAAGATTATATCAAAAAAGTGCGAATCACGCACTATTTTAAATAATCTTCAGATACATTTTCATCAATTTCTTTTAACGTATCTTCATCCACATCATCTACAATCTCATCCCAAGGCTCTTCATCATCTTCAACAGCTATCTTCACTTTGGTCTCCCCCACAATTTCAACTCCAAGTTCCTTTTCAATACTAAAAGAAATTGTATTATCATTTTCAATATTAACTAAAGAACAAGTAGGTTGTTTTAATGATCTTACAATAATATCTGTATCACCAGATAAATCAGCATTTTCTCTAAGCCTTACATTAAATAAATCATTATACTCAATTTTTTTATTTATAACTGCCGTCTTACTATCATTATCATAAGAATACCAAATATTTATATCAAAAGATCCATCCACACCAACCTTATCACCAGATTTATAACCTTTAAATTTATGATTAATTACCCAGCACCCCAAAACAGTAGTCGGCTTGTTATCTGTCTGTATTGTATAACTATTTTTAAAATGTTTCTTGCCTTTACCAATAATTGCCTTGGTCACTATTTCTTTATATGATGCCACTTTATCACCCCTCACTTTAAGATATGCATTTAACCAAAAAAAGTACACAAAAAAATGGCCAAAGCCATTAAATTAGTTTTCTAATAATCGGTAAAAATTTACTTAAATTAGGATCAGCTAAAATCTTACCGTATATAGATAATTTATCTAAATCACTCATTGTATTTAAATCTAAACTATCAGAAACATCAATATCTAAAACAGCATCAGCTTTTTTAGCCGTATATTTTAAATTAAAATTACCCTCCATCAAAACATTATTATTTAAAGTCTTTTTATAATATAAATGATAAACATACTTTGTTTTATTATCATTAGACTCAAGTGAAAAATTCCCTTCAATAACCATCTTATCTTTATTAACAATATTATAAGAATAATTATTTTCTCCATTACTAATCAAATTTAAAGTTCCTATTTCACTTTCAAATACCACTTTTATAAATTCTTTCGTCTTCTTATCTACATATAAAGAAACATTAACCTTCTCGCTTTCTGTCAACTTTTTCTTTAATTTATCTAAATAATTATCTAGTGATTTTTTAATATCACTATTACTAACTCCTTTCATCTTCGCCACAATTTGCGTAAATTCATCATTAGATTTCAAAGTATTAATAAATGTTTCAGCTACTCTTTTTCGGTTATTCTTATCTACTGTTAACCTAGTCATATAACTTTTTAAAGTCTTTCCATTAACCTCTATATTTTCATTACTACCAAAAATTTTCTCATCAGACACTACTTTATCAATTGCTTGATTCAAACCATCCAATATAATTTTAACCTCATTGCCATTTACAAAATAACTAAGTTTATTATCTCTTAATTTAATATACTTATCAGCTATATTAGGCACATAAACATAGCTAGCTTCGCCATCTCCATAAATATTAGTAACAATAAAATCATGACCATCATAATCTACATCTAAATCAAAATAACTACGGTTACTAGCATTATCTTTAATATAATCCGCACTAAACTTAAGTTTATTAAGTTCAGCATACATCTCATCATTGCCCTTAATATCATAATCTAAAGTTATATTACCATCTGTTACATCGTAAACATTTTCATTCACATTATTTTTTAAATAATCAAATAACCCATCCACTGTTTGTGTAAAAACGGTCTTCGGATTATTGCTGAAAAAAGATAAACAAAACATAATCACAATACTTAAAATTAAAAATATCGAAATAAGCCACGGCAACTTAGACAACTTAGCTTTTTTGCTATTTTTTACAATATCATTATAATCCACATTAAAATTTTCTTCTTTCGCATCATCATCCATTAAAGAATCCTCTAATGCTTCATTAGTTCTATCTTCAACCCTCTTTACAAATTCTTTTAGTTTATTAGTATCTTTCATATACTTATCTCCTACTCTTTATATAAATAATACCAAATTAAATCATTTTTTTCAATAGAAAAAGATAGCCTAAGCTATCTCTCCATCCATACTCCAAGTTTTAACATCGGTTATTTTAACATTCACTATCTCACCAAGCATCTCTTTAGGCGCTTTGACATTGACAAGTTTCATCGTATCTGTATAACCCGCCAGCATATCATCATTTTTCTCACTAACGTTTTCAAGTAAAACTGGAACAACTTTTCCCAAATATTTTTGATTAGCTATTAGCGCATATTTATTTACAATCTCATTTAACTTATGTAATCTATCTTCTTTAACCTTAAGTGGTGTATCGTCTTTCATTTTAGCTGCTGGAGTTCCCTCTCTAGGTGAAAAAATAAATGTAAAAGCTGAATCATACTTGCAAGTATTAACTACATCTAAAGTATCTAAAAAATCTTCTTCACTCTCTCCCGGAAAACCAACAATAATATCTGTCGTGATTGCTGCATTAGGTACTGTTGCTTTAATCTTATTAAATAACTTTAAATAAGATTCTTTCGTATATCTTCTGCCCATAAGTTTTAAAATTCTATCAGAGCCAGATTGTAAAGGCAAATGAATATAAGGCATAATATTCGCATATTTTCCAATTACTTCAATCATTCTATCAGTAAAATCCCATGGATGTGAAGTGACAAACCTTATGCGTTCAATACCAGTTTTAGCTACATCTTCTAATAAATCACTCATATCGTATTTTATATTCAAATCTTTACCATAAGCATTAACGTTTTGACCAAGTAAAGTAACTTCCTTATAACCATCCTCTTTTAAGCCCTTTACTTCCGCTATAATATCTTCAAATCTTCTGCTTCTTTGTTTACCTCTAGTATAAGGAACTATACAATATGTACAAAATTTATCACAACCATACATTATATTCACAAAAGCTTTATATTTACTATCTCTTTTAACTGGTACATTTTCAACAATATCACCCTCGATAGCCATAACATCCACTTCTATTTTATTTTTATGCATTGCTTTATCTAAAATCCCAGGTAACTCATGAATATTATGTGTTCCAAACACAACATCTAAAAAACTATACTTATCTAAAATCTCCTTAACTACAACTTCTTCTTGCGCCATACATCCGCATATTCCCGTAATAATGTCTGGTCTATCTTGCTTCATATGTTTAAGTCTACCTATCATACCAAACACCTTATTATGAGCATTTTCCCTTATCGCACAAGTATTAAGCAAAATCAAATCTGCTTGATCCATATTACTGCTTTCCTTAAAACCCATATCTTCTAAAATTGCTTTAATATTTTCTGAATCATGAACATTCATCTGACAACCATACGTTTTAATATAATATGTTTTGCCTAATCCTAGTGTTTTTAATTTGTCATCTATTTCATATTTCTTTACCTCAGCCGCTTTTTTCGTTCTTTTTCGCGCTTCTTTTAACTGTGGCATCAACATATTATCACTTCCCTCAAAAATAATAGCACATTTTAAAATAAAAAGCTAGCTTTGGCTAGCTTACACCTCGCCAATAACAATCAAAATCATTGGCTTACATTCAGTTTGTTCATAAAAATACTTTCCAACCTTATCTCGAATTCCAAGTTTGACTTTAGAAAAATCAACATAATTAGATTTAGTATTTTCTTGAATTACTTCTACCGCCATCTTTTCAGCTTCTTTAATTAAATCAATATTATCACGGACAAATATAAAGCCTCTAGTCAAAACCTCTGGACCTGCTAATATTTCTTTAGTCTCCTTATCTAAAGTAGCCGTAATAATTACAATTCCACTATCACTTAAAAGTTCACGGTCTTTAAGTACTAACTCACCAACATCTCCTGCTGAAAGGCCATCGATCAAAATATCATCGATAGGTACTTTCATACCATTATCTATTAATTTCCCATTTTCAAAATAAGCAACTTCACCATTTAAACGAAGTAAAATATTATCATCATTCATACCAACTTCTTTAGCCACATTCTTATTTGCTACCTGATGACGGTATTCTCCAATCACTGGCATATAATATTTTGGCTGCATCAAGTCAATCATCAACATCAAATCTTCAGAAGAAGCATGATGTGATAAATACTTTCGTTTAGATATTTCAATTACATTCGCCCCTATTTTGGCTAAACCATCAAGAATTTTCGTCGCTGTTCTTTCCATCCCATCTTCAATCGGTGAAGCAAATATTACTGTATCATCTGGTGTCACTGTAATAAACTTATCATAACCTCTAACAATTCTCTTTAAATTAGAAAAAGGTCTTTCTCTTTCATCAGAAATAATTACTACTATTTTTTCATCTCTAACATGATTAATTGGTAAAATTCTTTTTTTATCAAAATCAATATAATTTTTATCAATAGCTTTTAAAATAACAGTTTCCAAAGTCTTACCCATAATAACCACATTGCGATTAGTACTTTTAATTTCATTAAAAAGTTCTTGTATTCTATAAAGTTGCGCTTGATAAATATTGTATAAAATTCTACCATCAGTTCTATTTAATATTTCCCTTATCACCTTTGCAGTCCTATGATTTGGTGAAGTAAATCCTTGTTTATCAGCATACAAAGACTCTGACATTAAACATAAAACTCCTTGTTTACCAACGTATGCGAGTTTGCCAATATCAGTTTTATAAGCTCCAAGCATCGTCGAATCAAACACAAAATTACCCGTATAAAATATTGCCCCATCTGGTGTATATAAAACATAACCAACATTACCTGGTACCATATGCGTTAAAGAAATTGGAAACACACTGTTTTTTCCAAAATTAATTTTTTTATGCGGTTTAATAACCTTTAAATTTTTAACACTTAAATTATCAGCTTGCAAATCATCTTTCACAATTTCCATCGTAAATTCTGTACCATAAATTGGCAATTCTGGAACTTCTTTTAATATTTCCGATAAAGCTCCCATATTATCATAATGTCCGTGTGTAATAAATATACCTTTAATATTCTTTTTATTCTGTTTAATATAATCATAATTTGGAATAATATAATCTACTCCAAGCATTTTATCATCTGCGTATTTTAACCCGGCATCAAATATAAATATATCATGATCGACATCGACAACATACATATTTTTACCGTCTTCATTAAGTCCGCCGAGTGCAAATATCTTTATTTTACTCATTTCTTCTCCTTTCTTCCGTCATTTAAAAGCCTAACCAATTATAACAGAAAAAAGCATAAAAAGCAATTTGCCATTATAAGTCAAAAAAATTTAAATATAACAAAATATAATCATTATATCGCACTTTAAATAACTATTTGTTACACTTATCTATAAGGTTTGTTTAATAGTTGGGCATAACCTTCACTCTTTTATAAAGAATAAAAATGATGTTTATAATTAAAAGAGAAAAAGCTCTTTATGCCATAATCTCTCTTCTATTTATTTTATTGTTTGTATTACTATTTAAATAGAAAAATGCACCTAACTCATCATAGGTGATTTAGGCACACACATTTAGCTGCGTTCAACATTCAAATGTTGAAAGTTCCTTTATATACATTTTATCATAAGTTTAACTTACTAATAATTTAGATAAAAATTTTATCTAATTCTTTATTAGGTAATAACATTTTTATTCCTTTAACAATTTTAATTTCATACTCTTTAGTATCAGTCTTAAGCATCTCACCATCAATGCAAAAACTTTTTTTAGGATGTTCTTTTAATTTTATTTTTAAATTATCTGTTCTAAAAAAATAAAATCCCGGAACCTTGGTAATATCACTAGTTTTTAAAAAATAAAGGCTTCTAATAATATCTTGCTTAGTTGTAATATTAGAAAGCAAAACTTCAAATTCACCATCATTCATTTTAACGTCCTGTAAAATTTCTAAGCCACCCATTCTACTCGCATTACAAATCAAAACAAATGAGTAAAGTCCTTTATAAGTTTCACCATTAGCTGTATAACTCATCTCAAACAAATGCGTTTTTTGGTTAAATGATTTAATAGCATTTATCATATAAGCAAAATAACCTAAATTTTTTTTCATATTTCTTGGAGTATCATAAGCTACATCTGTAAACTTTCCAAGTCCCGCCACATAAACAAACGGCACATTATTAATTGTACATATATCTAAATCTTTTACCGTTCCCTCTAAAATCATTTTTAAATTAGTAACTGGATTTTTCCCCATTCCAAAAGTAGCTCCTAAATCATTTGTTGTCCCAAGCGGTATATGTGTTAAAAGTAATCTCTTATCACGTTTTAAATTACCGGTTACAATTTCATTAAAAGTTCCATCGCCACCTAAAGAAATAACCAAATCAATATCATCTGGTAAATCCAAAACAATTTTCTTCGCATGACCTGCATATTTAGTAAAAATAATATCGACATTATACCCATATTCATTTAAAACATTCTTACACTTTTCCGCAAGCACCTCTTTGTTATTCTTACCACTATTTGGATTACATATCAAAACACTTTTTTTCATCACTAATCACCATATCTTCATTATACATTAAATTTTGTATCTTCACAAAAATATTATATACGAAAAGAAATTTTGTTTACAATTTTTGAATTAACTTCCTCAAACATTTCTAAAAGATTTTTATCATTTTCAAAACATCTGAGAATTTTATGTAAAGTAACTTCATCAGCATTTTTTATAAATTCATCAAGTGTATCATCTTGATTCGCCATATATAAATCTAAAAAAGCTTCATCTTCCCTTTGATGACAATATACCATAATCGCATTAGATAAAATATTTAAAGCATAATTTTTTTCACAAAGCTCAAAAAAATTTAATAAATCCCAAGCGGTTTGATAATCTAAAGATTTTAACTTTTTATCTAAAGAAGAACCATCATTTAAAACTTCTAAAAGCTCATCAATTAATGTTTCAAATTCTACTAACTTTTCATTAAAATAAACAATATCAATATTTTTTTTTGGCTTAATTTCAAGCATACTATTCCCTCTTTCGAAATTATATAATACCATTATCAAAATAAAAGTCAAATTAAAAGAGAAAATTAAATAATTTCCTCTTTAATATTAGGATTTTTTAAAACCTCAATTAATTTGTCAATTTCTTCTTTCGAATTATAAAAATATAAACTAATCCTACATGTGTTTTTAATATGTATCTCTTCTTTTAAAATTTTCGCACAATGATTTCCTGCTCTTGTACATATATTATATTTATCTAAATAAATAGACAAATCTTGTGGAAAAATACCATCATAATTAATCGTGACAATTCCACTTTGACTATGAGCATTATAAATAGTAATCTCAGGAATTTCTTCTAACTTCTCAACAAAATATTTTTTTAACTCTATTTCATATTTGTGAATATTTTCAAACCCAATATCAAGCAAATACTTAATTATATAACCAAAACCGATAACTCCAGCAATATTAGGTGTTCCAGCTTCTAATCTATCAGGCATTGTTTTATAAATGCGCGTTCCGTCATGATTAAAATCCGCATTCATACCTCCGCCAAAAATAATTGGTTTAATATCATTTAATAATTCTTCTTTACCATATAAAATACCTACACCTGTAGGGCCACACATTTTATGGGCTGAAAAAGCTAAAAAATCAATATCTAAATCTTGAACATCAACTTTCAAATGAGGTACACTTTGAGCTCCATCAACTAAAACTAAAATATTATTTTTATGAGCCAGTTTAATAATATCTTTGATCGGTCTAACATCTCCAACCACATTACTTATATGTGCAATCGAAATAACTTTAGTTTTATTAGTAATTCCTTTTTCCACATTTTCCATTAAAACCTCATGATTATCGTCAAGATCAATATATTTAATTTTTAAACCAAGTCTATCAGCTAATTCAAACCAAGGAAGTAAATTAGAAGCGTGCTCACTCATAGTTAACAACACCTCATCACCTTTTTTTAACTTATCGGCAAAGTAACCAAAAACAATTTTATTAATCGAATCTGTCGTACCACTAGTAAAAGCAATTTCTGAAGCTTTCCTCGCATTAATTAAATCTTTAACTAAATACCTTGTCTCTTCATATTTCTGACTAGCTTTAATACTTAAAGCATAATCACCCCTATGTGCATTTGAGCTATAATTATCATAATAATCACTAATCGCTTCACCTAAAATTTTTGGTTTTAAAGTCGTTGCGCCATTATCAAAATAAATAATTCCTGAATTTAAAATATTAAAATCCTCTCGGTGCATCCTATCACCTCCAATACTTATCAATAATACTTTCTAAAGTATCTTTATAATAACTTATACCATTTAAAAGAAATCCTTTAGTAAGTAATTTTTGAGCATCTGTTTGTGCAATACCTCTGCTCATCAAATAAAAAATCTCATCAGCTGAAAATGTTCCAATAAGGGCACTGTGACTTGCTACCACATCTTCCTCATCGATAAATAAATTTGGTTTTATCACACATAAATTTTCTGTCATATTAATGATTCTACCACTTTGACTCACATCACATCCAGTATTTCCTTTAGGAACAAACCCAGACACGTTAAATTCTAATGTACCATCTAAAATATTAACCCCATTATTTACTATGTGACTTACCGTATTATTCGCATTATGATAAACTAAAAAATTATATTTTTCTATATCTTTGCTTATCGTCTTTAAATTAAAGTTAGCTTTGGCATATTCCCCATTTAAATTAATTAAATTCATCTCGGTAACTTGCTTGCCGTCATGCACTTTTTCAATATTTAAATAAGCTTTCTGTTCTAAATAATATTTATACTGACATTTATATTCTCCATCATGTTTATATTCGTAAATATTAACTTTAACCCCTTTTAAAACATTAATATAAAAATCTAATTTTATAGATATTTCACCTTCGTCAATTATAATATCTGTATCTTTTAAAACTTTAATTTTCACACTTTGAACATTCAAAAATTTACTAGCTTCTCCTATACTAACTTCTACTGAATCATTACTTTCTATTTTAATATCTTCGCCGTAAATTGTAATCTTATTCATCATCATTACCTACTTTGTCATAACCCTCTTGTTCAATTTTTAATGCCAAAGACTTATCACCACTACATGCAATATGACCATCTTTCATAATATGTATATAATCAGGCTTAATATAATCTAGTAATCTTTGATAATGTGTCACTAATAAAATAGCTGGTTTTCTCTCATTATAATAATCCATAACAGCCTCGCCAACTAATTTTAAACTGTCAACATCAAGTCCCGAATCGATCTCATCTAATAAAACAACATCTGGTTTTAAAACGTTCATTTGTAATATTTCATTTTTTTTACGCTCACCACCTGAAAATCCTGCATTTACTCCTCTATGAATCATCTCTTTATTCATATGTAACTTTTCAGTATAACTTTCGACCTCTCTAATAAACGGTAACAATTTAAAATTATCACCTTCTTTAGCTCTAAGCGCGCTTCTTAAAAAATCAGCATTACTAACTCCCTCTATCTCAAGTGGCATCTGCATTCCTAAAAATATTCCCATTTTTGCTCTTTCATTAACCGGCATCTTTATAATATTTTTTCCATCATAAATTATCTTACCACTAGTAACCTCATAATTAGTATCTCCCATAATAACTTTCGTTAAAGTACTCTTGCCAGTTCCATTTGGACCCATAATCGCATGAATCTCTCCAGCCTTAATTTCTAAAGTAAAATTTTTTAAAATAGTTTTCTCACCGGCTTTAACTGTTAAATTTTCTATTTTTAAATTTTTCATTTTCAATCACCACCTATTATTCTAACATTTTTTAACTTTTTTTTATATATTTTTCCCAAATTAATGATAAAATAATTATGGGTGATAAATATGGATTGTATATTTTGTAAAATAATTAATGGAGAAATTCCTTCATACACAATTTACGAAGATGAAATAGTAAAAGTTTTCTTAGATGTTAACCCTGACGTTAATGGTCACTGTCTAATTATTCCTAAAAAACATTATCAAGACTTATTCGATATTGATAATCAAACCCTAATACATATTATGGACACCGCTCGCAAAATAGAAAAACTTTTAAATGACAAATTACACATCGACGGCCTTACTTTAGTTCAAAATAATGGTCTAAAACAAGAAGTTAAACACTTTCATCTTCACCTAAAACCACAATACAAAAATGAAGAAAAATTACTCAAAGTAGAAGAAGTATACGAAAAAATAAGCAACTGAGCTTATTTTCTTTTTTTACCTTTAGTTGGTCTTTTCTTTACCTTTTGTACACTCTGTTTTACCTCTCCCATTTTTCCAATCGGTGATGGTGATACTTCAAATAATTTATTTAAACCTTCTTTAGTTGAAACATCAATTCTAATCCACTTATTATTCTTTAAATAATAAACCTCTGGATACCCATATTTATTAAGTTCCACTTTCAAATTAGGATTACCTTCCATTCTAACTCTCGCTGCTTCAAAAAATCCTCGATAAAGTGCATCTGCATTCCTTTGAAAAACCGTCACTAATTTTTTATTTAAAGGAAATCTTACATTTTCTTTATTCATTTTTAGTAGTGCTCCAAATTCATCATAAGTTACCATAAAAGAATGCATATTTTTCCTAGGATAATATCTTTTTTCACCTAAAGAATCAACATAATCTTGACACCATAAATCATATGGTTTTTTTTGTTTAGCTCTAGCCACACCATAAAATCCTTTAGTATCAATATCATAAAAACCACTATCATCCCTAAGTAACATCCAAGCTGGGTGATTTCTAATCACAAAATTTCTTTCATTTTTATCTAACTTTAAAATATTTCCACTTTGTCTAATCAAATCGACAGCTCCCTCACATAAATAAAGTTGCTGCGTCAAATCTTTACTAGGTATATCATAAAGTTTACCATCTAAATAAACTTTTTCAATATAATTTTCCCCATTTTCTAGTTGACTCATTTTTAATAAAGCTACATCACATTTATTAAATAACCCAAAAATAGCATTCATTTCTTCTTTGCTTAATTTCACTATAATCCCTCTCCTTCAAAACAACGTATATAATACACATAAAGCATTAAATTGTCAAATATAAACATTTGCCATATTCATGAAATAATTTTCCTCATATCATAAACTAGATAAGGGGGAAAGAAAATGTTTAGAAAAAATTTTGGCTTTGCAAAACCAATGGATGAATGTTGCCGTCCTGAGCCAAACTGTCCTATTATGGAACCAGTCATCACAAACTGTGTTGAAAGAGAGTTTTGCCACGAAGTAAAACATGTATGTCCAATTCACACCCATGTAATCAACAAACATATTTATAATCACACTTACACTCCTGAATACTCATGTTCTGAAGAAAATCAAATTATCAACAATGATCCAGGATGTTGCTGTAACAAATTTAATAACAATGGCTTCTAGGCCATTGTTAATTTATATCAATAGTTTTTTAGCTTGAAAATAGTTATGCCTAGTATACTTTCATACTAGGCAAACTTTTTTTAAAAAGGCATTTTAAAATTTCCACTTTGCATTCTCTTAACCATAACTTTCATTTGGTCAAACTGCTTCAAAAGTCGGTTAACCTCTTCCACACTTCTACCACTACCACTCGCGATTCTTCTTTTTCTGCTGGCTTTTAATATATCAGGATTTCGTCTTTCCTCTAAAGTCATCGATAAAATAATCGCTTCTATATGAGCCATTTGTTTAGGATCAATACTCATATTACTTAAACCCATTTTTTTAGCTCCCGGTATTAACTTAATCAAATTCTCTAGTGGTCCTAATTTTTTTATTTGATGTAATTGATTTAAAAAATCCTCTAAATCAAATTTACCTTTTTGTAATTTTTTAGCCGCCCTTAATGCTTCCTCTTCATCAAAAACACCTTCAGCTTTTTCGATCATTCCCATCAAGTCGCCCATATCAAGTATTCTGTTAGCCATTCTCTCAGGATGAAAAACTTCTAAGCCATCCATTTTTTCAGAAACACCAATAAACTTAATTGGAATATTTGTTAAATGTCTAATTGATAAAGCTGCTCCACCTTTAGTATCACCATCTAATTTAGTTAAAACAGCACCCGTTAAAGGTAAACATTCATTAAAACCAGTAATAACATTAACCGCATCTTGTCCCATCATACTATCGATAACAAGTAAAATTTCATTAGGTTTAACTTCCTCATTAATATTTTGAAGCTCTTCCATTAACTCTTCATCAATATGTAATCTTCCAGCCGTATCTATCAAAACATAATTATAACCATTTTCCTTCGCATAATTAATCGCATTTTTCGCAATTTTGGTCGGATTACCCTTACCCTCTGAATATACTTCAATATTTAACTCTTTACCTAATTGCTTTAATTGATCAATAGCTGCCGGTCTATAAACATCACAGGCTACCATCAAAGGCTTCATTCCATATTTTTTCCTTAAAAGTAAAGCAAGTTTACCCGTAGTTGTTGTTTTACCAGAACCTTGAAGTCCGCACATCATCAAAATAGTTAAAGGTTTAACAACAATTAAAGGCTCATCTTCTTTACCAAGTAAATCAACTAGTTCATCCTTAACTATTTTTACAAAAACCTCACCCGGTTTTAAACTTTTTTTAACTTCTTCACCTAAAGCTTTTTCTTTAACATTATTAATAAATTCTTTAACAACCTTATAGTTAACATCTGCTTCTAATAAAGCCAGTCTAATCTCTCTTGTAACTTCTCCAATATTATCTTCCGTTATCTTCCCATAACCTTTTATTTTATTTAAAGCATTTTGTAGTCTATCTCCTAAATTTTCAAACATTTTTATCACCCATATCATTATACTCAAAGCCAAAGAAAAAAGCAAACGTCATTTAACGCTTGCTATAACTATTCTTCTATTATGAAAGGACTATCTTCAGTTCCGTTTCCACTCAAGCTGATATCAGAGCTTAGAGTAATGGCGGGACGAACCGCACGAGCATCATACGCGTTGCTGCCGCGCAAACTGCCGTTGCTGCCCACGCAAAAGACGCCGTCAGAACTACTGGCATTAGGCGATATTGCCCAATAACGAGTTCCTTTAAATAACCAATTCGTTGTTTTACATGTACTATAGTTACTATTATTTAAACTTAAATTACCACATAATTCTGTATTTGTATTTGCTCTTAAATATTCACTGACTGTAATGAGTCCTACACTGGCTGTCTGTGACTGCGTTCCATTTTCATCTGCTATTTGACCAGCTAAATCATCATTGTCATAAGTTAGTCCCCCTATACTCCATGTACTAGGTACTATCTTGTCTTTATTTGCTGTTATACTCTCTAAATATTCACCATTTAAATATGTCTTCATATCTGAAGTTTCCCATACATTACTATTTTCTAAATCAAAATCAAATGATCTATTTGAAAGTACTTCATTTCTAACAATCTTTATTCTACCATCAGCTTCTACTGATAATATTCGCCATGTTTCATTGTTAAAGGTTATATAATTATTTGGATTAGCTCCTTTATAAAAGTATCTTCCACTTTCATATTCATCTTGATATAATCCGTCTCCCTCGGTAACAACCAAATCTTTTAAATCTTCGATAGTTACTGAATTATCTTTCACATTTCCTTTAGCTCTTAAACTAAGCTGGGTATTAAAAGCGGCATATCCTACACATAAACATAAAAGCAAGCAAAGTGAACTTATTATAATTATTTTTTTCTGTTTTTTTAAATTTCTTCTTCTCATAAAAATACTCTCCTTTATTATCTATTTAAATTATAACTAATATTCTACCATTTTTCAATAAAAAAAGGTTTTTTATAAAACCTGAGCAAATACAAAATAAAATAAAACTATTATACCTAAAACTATTCTATACCAGCCAAACACTTTAAAATCATGTTTTTTAATATAACCCATCAAAAATTTAATGATAAACATGGAAGTTATAAAAGCAACTACCATGCCCACTAATAATATTGCCAGTTCCATGCCAGTAAAAGCAAATGAAAACTTAATTAATTTTAAAAGTGATGCTCCAAACATAACTGGAATAGCTAAAAAGAAAGTAAATTCAGCTGCCACTGTTCTAGAAACACCTAAAAGTAATGCCCCTACAATAGTTGCCCCTGATCTTGATGTTCCCGGAAATATTGCCGCAATAAGCTGAAATATACCAATTAAAAGTACGGTATTATAAGATAGTTCTTTTAAAGAATTAATTTTAGAATTTTTACCTTTATTTTTATTTTCAATAATTATAAACAAAATACCAAAAACAATTAAAGCAATTGCCACACATACATAATTATAAAATAATTTTTCAAATACTTCGTCAAATAAAAGTCCAATAATTGCTGCTGGCACACAAGCCACTATTATTTTACCCCATAAAGACATTATATTATTATCTATTTTAATTTTATTATTTTCTTTTTTAAAAGGAAAAATTTGTTTCCAAAATATAATCACCACAGCCATAATAGCCCCTAATTGTATGACAACTTGAAACATATCATAAAAATCTTTAGAAACATCTAACTTAACAAGTTCATTAAGTAAAATCATATGACCAGTACTACTAATTGGAAGCCATTCCGTAATACCTTCCACTATACCAAAAAATATCGCTTTAATTATCTCTAACATATCATCCCTCGCATTCTATATTCTCATCTCTCATTTTATTAAAAAACCTAATTGAATTTTTTCTAATCATAAATTCATCTAATATATCATCAGAAAGTTTTGGAACATCTAAATAATATTTGACTTCCCATTCATCATCTTCATCTTTAGAAACTGTTATCTTAATGTTTTTATCACCCGCATATTTTTCATTAAATAAAGTCGCACTTTCTTTAATATCTTTTAAAATGTTATTACCTTCTTCATTTAAAGATTTATAGTCTCTTATAACTGTAGCTTCTTTCACTACATCTTCATTATCATAAATAACTTGAATACTATAAGTATCTTTAATATTTTCACTTTTTTTAACTGAAGTGCAAGTTTTTTCAAAATCCTCATTACTCACAATACATCCCGTTAAACATAAACAAAATAAACAAATTAAAATTTTTTTCATTTAACCACCGGCTCTAACAAAGATAAAGAAACTTTATTTTTATCAAATTTAATTTCATCGACATAGCAATCGACAATATCACCAACATTTACAACTTCCATCGGATGTTTAATAAACTTATTAGTTAATTTAGAAATATGCGCTAAACCATCGTTTTTAAGTCCAATGTCGATAAATGCTCCAAAAGGCGTAACATTACGAACAGTTCCTTGTAATTTCATACCAATCTTTAAATCTTCTAAATGTAATATATCACTTTTAAGTATTGGTTTAGGCATTTCGTCACGCGGGTCTCGATTAGGTTTTTTAAGTGATTTAATAATATCTTCTAAAGTATATTCATCAGTACCTAATTTATCTGCATATTCCTTAACATCAATATCGATGTTTTGAACCTTATCAGTTCCAATATCTTCTAAAGAAAGAGAAAGCATATCAAGTAATTTCAAAGTAATATCATAACTCTCAGGGTGAATACTCGTAGAATCTAAAATTCCCTCATCCATAATTCTTAAAAAACCAACCGCTTGTGTATAAACTTTATCGGAAAATAATTTTTTAATCTCTTTTCGATCTTTAATTTTACCATGTTCATCTCTATATTTAATTAACTTATTAATATTAGTTTTCGTAAGTCCAGAAACATACTTAAGTAAAGATGGACTAGCTGTATTAACATTAACTCCAACATTATTAACTGACTTTTCCACCACAAAATCAAGTGAACTAGATAATTTTTTAGGCGCCACATCGTGCTGGTACATTCCAACGCCAATACTTTCTGGATCTATTTTAACAAGTTCAGAAAGTGGATCTTGCAGTCTTCTGGCTATACTTATCGCACTTCGCTCTTCAACGTGCAAATTAGGAAACTCGCTTATCGCTAGTTTACTAGCCGAATAAACAGAAGCTCCCGCTTCACTGACGATTATATATTCACACTTATGTTTAGCTTCCTTAATAACTTCTGCTACAAAAGCTTCACTTTCTCTAGAAGCTGTTCCATTACCAATTGCAATAATATCAATATTATATTTATCTATCAAATCAAGTAAAATTTTCTTACTTTTCTCTTTTTCATTTTTTGGTTCGTGAGGAAAAATAACTTTAATATCAAGCATTTTACCAGTATTATCAACTACCGCCAGTTTACATCCCGTTCTATAAGCCGGATCAAACCCTAAAACCATTTTGTCTTTCATTGGTGGCTGCATAAGTAATTTTTCCAAATTAAGTCCAAAATTTTTAGTCGCTTCATCTTCCGCTTTTTCTGTAAGTTCACTTCTTATTTCTCTTTCTATAGAAGGACCAATTAATCTTTTATAACTATCTTTAATAGCATCTTCAATAATATAATTAAATGGTGCTTCTTTTTTAATAATTTTTGATTTTAAAAACTCTATAATCTTATCTATATCAATATCTAAGCTAACAGAAATAACTTTCTCTTTTTCCGCTCTATTAATAGCCATAACTCTATAAGGTTTCGCATATTTAACTCTTTCAGCAAAATCATAATACATCTCGTAAACCTTATTTTCATCAATCGCATTTTTCTTAAGTTTAGTTTTTAAAAATCCTTCATTAAAAGTAAATCTTCTAATCCATTTTCGGTAATAAGCATTATCACTTACCCATTCAGCTATGATAAAGCCGGCTCCCATTACCGCCTCATCTACAGTTTTAACATTTTCATTTAAAAACCTCTTCGTTAAATCCTCTAAAGAAACATTTAAAGGAAAAGACATAATCATTTTAGCTAAAGGTTCTAATCCATTTTTAATAGCTTCAGTTGCTTTAGTTTTTTTCTTTTCTTTAAAAGGCCGATATAAATCCTCAACCTCAACTAACTTACTAGCTTTCATAATCTCATTTTTAAGTTCATCGGTAAGTAAACCTTTTTCAGCAATTAATCTAATAACATCTTCTTTTCGTTTAAGTAAATTAACCTCATACTCATATACTTCATTAATCTTACGGATTTGCTCCTCATCTAAATTGCCCGTAACCTCCTTACGGTATCTTGCAATAAAAGGAATAGTATTTCCCTCTTCTAACAAGTTTAAAGTTTTCTCTACCTGCACTTGTTTAACATTCAAATCTTTACTTATATTTTCTATTATCTCTTTATTCATATCAATCTCTACTTTCCTTAATTAATTATACAAATAAAGTAAACCAAAAACAACCTTTAAAAGTCATTTTTAAAAACTTTTAAAGGTTATTAGCTAATCTAGTTGTTTCCTTTTGATTTAAGCCGGTTAACTTGGCTATATCAGCAACATTCATATTTTCTTTTAACATGTTTTTAGCTATTTGAACTATACATTCTTTAAATTTACATGATAAATAATATAACTATTATCTGTAACATATACCCCTTTTTTGCATTTTAGATTCATAAATTAATTTCTTTATTTTACTTCCTTTTCCATCTAAATTTATTTGAATTATCTTTTTAGCCTCATTATAATTTTCACCTTTTTATACTACTCGCTACTAAACTATGATGATAAACATTATTTTTTATTCTTGTTCCTTTACTTATATACTTATCCATCTCTATATTTATAATTTCCTCTTTTATTTATTTAAATATTTTTTACCAACTTTACTTTCCATCAAAGATGCTTTTTTTATAACCTTAAACCCATATTTCTCTTTTAATTCATCAACTGTTTTTTCTAATTTATTATTATCTTCGCGAACCGCCAAATTTTCAAACAAAGACACTTGGTGTAAAGAAGTATCAGATAATTTATCAAGTCTAACCCCAATTAATCTAATACCATCATCGATATTCATCTCACTTAATATCTCTAAAGCCGTATTATAAATTTCCTCAGTCAAATTAGTCGCATTAACTAACTTTTTCTGATGACTAAATCTTCTAAAATATTTATCTTTTAAAGTCACCACTATTACCGAAGCATACTTATTTTGTTTTCTAAGCCTGATAGCTACATTTTCAGATAAAGCTAATAAATAAGGTTCTAACTCTTCTCTTGAAGATATATTTCTATTCAGTGTAGTTTCATTGCCAATACCCTTAGGAAGCATCTCTTCGCTGACAACCACATCAGATCCTTTACCATTCGCTGCCTCTATCATATCAAAAGCTTGATTTTTAAAATACTTATACAAAAATTTATTATCTGCATGGGCTAAATCATCAATCGTATTAATATTTAAACTATGTAATTTAATCGCCGTTTTCTTACCAACCCCAAATAAATCATCAACCAAAAGTGGCCACATTTTACTTTCAACTTCATTTTCAAATAACGTATGAACCTTATATGGCTTAGAAAAATCCGAAGCCATCTTCGCGCACAATTTATTATTACCAATACCTATATTAACCGTAAACCCAAGTTTATCGTATATTTCCTTTTTTAACTTATAAGCAAATTCAACCTCATCTCCATATAAATGTTTAACTGGAGTATAATCTAAAAAACACTCATCAATACTCATTTGCTCAATATCAGGTGAATAATTTTTTATCAAATCAAGCATACTATCACTCATTTTTTTATAAAAATTATAATTCGGCGGATAAACCTTTAAATTAGGACATTTCTTTTTCGCACTATACAAAGTTTCCGCTGTTACAACCCCTCTTTTTTTAGCCGGCATCGACTTAGCCAAAACAATTCCATGTCTCGCTTTCTCATCTCCACCAATAACCGCATAAGTTTTCCTAATATCGATTTTACTTCCTTGCTTTAAATATAAAACCGCACTCCATGACAAAAACGCATTATTAACATCTATATGCATAATAATACGTTTCATAAGCATCACCTATAACTATTATATCACGAACATGATTTCGTACAAATAATTTTTTTAAATAAACTATTTTTACTATAAATCTATTATACCACTTCACTTATAGTACATATTTTAACCTTTTAAACCGCTATAATATTTTCCATAAGAAAATTTATCTCTTGGAATAACAGAATATAAAGAAGCTTGCACAATATCATTAGCTAAAGTTTTTATTTTATGTCCGCCTTTAACTCTATCAACCATAACTTTATAAAATCCAAATCTACTTGCAAATAACATATCCAAATAAAACGAATCACCAATCATCATCGTATTTTCAGATTGTAAATCACCTAATTTATTTCTAATCAAAGACAAATCTCCACAAAAAGGTTTTTTCGCATTTGCCATATATCTAACTTTTAATTCTTCTCCAACTGGAGCTACTCTTTTTAAAGAACCGCTCGAACAAAGAACCGGATTAATTCCCATTAACTTAATATTATCAAATAAAGAGGTTAACTGATCTGGAACATTAACATCATCAAAAGGTAAAATTGTACAGTCCACATCAAAAATTGCCCATTTAATACCATTTTGAAACAATTTATAATAATTTATATCGTAAACACTTTTTTTATAAGTGTCTGGAATAATGGATTTAACATCCATAATTTTCACCTCGTTTTTAGTTCATAGTATAACATGCAATTTTAAAACCGTCAAAATTTAGACTGAATATAATTTAAAACTTCATTTTCTGTTTGTGAAAAATCATCATAATTAACCGTAAACCATTTAAGTTTCATTTGACCACGAAACCATGTAAACTGCCTCTTCGCATATTTTCTACTTTTACTCTTAATTAAATTTATCGCTTCATCCAAACTAATTTTACCATCAAAATAATCAAACAACTCTTTTGGACCAATCGGAGTCATCACTGCTTTAGACCTAATTTTTAAATCGTATATTTCTCTAGCTTCTTTAATTAAGCCTTCATCAACCATCTTATCAACTCGTTTATTAATTTTATAATATAATATCTCTCGATCAGCTGTAAGACCAATAAAAATAGTATCATAAAGTAATTTATAATCTTTTTCTTTTTCGCTATATGGTTTACCATTAGCTTTATAATAATTTAAAGCACTTATCACCCTAACTCTATTATTTAAATGAATATTTGTATTGGGATCTACCACTAAAAGCATTTTATAAAGATCATCATTACTTACACCTTCATATTCTTCATGGACTTTATCTTCAAACTTATAATCATATAAAGCCGCATTAATATAAAGACCAGTTCCTCCAACTAAAATTGGAATTTTTCCCTTATTTAAAATATCATCAATTGCTTTTCGTGCATCTTTTTGAAAATCAAATACCGTATAATCTTCACGCAAATACTTTTCATTAAATAAATAATGTTTTACCCCTTCAGTATCTTTAATTTTATTAGTCGCAATATCTAAACCTTTGTATATTTGCGTACTATCAGCATTTATAATTTCTCCATTTAACTTATGCGCCAAAAATATACCTAAATCCGATTTACCAGTAGCCGTTGGGCCAGTAATTACTATAACCATTTTATCATCCTTACTTTATAAGCATACTATCGCCGAAAGAAAAAAATCTATATTTTTCCTTAACCGCTTCACTATATGCCCTCATAATATTATCTTTACCAGCAAGTGCACTGACAAGCATAACCAAAGTAGATTTTGGTAAATGAAAATTAGTAATCAAAGAATCTATCACCTTAAATTCATACCCCGGATAAATAAATATATCAGTCCATCCAGAGCAAGCTTTAAACGTTCCATATAAACTCATTACTGTTTCTAATGTTCTAGTAGAAGTAGTTCCAACTGCAATAATTTTATGACCATTTTTTTTCGTTTCATTTAATAAACTAGCCACATCCTCGCTCATTACATAATATTCACTATGCATTTTATGCACCGTTACATCTTCCACATTAACCGGTCTAAAAGTACCAAGTCCTACATGTAAAGTAATATAAACAATATTAACACCTTTAGCTTTTATCTCATCTAATAATTCTTTCGTAAAATGAAGCCCCGCAGTCGGTGCCGCTGCACTTCCTATATTCTTTGCATAAACTGTTTGATACCTATCTTTATCTTCAAGCTTTTCATGAATATAAGGTGGCAAAGGCATCTCTCCAAGTTCATCTAAAATCTCATATAAAATACCATTATATTCTAAACTAAATTTTCTAATTCCCTCATCTAAAACTTCTATACATCTAGCTTTTAATTTACCATCACCAAAGGAAATAACTGAACCTTCTTTAATTCTTTTAGCCGGTCTTGTCAAACATTCCCATATATTATCTCCCTCGTCTTTCAAAAGCAAAACCTCAATCAAAGCACCAGTATTTTCTTTAATTCCATAAAGTCTAGCTGGCATAACTTTAGTATCATTCAAAACTAAAGTATCACCCTTTTCCATATAATCTATGACATCCGTAAAATTTTTATGCTGAATAGACCCCGTTTTTTTATCTAAAACTAAAAGACGTGAAGCATCACGTTTTTTTAAAGGCGTCTGCGCAATTAACTCTTCTAATAAAAAAAAATCAAAATCATCTGTTTTCAAAATATCACCTTCTAAAATAAAGTATCTTGTTTTTCTTTTTTCAAATATTTATAAGCTTTATCAGTTACCATTCTACCCCTACTTGTTCTTTTTAAAAATCCATTTTGTAGTAAATAAGGCTCATAAACATCTTCAATCGTCGAAGCTTCCTCACCAATACTAGAAGCAAGTGCATCAATTCCTACCGGACCACCATTAAACTTATCAATAATAGAATTAAGTAAATTATAATCTGTCGCATCAAGCCCAAACTTATCAACCTTAAGCTTTTCTAAAGCCACCTTAGTAATATTTATATCTATATTACCATCACCCATAACCAAAGCAAAATCGCGAACCCTTTTAAAAAGTCTATTAGCAACCCTAGGCGTCCCTCTACTTCTTCTAGCAAGTTCATAAGCGGCCTCCTCAGTAATTGGCGACTTAAGCACTCTACTTGTTCTAAGCACAATTTGCTTAAGCTCTTCTTCAGTATAAAAATTAAGCTTAGACACAATACCAAATCTATCGCGTAATGGACCTGTTAAATCACCAGCTCTCGTCGTCGCACCTACCAAAGTAAAAGGTGGTAAATCTATCGTAATATTCCTACTTGTCGAATCAGCTCCGACAATAATATCTAATTTAAAATCTTCCATTGCCGAATATAAAATTTCCTCAATAAATCTAGGAATTCTATGAATTTCATCGATAAACAAAACATCACCGGGTTCCAAAGTAGAAAGTACCGCTGCCAAATCACCACTTTTTTCAATCGCTGGACCACTCGTTGTTTTAATATTGCCTCCCATTTCATTCGCAATAATATAAGCCATTGTTGTTTTACCAAGCCCCGGCGGCCCATATAAAAGTACATGATCCAAAGCTTCACCACGCATCTTTGCCGCTTTCATAAAAATATTTAAATTTTCTTTCAATTCGGCTTGACCAATATATTCATCAATACTATCAGGTCTAATAGAGATTTCAAAATTATCTTCCTCAAGCGCATCACCAGTAACTAACCTTGCCATCTAATCACCTCCTATTTCAAAAGTAATTTTAAAGCCACTTTTATTTGCTCTTCTATATCTAAAGAACTGTCGACTTTCTTGACCACTTTGTTTATATCGCCAGCTTTATAACCCAAACTTTTTAAAGCCTCTACAAGTTCATCACTAACAATAGTATTAACTTCTTCACTTTTAGCCAATTTACCTTTTAAATCTAAAATAATTTGTCTAGCTACCTTATCTCCAATCTTTGGAAACTTCTTTAAATAAAGTATGTTTTCCCTTTCAATCGCATCGATAATCCCATCTGGTGAACCTAAAGCAAGCATTGGCAAAGTCATCTTTGGGCCTAAACCTTTAACTGAAGTTAATTTTAAAAATAACTTCTTTTCATCTAAGGTTTTAAAACCATATAAACTTATTTCATCTTCTCTAACATACTGATATAAATAGATCGTATACTCTTTATCTAATTCAAAAGAATAAGGGTTAGCAGTATATATTAAAAACCCAACACCATTATTATCTAAAACAATATAATCGCTTTCTATTTCTCTAACAAATCCTTTTATATATGCATACATAAAACCACCCTTTTAATTATAACATTTTTTTTAATATTCAAAAAGAAAGTTAATCTTATTTTTAACTTTCCTAGATTTTAAACATTATTTTTAACTTTTTTCATAATAACAGTAAATGATAAAATTATAGCTAAAAGCCCTACACTTAAAATAATTAATGGTATATAAGCTGCTGTCGGTGGCACACTTACTATACTATCGGCTTTTATATCTAAATAAAATTCTTTAGATTTTTTAATATTTTTACTATAAGATTTAGAATATATTACATTAATAAATCCATCATCTAAAGACATCTTTTTATATGACATAGCTGTAGGATAGTGCTGACTTTTATAAATATAATATGTATTAAAAGTATTATCAATATTTATCTTTACATTAATTTGATTACTATTCACCTTATCGACTGGTACTTTTATTTTAAACTCATCGTTAATATTAAATTTTGTTTTTTCATTTCCATTTTTGTCTATAACCAAAGTCCCATAAGGTACCTTAATAAGTTCTACACTGTATTCACTCACATCACTTCTTTTAACACTAAGTAATCCTGTTTCATAATATTTGCCATCTTCTGATTTTTTTAATTCGCTATCACCATTTAAAATAATTTCATCTGTATAATTTTTTTTATATTCTTTTTGTATTTCTACTGGTTTATTAAATAAATCTAAAACTAACTTAACTTCTTCACACTGATCAATCCATTTACCATTCGTACAATATTGTTCGTAATCTTCTAATATTTCTTCGATTTTAATAATATATTCATCATAATACTCACTATCTACATAACCCATTTGAGTCATATAATTAATGATCGCCATTTGCGTTACTGAAATATAAATGGCATCTTCTTTATTAGGAAATCCATTATCTAAAATATATCTCAGCCCAGCATTCGCTTCTTCCCCCCTTGACAATATAATCATCTAAACTAGGAAGAGAATCAACACTTAACCCATCTATTCCATACAATACATAGTCATTATAAATGGGGTATTTATCACTAAAATAAGTTACAAAATCATAAACTTTTATTATATCTTCAGGTTTTTCATCTTCAGCTTCTACCCTCAAAAACGGACAAAACAGCATTAAAACGCACACCAATATTCCAATAAACTTTTTCATTAGACACTTCTCCTACCTTGTATTATATAAATATTGTAGCAAATCCCCCAAGCTCTGTTTTATTTATCATCATTGGTATAATATTTGCCGCATCAATGATTATAAATATCAAAAATAAAAATAAAAACAGCAAAATAATTTCTATTTTAGGATGGCTTTTTGTTATATCGTTCATAATAATAAGATATATATCATATTTAAACAAACTGTTTGATAACTTAATAAACAATATATTCATGCAGATATTTTTCCCTAATCTAGCTACCTATATTATTATAATTTTAATTACCAATATTATATTTTTATACACTGTTTTATCAAAAAACATCAAAAACAGTAGTAAAATATTTAATATTATTTTCTATACCGTAATTACCATTTTAATGTTTTACACCTTAGAACAAATAATCGTTAATGATATAAATATATATCAGTTTGATACCGTATACTCAAATGGCACCCTAACAACCTTAGTGCAGTGCACTACCCTCTTATTTACTTTGTAGGTAATTATAATAATCAATAAATTAATTATTAACAAATTAATTACTAAAAGTATTAACAACCTAAAAGATCAAACAAAAGATGATATAGATAATGATGATATAGAAATATTAGATGTCTAAAGCTTTATGTACCTCCATAAAACTTTTTTTAAAAAAGCCAACCCTAAAATTTACGGTTGACAAACTTAGAAAACATTAAACCTAAGAAAATCATATATATTACAATGTATAAAAACATAATAATATCTATAAACATTCCTAAATCAAAAGATTTTATAATTGCCGGTATACTTTCTGGTATAAAATTTAAAAACCCAAAAGCTGAATCTTTGATAATATAAGCTTTTAAATAAGTCACAATTCTAAGAAAAATATCTATCATCACCACAGAATATACAAACGCATTAAAATCTTTAAAAAACACTATAATTAGTATAAGTGCAATTACAAGTACAATAACTGGTACCGTCATACTACCCCTCCTATTAAATTATCATAATATTTAGTAAAATCACCCACATTACTTTCATATATATCAATAGTTAAAACTCCATCATTATTCAATCCTTTATAAGCATAATAATTAGTTAAATCTATCTGATACATATCGTCATACACATCTATAACAATATTATAATTATTAGCTATACTTAAATTAACTTCCACATCTACCTCATATAAATTTAAAAATCTAGAAAGTGGCACTAAATACTCTTTAGCCTCACCTTTTAAAGTATAATCCAAATTAGCTATCAAATTATTTATCAAACTAGGAGTGATTTTTAAAACGTTTAAATCAAAACCATTCATAAGTGAAACCGTTTTATTTTGAATTAAATAAACATTTTCACCATCATAATAATAACGATTATTTCCTGCCATAAATTCTAACTTACCATTATAACTTTGACCAAAAATAGTCAAACTATTATTTTTATAAGTAAACTCATAATTAGAATAACTTGGTCTCACTTCAGCTACTTTTTGCTTAGTCCCTGATGTAGACCTTACAAAAATTATAACTATTATAATAAATATAAACCAAAATATAAGTGAAGTAAGTGGCCGTAATTTTGGATCAGCCCGCATTTCCTTAAACTTGACATAATAAGGATTTTCTTTTATTTTTTTAAACATTTTATTTAAGTATCTTTCCAATCAAATTTTCATGATAGCCATTAATAAAATCGGTAGCTTTCATTTTCCTCTTGCCCTCTAACTGCAAAACTGTAAACACAACCTCACCATTACTACACTTAACACCAAAACCATCATCATAAATTGCCGTAATCTCACCAGGTAAAGCAAAATCATAAAGTTTATCTGTCCTATAACAGCTCCAAACTTTCATAATTTTATCGTCAAACAAACAGTAAGCTCCCGGCCATGAATTTAAACCTCTAACTTGATTGACAATTTTTCTTTTAGTATTATTAAAATTAATCTTTTCATCTTTCCGGCTAATATTAAAACCATAAGTTGCTAAAGAATCATCTTGGGCAATTCGGTCATTTGTCCCATCTAATATACTAGGTAGTGTATCTAATAGCAAATCACGGCCTAATATCGATAACTTATCGTGCAAAGTAGAAGCCGTATCATCATCTAAAATATCAATGCTTCTTTGACTTATCATATCTCCAGTATCCATTCCCTCAGCCATGTACATAATCGTTACACCCGTTTTACTATAACCATCGATAATCGCATGATGAATAGGTGCTCCACCACGTAATTTTGGAAGTAATGATGCATGAACATTTATGCATCCTAACTTTGGAATAAGTAATAACTCAAGTGGTAAAATTTGCCCATATGCACAGGTAATAATTAAATCCGGCTCTAAAGCATTAATTTCCTGCAATGCTTCTTTAATCTTATTCGGTTGTAAACATAAAATATTATGTTTTAAAGCTACCTCTTTAACCGGAGAACACTTTACCTCACCATGCCTACCAACTGGCCTATCAGGTTGTGTCACAATTGCTCTTACTTTATATTTACTAATTAATCCCTCTAAAACAGGTACACTAAACTCTGGTGTCCCCATAAAAATAATCGTCGGATTTTTTTTAATTTGTATTTTATCAAAGTCCATATTATCACCTTAAAATAATTTTACCACATTTCTAAATATTTAACTATATCTTTAATGGATTTAAATCAATATCGACATTTATTTTATTTTCATAATGCTTCAAAATAAAATCTAATGAAGATATAATATCTTTTGTTTTTTTAAATTTAATAATAATCTGCACAAAATAAGTATTATTAAGCTTTGGCATATTACTAGCAGCTGGTCCTAAAATAATCATCGGCAAATTACTCTTTAAATAAGTTGCTATTTTATTAGCTTCTAAAACTACCTTATCATAATCTTTACCACTAATTTTAATCAAACAAAGATTATAAAAAGGTGGGTATTTTAAAACTTTTCTAATTTTCATCTCTTCATTATAAAAACTTATATAATCATTATCTTTCGCATACACCATACTATAATGATTCACATTAAAACCTTGAATAATAACTTCACCAGCTAATGGTCCCCGGCCAGCTCTACCAGCCACTTGCGATAAAAGTTCATAAGTCCTCTCGCTACTTCTAAAATCTGGAATATTTAAAGAAGCATCGCCATTAATTACACAAACAAGCGTCACTAAAGGAAAATCTAAACCTTTCGCTATCATTTGTGTGCCTACTAAAACATTATATTTACCATTTTTAAAATCATCTATAATCTTCTTGTGAGCTCCTTTTCTTCTAGTCGTATCAGCATCCATTCGAATAACATTCGCTTCCGCAAACATCTCTTTAATTAAAGACTCTAATCTTTCAGTTCCCATACCAAGTGAATTAATATTTTTGCTGTGACATTTTGGACACTCTAATAATTTAGGCACTTTATAATCGCAATAATGACACTTCATAATATTCTCATTTTTATGATAAGTAAGCGGTATATCACAATTTGGACACTTATGAGTAAACCCACATTCATGACAAGTAATAGTTGTCGAAAAACCGCGTCTATTTAATAAAACTAAAACTTGCTCACCTTTTTTTAATCTTTCCTTTACCTTATCTTGTAATAATTCTGAAAAAACTCTATTACCTTTTTTGAACTCTTCTTTCATATCTACTAAATAAACTTTAGGCAATTGTTTATTTACTCTATGTTTCATAGAAAGCAATTTATAAACGCCAAGTTTAGCTCGTGTATAGCTTTCTATACTTGGTGTCGCACTACCTAAAACTACTGGAATATTATAAGTTTTTCCTCTTTTTAAAGCTATATCAAGCGCGTTATATCTAGGTGTATTTTCCTGTTTATAAGTATTAGAATGCTCTTCGTCGACAATAATAATTCCCAAATTAGTAAACGGTGCGAAAATAGCACTACGCGCGCCTATCGCAATCGAAACTTCTTTCCTTTCAATTTTTCGCCACTCGTCATATTTCTCTCCATTACTTAAACCACTATGTAAAATAGCTACCGCTTTGCCAAATCTTTTTTTAAATATCTCAGCCACCTGTGGTGTCAAACTAATCTCTGGAACAAGCAATATCGCTTCTTTACCATTTTTTATCACTTCTTCAATCAAATTAATGTAAACTAAAGTTTTGCCACTACCCGTTACCCCATGTAATAAATAAGGTTTAAAATTATTAAGCTTTACACTTTCAATTACCTTCTTTTGTTCATCGGTTAAAACATATTCTTTTTTTTCTACTTTAATATCATCATCTAATCTGTAAACCTCTTTTTCAAATTCCATTAAAAATCCACCATCAATTAACACTTTACAGGCAGACGCCGATATTTTATTAACCTCGCTTTTTAAAACTTCGCCATTTTGTTTAACAAAATTAAATACTTCATTTTGCTTGACACTTTTAAAGGTGCCATCCTTTTTTACTTTCACAAATTTAAGTATTTTCTTATTTATTTTATTATTCTTTTTAGCTTTTAAAGCCCTCGGAAGCATCGTTTGATAACATAAAGTAAGCGGCGCTAAAGTCTTTTTACTCATATATTTTCCAAGTTCAAGCATCTCTTCATTTAAAACTGGTCTATCATCTACCAATTCATAAATTTCTTTAACCACATATTCCGGCTTTTCATCGTGAATTCTCACAATAAAACCTTCTAACTTTCTTTGCCCAAAGGGAACTAAAACACGCATTCCCTCTAAAGCATTCATTCCCTTTGGAATCGAATAAGTAAAAGTTTTATCAGTCCCTTTAGCTACCACTTCTACAAGAATATCAGCAAACAAACAATCACCTCCTATTTTAAAATACGTGATTTTTCCATACAATAATTCCCTTTATCTCGGTAATATAAATCATTAAATTCTATCGCTTTCTTATGCGTTTGTAAAAATAAATTTTCCATCTCATCAGTTAATCCTAAAGTACTTGTAATTGAAAGAGCAAACGGATGAGTAGTAAAATTCAAAGAAACATCATTATAATAGCCTCCACCCTCAACATACTCACCGTATTTATGTGCTACTTCAACATCACCATATTTAACATATTTCAAATTATCTGACTTTTTCATATCTTCTACTAATTTTAAAGCATTTTTTTTACCCGTTAAGTAATATTTATAAACTTCTTTTATATAACTATTACCAAGCTTTGGAGATAAATTGCCAAAATTATCAGAATATTTAATAGTAACCCCTAAATCTTCCCAATAATTTTTTACTTTATTCCTTCCGCCCAATTCATCTAAAAGCATCGCATAACCAATATTATCACTATACTTAATAGTATATTCTAAAATAGTACTTAACTTATACTTAGAGCCAACACTATCATTTTGAATAATTCCACTACCACCAGCTTTATATTGAGCTAGATAAGTAAGTTCTTTATTTAAATCAAGCTTTCCCTCATCAGCTAACTTATAAGCATATAAAACCGCTGGTAATTTCGTCACACTAGCCGCATAAAGTTCACTTCCCTCACCTTTTCCAAAACTATAATCACTCTCTAAATCAGTATACATAAAGTTCGCATTCACACCACTGTATAACTTTATAATTTCATCTTCTTTAGCTTTCAGCTCATCACTAAAATCATCCTCTTTTAAAACTTCATTTTTCATACATTTTTTATAAGCATCAGTGCTTTTTGTAATATTATCAATCGTCTTTTCAAAAGTTTTACCTAACTTATTTTGAAACTTTCCACCACTAAATGTATTATCATATATAATAAAACCAATTATTCCTATAACTATAAATAAAATAATATAAAATATTTTTTTGAATTTTCTCTTTCTTTTTCTCTTGCTCATAAACTTCACCATTATAATTATACAAGCAAAATGAAATATTTTAAAGTCTTAAAATAAAAGTAAGTTGTTTAATTCATATATAAAAAATTATCATCTATAAAACTATAAATTTAGTATAACTTGTGTTGTAAACATCATATTTTATCACACTTCAAATCCCGCCACTTATCTATAAATTTCCATTGCTTACTCCTTATAAGCAAATCAAAAGTACTACTTACATTTTTTCAAAATACATATAACTTCCGAATTTGGCGCGATTTCACTTCCGAATTTGGCATAATTTTACTTCCGGATTTGGCACAAAACTTCAAAAAAAAAAGAAATCCTTATTTTTTAAGGATTTCCATAGCTCTACGCATTCTCATGTCATATTTAACAATATCAAGACCACCAAAAGTTTTTAAGAATTCATCTTCTTTCATTTGATATTTTTCAGCTAAGTTTTTAGTTTCTTCTTTAGCCTCATCATCAGAAATTTCAATTTTTTCTTCTTTAGCAATCTCTTCAAGCATCAATCTATATGTAATTCTCTTAACTGCTTCTGGTCTCATTTGATCTTTTAAAGCATTTTCATCAGAATTTGTAAATTGATAAAATTGTTCAATCGTAATTCCTTGCATCTTTAAGTGCTGAGAATATTGGTCAATCATCCGATCTAGCTCTTCACTAATCATTGCTTCTGGAATTTCAACTTTAACATCTTTAGCCGCTGCTTCAAGTAATTCATCTAAATACTTGTTTTCTGCTTCCATCTCTTTACGAGCAATAATATTATCAGAAATTTGAGCTTCTAACTCTTCTTTAGTATTAATTCCTTCCATTCCTAAATCATCAAAGAAATCTTTATCTAATTCAGGAACTTTAACTTCTTTAACTTCATGTACAGTAACTTTAAATACAGCCTCTTTTCCCTTTAAATCTTCTGCATGATAATCCTTAGGGAAAGTAACTTTCACATCTTTACTATCTCCAGATTTAAGACCAATTAATTGTTCTTCAAAGCCGGGAATAAAAGTTCCACTACCAATTTTTAAAGAATAATTTTCTGACTTACCACCATCAAAAGCCTTGTCATCCACAAATCCTTCAAAATCGATAACTGCTATATCACCATCAGCAATAGCTCCCTCTTTAATAACATCTTCTGCATAACGTTCTCTCATATGATCAATCGCATCTGAAATTTCTTCTTCAGAAGCTTTAACTTCATCTTTCTTAATACCTAAGCCTTTATATTTACCAAGTTTTACCTCTGGTCTTTTAGTAAGTGTAAACTTAAAAGTAACTTTCTTATCATCAATACCTGTTAAAGCAATATCTGGACGAGCTACTAACTCCTTAACATCATCCGCATAATCCTTAAGTAATGTTTGATAAGCTAAATCAGCCGCTTCATCTGCCGCATCCATATATAAAGACTCTTTACCGTATTTTTTCAAAAACACCTCTTTTGGAGCTTTACCTGGTCTAAAGCCATCGATCTTCGCATTTTTATTAGCTTTTTTAAATGCTTTATCTAAAGCATCTTCCCACTTTTTTCCATCAATAGTAATTTCAATTTCTTTTTCACATTTTGCCATTTTCTAATCCTCCTTATATCCACACACCAAAGCCAATGGCCGCCATACTTAAAAGTAACCCAGCTGACCAAAATAATCTAACGACATCCGTCTCACTCCATCCAAGTTTTTCAAAATGATGATGAAGCGGTGCCATCAATAAAACTTTAGTATGAAATTTACTTATCGCAATCCACTGAATAATTACACTAAGTGTTTCAATAACAAACACTCCAGCAACAATAATTAAAGTAATCTCATGATTTGTAATAATAGCTACACTCGCAAGTGCGGCTCCCAAAGATAAAGATCCTGTATCACCCATAAATATTTTAGCCGGATAACAATTGTAAACTAAAAATCCAATCAAAGATCCAACTAAAACAAAACAAAATATCGCAATAGCTTCATTACCAGATGCCCAGTCCGCACCCCACGTAATAATTCCAAAAGCAAAAAACGCAATCGCAGAAAGACCTCCAGCTAATCCATCTAAACCATCTGTAATATTAACAGCATTGCTACTACCAACTAATACAAATAGTAAAAACATTCCATAAAGCCATCCTAAATCAAGCTTTATACCTAAAGTATGAATATCGACTATTGGTTCATTACCACTACTTAAAAACATATAGAAAAATACTAAAGCGACAATTATTTGTAAAACGAGTTTCCAAAATATACTAAGTCCGGCATTATTATGCTTTTTAATAATTAAATAATCATCAACATACCCAAAAATAGCATAAGCAATAAAGACAAACAAAACTATAAATAAATTAGTTGAAAACTCAATTTTCCCTGTAAGCACTAAAGCTATCATAATCAAAACCGTTGGTATAATGAAAATTATACCACCAGTCGTTGGTGTACCGTTTTTTTTCTTATGCCTTTCTCCAAGTGTCGTGCTTACCTGCTGCCTAATATGTTTCTTCTTCAGCCATTTAATGGCAAAATAACCAAAAACAACTGAGACTGAGAATCCCAACATAATTGACAGTACAGCTTTGGCTAATACTAACATATCCTCATCTCCAAGTAGTACAATTATACCATTTTTTCATATAATTTGTACATATTATTTCAAATATTTTAAACCCTAAATAAAATTTCTAAACAAATAAATATTATAGAAAAAAAGGGTCTACCCCTCTTATTTCAAAGCATCTAAAAGTTCAGCTTTTTTCATAGTACTGTAACCTTCAACATTTTTCTCTTTAGCCATTTTCTTAAGTTCAGCTACAGTTAATTTACTTAAATCAGTACTTTTTTCAGCTTTCTTTTCTTCTTTTTTAATCTCTTTTGCTACTTTAGCTTCGGCTTTCACTGCTTTTGGACTATATTCTTTTCCATCAAGTGCATCCTTAGCTACTTTTACAAGTTCAGTAAATGCCTTTGCATCATCAATAGCAATCTCTGCGAGCATTTTTCTGTTAATATCAATATTAGCTTTGTTAAGTCCATTAATAAACTTAGAATAACTAATATCATTTAATCTACAAGCTGCATTAATTCTTGTAATCCATAACTTTCTAAAATCTCTTTTTCTATTTCTTCTGTCTCTATAAGCATAAGCTCCTGAATGCATAACTTGCTCTTTAGCTGTTTTATAAAGTCTATGCTTACTGCCGAAATAACCTTTAGCTTGTTTTAAAGCTTTTTTACGGCGTGCACGATGAATAGTTCCACCTTTAACTCTCATTATTATCCCTCCTACTTATTAATTAAATCTTTTAATCTTTTAATATCAGAAGCACTCATCTCTGATTCATGATGTCTTCTTCTTCTTGACTGATTGCTCTTATGTGTAAGCTTATGGTTTTTCATAGCTGGTTGAAATTTAATTGAACCACTTTTTCTAACCTTTAAAACTTTAGATAATCCTTTATGGGATTTTGCTTTAATTTTAGCCACAAACATTCCTCCTATTTTTCTTTGACTGGCGCAAGTATCATAGCCATAATACGACCATCAATCTTAGGTGCTTGCTCGATAACAGCAATATCTTTAACCGCATCTGCAAAGCGCATTAAAACATCTTTACCTAAGTAACTATGCGTAATTTCACGTCCTTTAAAACGAATACTCACCTTAACCTTATGACCTTTTTGTAAATATTTCTTCGCATTGTTTAATTTAGTATTAAAATCATGAACATCAATATTCACAGAAAGCTTATATTCTTTCATATCTAAATTAGCTTCTCTTTGTTTTTTCATATTTTCTTTCTGTTTCTTTTTATTTTCATACTTATATCTGTTATAATCCATAATTTTACATACCGGTGGTTTTCCACCTGGATTCATAAGAACTAAATCAAACCCTGCATAATCAGCTAAAGTAAGTGCATCTTTAATCGGTTTAACGCCTAACTGTTCTCCGTTTGGACCTATTACCATAACTTCTTTTGCTCGTATTTGCTCATTGATATACAAATCTTTATCTCTTGCGATACTAGACACCTCCAACAAAAAAGTGAATACAAAGTATCCACTAAAAATGCACATTAAAAGTAATAAAATCACTATTGGCATTAACCCATCACATAGTTGCAATCGGGTGAGAAGTGGACACTTCTTCTTTCCTTTTTCAAATTACACAAACGATTATACATATAAATTATACGTTTGTCAAGCAAATATATACCATTTTATTTATCTTTTTGATATTGTAAACTGAAAAAGTAAATTCCAGTTTCAATATGTTATACGAGAATTTAGTCTTACATAAAATTCCAGTTAAGAATTTGTAAGACTAAATTCTTTTTTTATATAATATATCACATGGGTGTTTC
>CALVWP010000059.1 GCA_944367495.1 uncultured Bacilli bacterium
GAATTCGTTACATATAAAAAAGAACAAATAGTCTATTGACTATTCATTCTCATTATTTTTAAATTAATTTAATTATAATTCTTGTATTAGTCATTCTATTTTGCCCGTACTTTTTTTACACCATCAAGAACTAATTTAATCCATTAGTTCTTGTTCTAGAGCCTCTAGTGGCTCATCGTTTAAAATTTCGTTTTCTAAAGTATATTCAGCTTCACGATATTTTCTAGCACCTGTACCAGCAGGGATTAATTTACCAATGATAACGTTCTCTTTTAAGCCTGTTAAATGGTCGATTTTTCCATGAACGGCAGCATCAGTTAATATTCTAGTTGTTTCTTGGAATGATGCAGCTGATAAGAAACTTTCTGTTTCAAGTGAAGCTTTAGTAATTCCAAGTAATACTGGTTTACCAGTAGCTGGTCTTTTGCCTTCTAAAATTAATTCTTTATTTTCTTCGGTGAATTTATTAATGTTTACCATAGTTCCAGGTAAGAATAATGAATCACCAGAGTCAATAATTCTAATCTTAGAAATCATTCTACGGGCCATAATTTCAACGTGTTTATCAGAAATATCAACACCTTGTGAACGATATACTTTTTGAATTTCGAATAAGATATATTCTTGAACAGTGATTGGATCTGTGACAATTAATAACTCTTTTGGTGATATCGCACCATGAGTAAGTCTTTGTCCAGCTTTAACTTCTTCACCTTTTTCTACAGCAAGTTTAGCACCATAGTTAGAGGTGTGTTCACGTGTTTCAACGTCGTTTTTAACATAAATTTTATAAATTCCATTATCTTCTTCAATTTTAGTTATTACACCATTAATTTCAGAAATAGTAGCTTTACCTTTAGGGTTACGTGCTTCGAATATTTCAGTAACACGAGGTAGACCTTGAGTGATATCGTCTCCACCAGCAACTCCACCTGTGTTGAAGTTTCTCATGGTAAGTTGAGTACCAGGTTCTCCAATTGATTGAGCAGCCATAATACCAACAGCTTCACCAAGTTCAACTTCAGAACCGGTTGCTAGGTTACGTCCATAACATTTACGGCAAACACCGTGGTCGGTTTTACAAGTTAAAATACTTCTAATTGGAACTTTAGTAATTCCAGCTTTAATAATTTTTTCAGCTACTTGTTCAGTAATATATGTATCTTTATCGAATAATACTTCTTTAGTTTCTGGATGTAAGATTTTTTTATTAGTGTATCTTCCTACTATTCTATCTTCTAATGATTCGATTAGTGTACCATCAGTATTATAGAAAGCTTCTACTACTACACCTTGTTCAGTTCCGCAGTCTTCTTCTTTAACAATAACATCTTGAACAACATCGACAAGTCTTCTAGTTAAGTAACCAGCATCGGCGGTTTTTAAGGCTGTATCAACGGCACCTTTACGGGTTCCGTGAGTAGATGTGAAGAATTCTGATACGGTAACACCTTCTGATAATGAAGATAAAATTGGGATTTCAACGTAATCACCATTTGGTTTACTCATGATACCACGCATACCAGCCATTTGTCCGTACTGATCGATAGAACCACGGGCTTTAGAATCAATCATCATAGTGATAGAAGATTCTGGGTTGGCTTTTAATCTTTTATCTAAGTCATCATATATTTTGGCTTTAGCATCAAACCAAGTTTGAATTACATTATCATATCTTTCTTTATCAGTGATTAAACCACGTTTAAACTGTTTAGTAATGGTTTCAATTTTCTTATTAGCTTCATCAATAATATCTTTTTTAACAGGACTTTCCTGAATATCATCGATTGAAATACTGATTCCAGATAAAGTTGAATATTTGAAGCCTAAATCTTTAATAGCATCAAGCATAACTGAAGTTTCAGTTGTGTGATAACGTTTATAGATTTGAGCAATTAATCTGACGATTGCACCTTTATTTAATGCTTTAACTAAAGGCATTTTTTCGATTTCTTCTTTGATGTTTTTACCTTTATCGATAAAGTATTTAGATGGTGTGCATTTAACGGCATTTTCAACCCTACTATCATTTATATATTGGAAAGTATCTGGGAAAACTTCATTAAATATTATTTTACCAGGTGTTGTTACTAAATACTTATCCATGTATTTATCTGGGAATATTTTATGTTTAAATGATTTAACTGGTAAAGCAATACGAGTGTGAAGTGTAATTTCTCTTCTTTCGTAAGCCATAACAGCATCATCGGTATTTCTAAATACTCTACCTTCGCCTTCTAAGCCAGCTTTTTCCATAGTTAGATAATAGTTACCTAAAACCATATCTTGACCAGGAGTAGCGATTGGTGAACCATCTTTTGGAGATAAGATGTTGTTCGCACCTAACATTAATAATCTTGCTTCAGCTTGAGCCGCTTCACTGATTGGTACGTGAACAGCCATTTGGTCTCCATCGAAGTCCGCGTTAAAGGCTGGGCATACTAACGGATGAAGTCTAATAGCTTTACCTTCAATTAGTTTTGGTTCAAAAGCTTGAATACCAAGTCTATGTAACGTTGGGGCACGGTTAAGTAATACTGGGTGCTCCTTAATAACTTCTTCAACAATGTCCCATACACGTTCATCTTGATTTTCAATCATTCTTTTAGCGGCTTTAATATTGCTGGCAATTTCTTTAGAAACTAAGCCATGAATAACATGTGGTTTAAATAATTCTAAAGCCATTTCTTTTGGAATACCACACTCATACATTTTAAGTGATGGTCCTACTACGATAACTGACCGGCCAGAATAGTCAACACGTTTACCAAGTAAGTTTTGACGGAAACGACCTTGTTTACCCTTTAACATACTAGATAATGATTTTAATGGTCTATTTCCAGGGCCGGTTATATTTTTACCGCGTCTTCCATTATCGAATAAAGCATCAACAGCTTCTTGTAACATTCTTTTTTCATTTTGAATAATGATAGATGGAGCATTTAGATCGATTAATTTTTTAAGCCTGTTATTACGGTTAATAACACGTCTATATAAATCGTTTAAATCAGATGTGGCAAATCTACCACCATCTAATTGAATCATTGGTCTAAGTTCTGGTGGGATAACAGGTAAAGCTGTTAGAATCATCCATTCAGGACGATTACCAGATTCTAAGAAGGCATCTAGAACGTCTAATCTTTTGATTAAACGTATGCGTTTTTGACTAGAAGAGTCTTTGATTTCTGAAATTTCTTTTTTAATTTCGTTTACTTCTTTTTCCAAATCCACTTCTTCTAATAATTCTCTAATAGCTTCAGCACCCATACCAACTCTAAAAGTATTTCCATATTTTTCATAATAACTTCTATATTCTTTATCACTGATTGTTTGCTTTTTCTCAAGTGGTGTACTACCTGGATCTAGAACAACATATGATACAAAGTATAATACTTCTTCTAATTCTCTTGGTGACATATCAAGAACTAGACCCATTCTTGATGGCACACCTTTGAAAAACCAAATGTGTGATACTGGAGTGGCTAGTTCGATATGTCCCATACGTTCACGACGAACTTTAGATTTTGTCACTTCAACGCCACAACGGTCGCAGACAATATTTTTATATCTTAGTCTTTTATATTTGCCACAAGCACATTCAAAATCTTTAGTTGGTCCAAATATTTTTTCACAAAATAATCCGTCACGTTCTGGTTTTAAAGTTCGGTAATTCATTGTCTCGGCTTTTTTTACTTCTCCGTATGACCATGAACGAATTTTTTCTGGTGAGGCAATGGCAATTCTTATTCCTTCAAAACTATTTGCATCCATTATTCATCCTCCCCTTCTAAATTTTTTAATTCTTCTTCAGTTGGTTCTTCTTCTGTTTGTTCTTCTTCGCTTTCGGTAAATTCATTTAGCTCACTTTCAAGTTCATTAGAAAGGGGCTGAGTAATTTGATTAGCAGCTTCTTTTTCTTTTAAAATTTCGCTTTCCAAATCAGTTTCTGGAACATAGCTATCTTTTTCAGCTTCCTCTAACTCTTTTAATTCAACAAACTTACCATCTTGATCTAAAACAGTAATATCTAAACCTAAAGCTTGGAATTCTTTTATAACTACTCTAAAGCTTTCTGGAACGCTTGGCTTTGGTAAATCTTCACCCTTAACTAAAGCTTCATAAACTTTAACACGTCCTGTTACATCATCTGATTTCACAGTCATCATTTCTTGTAAGATATGAGCGGCACCATAAGCATATAAAGCCCAAACTTCCATTTCTCCGAAACGTTGACCACCAAACTGTGCTTTACCACCTAGAGGTTGCTGAGTAACTAATGAGTATGGTCCTGTAGATCTAGCGTGTAATTTATCGTCAACCATATGATCTAGTTTGATCATATACATGACACCAACACTAATTCTATTATCGAATCTTTCACCAGTTCGACCGTCATATAACCACATTTTACCGTCTTTATCTAATCCAGCTTCTTCTAAGGCTTCGACAATTTCATTTCTAGTTGCACCATCAAATACTGGAGTGGCTACATGAATCCCTAATGTTTTGGCAGCCATACCTAAATGTAATTCTAAGATTTGTCCTAAGTTCATACGTGATGGTACACCTAATGGGTTAAGTAATATATCTACTGTTCTTCCGTTTTTATCATAAGGCATATCTTCTTCAGGAAGAACTAAAGAGATAACACCTTTGTTTCCGTGACGTCCAGAAATTTTGTCACCAACACCAATTTTACGTTTTTGAGCAATATATACCCTAACTTTTTTACTAACACCGGCAGGTAGTTCATCACTATCTTCTTTTGTTAATACTTGAACATCGTGAACAATTCCACCACCACCGTGTTGAACTCTTAAAGAGGTATCTCTAACTTCTCTTGTTTTTTCACCAAAGATGGCATGTAATAGTTTTTCTTCTGATGTGAGTTCAGCCATGCCTTTTGGTGTTACTTTACCAACTAAAATATCATCGTCTTTAACTTCCGTACCAATTCTAATAATACCATTTTCGTCAAGATTTTTACGGGCTTCCTCAGAAACATTTGGAATATCTCTAGTAAATTCTTCAGGTCCTAATTTAGTGTCACGACATTCTATTTCATAATCTTTAATATGAATTGAGGTAAATACGTCATCATTAACTAATCTTTCGTTTAAAATTACTGCATCTTCATAGTTATAACCATCATAGTTAACAAAAGCAATGGTTAAGTTTTTACCTAAAGCCATTTCACCTTGATCAGTTGATGGTCCATCGGCTAAAACTTCGCCTGTTTTAACTTTATCGCCTTTTTTTACAATTGGTTTTTGATGATAACATGTTCCCATGTTACTTCTTTCAAAACCTTCTAAGTAATAGGTATCAGTGCCTTTAGCATTTTTGACAACTATTTTTCTGGCATCAACATAATCCACAATTCCATCAGCTTTGGCACAGATAACAACACCTGAGTCTTTAGCGGCAATTGCTTCAATACCAGTTCCAACATATGGTGCTTCAGCTTCTAATAAAGGGATTGCTTGACGTTGCATGTTCGCACCCATCAATGCTCTTTTTCCATCATCGTGCTCAAGGAATGGAATTCCACTGGTTGTAATAGAAATAATTTGTTGTGGGGAAACATCCATGTAATCGATTTTTTCTTTTTCAATTATCAAATTATCGTTTTGGTACCTAACAGGCACTCTATCTTCAATTATTTCACCTTTATCATTTGTTTTAACAGTTGCTGGTGCGATATAGTATTCTAATTCTTCATCAGCAGTCATATATCTTATGTCATCGGTTAATTTGTTGTTTTCTACTTTACGATATGGAGTCATGATAAAACCATATTCGTTTACTTTAGCATAGCTAGCTAAAGATGTAATTAATCCGATATTAGGTCCTTCTGGAGATTCTACAGGACAAAGTCTTCCATAATGTGATGGATTAACGTCACGAACTTCCATACCGGCTCTATCTTTAGATAGCCCGCCTGGTCCTAATGAAGATAATCTTCTTTTATGTGTAAGTTCCGCAATTGGGTTAATTTGATCCATGAACTGTGATAATTGAGATGAGCCAAAAAATTCTTTAATAGCTGCTGTTAAAGGTCTAATATTAATTAAACTTTTTGGAGTAACTTCAGCTATATCTTGAGTACTCATTCGATCTCTAATCATTCTTTCGATACGGCTAATACCGATTCTAAATTGATTTTGTAATAGTTCACCAACTTGTCTAACACGTCTATTTGATAAGTGATCTATTTCGTCAAATGAACCAATACCATCTAATAAATTTAAATAATAAGATAGTGAGGCATATATATCAGAGACAGTTAAACGTTTAATATCGATATCTCCATCGTTACCAATTATTTTAACGATTTTTTCGGGATTTGTTTTAGAATATACTTTAACTATTTGAACAGTATTATAAGTATCTAAGTCGTTATTGATTAAAGTTTCAACTTTACCATAACCATCTTTAAAAATTGGTTTTAGTGTATTCATTAATTCTTTATCTACGATTTCATCTTTTTTAGCAATTACTTTACCATCTACTTTAATATCTTCAGCTAAACGGCAGCCAAGTAATCTATCGGTAATATTTAATTTTTTGTTAAATTTATAACGTCCAACTTTAGCTAAATCGTATCTGAAAGAATCAAAAAATCTAGTAATTAATTGGTTTTTCGCACTTTCTAAAGTACTAGGTTCACCTGGTCTTAATTTTGAATGAATATCGATTAAAGCTTCATCGGTGTTTTTATTAGTATCTTTTTCAATGGTTTTTATTAGATACTCGTTTTCACCAAAAAGATCTAAAATATCATTGTCACTAGATAAACCAATGGCTCTTAGTAAAGTAGTAACTGGTACTTTTCTGGTTCTATCGATACGGACATAAATAATGTCTCTAGCATCTGTTTCATATTCTAACCAAGTACCTCTAGTTGGTATAATTTGTGATCCAACAGTCACTTTACCGTTTTTCTTGTCTACTTCTTTACCAAAGTAAACAGATGGTGAACGAACTAATTGTGAGACGATAACGCGTTCAGCTCCATTGACAATGAAAGCTCCGCTATCAGTCATAACTGGCATGTCACCTAAATAAATTTCTTGTTCTTTAACTTCACCTGTTTCAACATTGAAAAGTCTAGCTTCTACTTTTAGTGGCGCAGCATAAGTAGTATAGCGTTCTTTACATTGTTTAATGGTGTGTCTTGGTTCATCAAAGCTGTAATCTCCAAATTCTAATGACAAATTACCAGTGAAACTTTCCACTGGAAAAACATCATCAAAAACTTCTTTGATACCATCTGTTATGAACCATTCATAGGATTTTTTTTGAATTTCTAAAAGGTTGTTTAATTCAACCTTATTTTTTGTTTTGCCGTAATTTCTTCTCTCTCTTTTTTCATTAATTTTTTGTATTTTGTATGCCAAGTATTTCACCCCTATAAACTAGTTTTTTTATATTTACATGTACTTTAGGGAGTACACGTCGCCAATTTATAATTATAAAGGTTTTAGCTCCAAATGTCAACGATTTTTCGCACATATTACATAAAAACCTTTATTTTTAGCAGCTACCATTACTTCATAATCTTCGGCAAGATCTTTAACTAATGATTTAGCTCCTTGATTTTTGTTTACTACAAGCCAAAGTTCACCATTTTCTTTTAAATGTTTTTTGGCACCAAATAAAATGTTATATAGTATTTTTTTACCTACTCTAATTGGTGGATTGGTAATGATATAATTATATTTTTTGGTAACATTTTCATAAATATCGCTTTTAAAAACGTTTACTTTGACATCATTTATTTTTGCATTTTCTTTAGCTAAAGCTAAAGCTCTTTCGTTAATGTCTACCATATCAACTTGACAATTTACTGTTTTTTTCAAATAAAGGCCAATCGGTCCATAACCACAACCAAAATCAAGAACATCACCGTTAATTTTATTTAAATCAAGATTTTCTAGAAGTGTTCTAGTACCAAAGTCTAGGCCTTTTTTGGAAAATACTCCCCCATCGACGATGAGTTTTAATTTAGTGTCTTTAACGATTACATTTAGTTCGTGTTTATCACTTTTTACATAATCATTAGTAAAATAATGTGACATCTTCTTCTCCTTTTTATAAACGGGTAAAGCCCACACTATATGAATAGTGTAGGCTCTTTGATAAATTCAATTATTTAACTTCAACAGTTGCGCCAGCTTCTTCTAATTTAGCTTTTAATTCTTCAGCTTCTGAAGTTGGAATGTTTTCTTTAATTGCTCCGCCATTATCAGCGATAGCTTTAGCTTCTTTTAATCCTAAACCAGTAACTTCTTTAATTAATTTGATAACTGGTAATTTGTTAGGTCCAGCTGATGTTAATGTTACAGTAACTGTAGATGGTCCAGCAGCTTCTTCTGAAGCGGCAGGTGCGGCAGCAACAGCTACAGCAGATGGATCAACACCAAATTCCTCCTTCATTGCGTCAACTAATTCCATAACTTCAAGCATAGTCATTTCTTTTAAACCAGCGATAAAATCTTCTTTATTAATTTTTGCCATTTCAATCATTCCTTTCTAATTTTCTTTTTCTTTTAAATCTTTGGCATATAAATCTAAGCAAATAGATAAATTCTTAAGTGGGTAAATAAGTCCACTTGCAAGCATTGTAAGTAATCCTTCTCTTGATGGTAGTTTTGATAATGCTGATAGCTTAGCTTCATCAGTCTTTTCACCATCGATAAGTCCGGCTTTAACGATTAAAGCTGGATGTTTTTTGGCAAAGTCATATAAAACTTTGATTGGGGCAACTGGATCATTTCCAAAAGCCATAGCCTTAGGTCCTTTTAACTCATCATCTAAATCTATTTTCAAACCATCAAAAGCTCTTTTAACTAAAGTGTTTTTATAGATTTTAAATTCTGAATCATTTTCTTTCAAAGTTCTTCTAAGTTCATTGGTTTCACCAGCAGTTAATCCTTGATATTCAAACAAAACAGTTGCCTGAGCATTTTTTGTTTTTTCGGCAATTTCATCGATGATTTCTTGCTTTTTGTCTAGTATTTTTTGATTAGCCAATTTGGTAGCACCTCTCTTTCTTTTTGCCGTTTAATAAAAGCTCTAGCGAGTATGCCAGAGCTAAAAGACTTTTTTATAATTGTCCTCGGTAGGAAATTAAGCTATAAGCACCTACTGTCTACGGCATAATCAAATGAACAAATTAATTATATTATAGCTTTTATTAATTGTCAAAGCTAGATGGGTCAACTTTAATTCCAGGTCCCATAGTAGCTGATAAAGAAATATTTTTAACATATGTTCCTTTAACAACGCTAGGTTTAGACTTAACAATTAAAGTTACAAAGGTTTTTAAGTTATCTAATAAATCTTCATCACTAAATGAAATTTTACCGATTAAAGCATGAACGTTACCGAATGAATCTGTACGATATTCAATTCGACCTTTTTTAACTTCTTCAACAGCTTTTTTTGTGTCCATAGTAACAGTACCAGTTTTAGGGTTTGGCATTAAGCCTTTAGGTCCTAAGACACGTCCTATTTTACCTAGGGCTGGCATCATATCTGGAGTTGCGATTAAACTATCAAAATCGAACCAATTTTCTTTAGTGATTTTTTCGATCATATCAGTATCTCCAACATAATCGGCACCAGCTTCTTTCGCTGCTTTAGCTGCTTCACCTTTAGCAATTACTAAAACTTTTTTGGTTTTACCAGTTCCATGTGGTAATACAACAGCTCCTCTTAATTGTTGATCAGCTTTTTTAGTATCTAAGTTTAAATGCATAGCCACTTCAACTGAAGCATCAAAATTAGCATATGAAGTTTCTTTAACTAATTTAACGGCTTCTTCTTTAGTGTAAAGTTTATTTTTTTCAAACTTTTCAGTTTGAGATAAATATTTTTTACCTTTTTTCATACTTTTTTACCTCCTTGTGGTTTTTGCGGATTATTCCTCCCACATAGCATGGGGTTTAGTCTTCAATTTTAACGCCCATATTTAAAGCTGTACCTTCGATGATCTTCATTGCATCTTCGATAGTATAACAGTTTAAATCTGGAAGTTTAGTTTCAGCAATTTCTCTTAATTTATCTTTAGATAAAGTTGCGACAATTTCGTTTTTACCTTTAACTGAACCTTTATTAATACCACATGCTTTTTTAATTAAGAAAGCAGCTGGTGGGGTTTTTACAACGAAGCTAAATGATCTATCTTCGTTTACAGTTATTTCTACTGGTAAAATGTCACCCATCTTATCTCTAGTTGCTTCGTTAAATTGATTACAAAAATCTCCTAAATTTATTCCGGCAGGTCCTAAAGCTGTACCAACTGGTGGAGCTGGTGTCGCTTTTCCGGCTGGAATTTGGATTTTTATTTTTTTAATTTTATTAGTTGCATCCTTTGCCACGAAAAACACCTCCTATAATTTTTTTCGCGGGTGGTTCCAATGATTATCCGCTTTATCTCATTTGGTAATCTCCCACTTTCTATATTAAAATAATATAGCATAGTAATAGTATCACAAAAAAATTCTTTTGTAAACTAGGCTTTAGAAATTTGTGATAATTCTAGCTCAACAGCAGTTTCTTGACCGAATAAGTCAATGGAAACTTCTAATTTAGCTTCTTTTAAGTTAACTGATTTAATAACACCAAACATGCCTTCAAATGGACCAGAAATCACCTTAACTTTTTCGCCTTCTTTTAAGTCATTTTCAGCATCTAAGCGACTCATACCCATTGAGCCTAAGATTCTATCTACTTCAGCTGGAGTTAATGGGAATGGTTTTGCCCCCTTACCAGATGAACCAATAAATCCTGTAACACCTGGAGTATTTCTGACAATAAACCATGCTTCGTCAGTCATTACCATTTCAACTAAAATATAACCCGGGAAAAGTTTAACTTGTTTTTCTTTTCCGTTGGCATCTACAACGGTTTCTTCTGGAACAACTACTCTTAATATGTAATCTTCCATGTCCATTGAACTAGCCCTCATTTCTAGTTTTTCTTTTACTTTATTTTCATGACCTGAATATGTATTTACGACATACCACTCTTTTTTCATTAATTACCCCTCCAACATTGTTCTGATTGCTGCAATGATTACATCAGATAACATAAAGAATAATGCGAATACAACGATACATAGTAATACAGCAACTGAATATTTGAACATTTCCTTTTTTTTAGGCCATCTAACCTTTTTAAATTCTGAACGAATTCCAGAAATTTTCTTTTCTTTTTTGGCTTTTTTTGCCATATTTTCACCTACTTTTTATTTTATGATTTTTCTACATAAGAAAAAACACTTTTTTGTGCTTACATATAAGTTACCACATTACAGTTAGAAAGTCAATAGTTAAATTTTCCTTATTTTATAAGCAAAAGTGTATTTAACGAATATGAACTTTTACAGTGCCTTTTTCTAAAGTACTATCTGTTTTTGGAACAAAACATTCGAAGAGTGGATCCCACATAAATTTTGAGTTTTTATCTATAACCATAACTTTAGCTTTTTCTTCTCTGTAGATTTTAGATGTAGGAACTAGTCCTTCTATACCATTTCCCTCATTTATAAATTTAAATGTTTGTTTTTCCATATTGCCCTCCTTTTGGGCTATATTATATTGTTTTTTTAATAAATGTCAAATTTTAATTTATTAAAAGATCAGTTAGTAATTCGATTACTTCGCTAGCTGTATCTTTTATTTTATAATAACTATCTTTAAAAAAGTTTGTTTTAGTGTTTTGGTTGTTTATTTTTAAAATGGTGTCTTCTTCTAAAGAGATAAACTGAATTTCATTTGTGTATCTTTGATATTTTTCTTTTAATAAGGTCAGTTCTTCTTTAGTACCATAAATATAAAGGTCTTCACTATTTAAATAAACACTGTTTGGAACAAAAGATTTTTGAAATTTTTGAATTGTTTTATAATTACAAATAATGGTATTTATCGATTTTTTCTTAAAATATTTTCTTATTTTTTTGATGTTTATTTTTTTATTTCGGCCATGTTTGGTCATACTAAATTTTTTGCTTTTAATGCTTTTAGCTGTCAATAGATAACAAGTATGTATGTTTTCGTTATTTTCAATCGCATCTAAAATGGAGCTTTCTTCGAAGCCAATACCTAATAGAGAACCTTTTAAATTATTTATTATATCGATTAATTTTTTATTCATGATTTTCCTCCAATATACTATTGATGACAAAACTGGCAGCTATAAGACCGGCTGTGGCAGGGACAAAAGCATTTGAACCAATTTTGTTTTTAATAATTGGTTTCTCTTTGGAAAAAACGACTGGAATTTTTTGAGTTATTTTTTCTTCTTTAACCATTTTTCGAATTATTTTGGCAATAGGATCATATTCAGTTTTCCTTATATCAGCTATTTGCAGAAGCTCTGGATGCATTTTATTTCCAGTACCCATAACAGAAATAAATGGTATTTGTTTATCTAAACACTTTTTAATAATTAATTTTTTAGCACTGACAGTATCGATAGCATCAACAACAAAGTCAATTTTTTGATTAAAAATTTGATCTATATTTTCTTTGGTTAAGAATATTTTGATTTTAGTTACTTGACATTTTGGATTTATATTACTGGCTATTTTGCAAGCTATATCTACTTTGTAGTCATTAACAGTATTTTGATATGCTAAAAATTGTCTATTTAAATTCGTAATGTCTATTTTATCGTGATCGATAACTATTATATTTTCGATACCACTTCTAACTAAAGCTTCAAAAGTATGACCACCTACTCCACCAAGGCCAATAATCATAATTGTTTTAGATTTCAAACAGTTTATTTTATTTCCAATTAAAATTTCTAAACGGTCAAACATTTTTAAAACTCCATTATTTGATAGTTATATTCTAATTTATCTAAAAAATTAAACATATCTTTAACCGAAATAAAAATAGTGGCAATGTTATCGTTAGGATGAAATGTAATTATTTGTTCTTTTAATAAATCTTTATCAATGTATACTTTAATGTCTTTTTCTTTGTTATTTAAAAGTCCGAACAAAGAAACAATGCCTGGTTTTAATCCCATTTTTTCGTATAATTTACTTTCAGAAGCAAAATGAAGTCTATCTTGAAATTCTTCACTTATTTTTTTTAAATCTAATCTTTTTTGGTCATCTAAAATTAATAAATAAAACTGCCGGTCTTTTTTACCGGCTAAAAACAAGGTTTTAGAACGAACTCCTTCATGTCCTTCGATATATTCATCAGCTAAGGCCGTGGTGGTAGCTGGAGGATGATTTACAATTTTATAATTAATTTTCATTTTTTCTAATGTTTCTAATACTGTATTCATTGTATCACCTTATTAATTTTGCATTTTATCAATATAAGCTTGCTCAAAACTAGTTAAATCATTTGGGCTCATGAATAATAAAACAGAATTTTCATATTTCATTAATTTGTCTACTTCATCTTGTGAGATGTGCTCGGCATTCGGAATAGCTTTGATAATATCGTTAATGTCTATTTCGTGGTTATCTGTTTCTCTTGCAGCATATATATCCATGATATAAGCTTTATCAACATTTTTTAATATTTCAATATACTCATCTTTAAAAGCTTTGGTTCTAGTGTATGTATGAGGTCCCCATATAACGACTAGTTTTTTATTTGGGTATTTTTGCCTAGCTGATTTAATAGTACATTTAAGTTCAGTTGGGTGGTGGGCATAGTCATCAATAACTATATTAGTCCCAACTATAGTTTCGTTGAATCTTCGTCTAGCTCCATGAAACTCTTTTAATATTTTAGAAACTTCTTTAGCTTCAAATCTTTCGTAATAACAAAGACTAATAACTGCTAAAGCATCTAAAAGCATATGTTTACCATAAATAGGCAAATCAAAATGACCGTAATAATTATCTTCAACAAAGACATCAAAAGAAACTCCATTTTCAGTATAATTGACGTCTTTAGCAATAATATCATTATCATCATCTAAGCCATAATAGAAAATTGGCTTACTAACTTCTAAGCTGTGGGTATATGGATCGTCACCACAAGCGATAACCATTTTTTCAGCATTATTGGCATATTCAGTAAAAGCATCAATGACATCATCGATGTCTTTAAAATAATCAACATGATCTAATTCAATGTTTGTGATAATAGCATAATATGGATTATACTCCAAGAAATGTCTTTGATATTCACAAGCTTCTAAAACAAAATATTTACTTTCTTTACTAGCAATACCTGTTCCATCACCGATTAAACAATTAGCTCCTTTAATGGCATTTAAAACTTGATAAGCCATTGTGGATGTGGTTGTCTTGCCGTGACAGCCAGCAACAGTAATTGTCATAAACATTTTAGTTAATTTAGCAATCATTTCTTCATAAGTATATATTTTTAAGTTTAAATCATTTGCTTTAACTAATTCTGGATGATCATCTTTAATAACGTTTCCTCTGATAATAATCATATCTTTAGTAATATTTTTTTCATCGTAAGGTAATATTTCAATGTTTCTTTCATTTAAACCTTTTTCAGTGAAAAAATGCCTTTCAACGTCGCTTCCTTTAATAGGATAACCTAAATCATATAGAAAGCAAGCAAGTGCACTCATGCCAGTTCCTTTTATTCCAATAAAATAATACATAGATGTTTCCCCCTAACTTATGAATTCAATCAAATATGGTCCTAGTATTAATACCAAAATTAATGGTACGATGAATAAAACAGAAATTATACTCACCTTATTTGGTATTTTATTGATTTGTTCTTTAGCGCGCATTAATTCTTTTTGCCTTAAAAAATCAACTTCGTTATAAAGAGTATCTAAAATACTATTACCAAATCTATTTGTTTGAATTATATTCAATATTATGTTACTAATAATATCTGATGATATTGTTTTTTTTAAATCGCTTAATGCCTCTATTAATGATTTGCCAAACTTCATGTCATCCAAAGCTTTTTTAAACAAATCAGAAACTTCGGAATCAACGTTGTCACAAGTGACAATTAAAGCATTTTCAAGATTACGTCCAGATTCTAAGGTGAGAGTTAGAATTTCAAAGAAGTATAGAGCTTGGTGCTCAAGTCTATTATTTCTGATGGCTGTTTTTTTAGTAATGTTTAAATAATAAAACAAGTAATAAATGCCTATAGCCACAAATGGTGCATAGATGTAACCAGTATCAATGATTAGTATTGTCAATATAAAGGCTAAAATAGTAGTTAATAATCTATAAAGGCAAAAGGTTGTAGCATTATATTTAGTATCAGGCCCTAAACATTTTAGTTTAAACTCTATTTCGTCTAATTCTTTCGCACTATAGATTTTTTTAATGAATTTGGTTAAGCTCTGCATTAAATCACCACCTTCATTATTTTACGAACCACTACCACAAAGATTATATAGTAAATTATCATAAATATCAAGAGAATTCGGCCAATATCAGTCTGAATGAATGGTAAAAAGTAACCAGGGTTTATGAGACTTATGACTAAAACAAACAAAAATGGAATAGCTAACAAAATATAAACAATAATTCGGCTACCACTAGTTAAGCTTTTTAATTCTAGTCTAAGTTTACGTTTATCAAATAAACTTCTTTCGATTGAAGAAAACACTTTAATAATGTCGCCGCCGGTTTTGTTTAAAATTGTAAGTGAGGCAGTTAAGTAACTAGCCTCCTCTAGTTCAACTCTTTTCGCAAACCGTTTGAATACTTGCTCGATATCTAGACCATATAATAATTCTAGATTCATTCTTTTAAATTCACTGCCGATAACGCCCCCTACTTCAGAGCCAACTATTTCGATGGCTTGGGTAATACTTCGCCCTGATTTAAATGAGTTATTCATAATAGTTATGGCGGCAACAAAATCATTTTCTAAAGTCCATCTAAATACTTTGTATTTAGCAAATAAATAAATATCTAGTACGAAGAAGCCTAAAACAAAAATTCCTAAAGTTTCTATGCTTCCTAATAGTTTGAATTGAAATGCTTTAATGATAATAGCTAAAACAGTAAAAGCACATGCGATAATAATTTTCCCTGACAAAATGTCATAACCGTTTTGATGAATACCACTTACTACAGTATATTTTTCTAATTTTTTAGCATATTTAGTAGCGATAACCGATTTTTTTAATTTACTGGTAAAAAGGTTTAAAAAAGTGTAGTATATTTTTCTTAATTTTTCAGAAGTGGCTAGCGATTCATTTTTTAATGGTTTAATAACATATGGTTCTAACCTTTCTTCTAATTTTAAGCTTTTAAATATTTTGAAAATTCTTATAATTAATAAAAAGGCAATGATGAAACAAATAAACTGAATAATATAAATAGTAGTATTATAAGGAACAATTTCGATAGTAGCACTTTGACTAGCGGTATTACCGGCTTCATCTTTGACCATGCATTTATAAGTATAAGTTCCGGCTTTGTTTAAAGAAAGGGTGTCGATATTGCTTTCGATTTTGTCGTTTAAAGACCCACTATAATTATCATTAGCTGTGCAGGTGATGAGATCTTTGTTTTTGGTTGGGTTTGATTGAATATTATGTGCTGAAATGTTAATTTTAGGAGCCTCTTTATCGATAACATATTCACCACTTGTCATTTCATCAGTAAGGCCATTTATTAAATTTAATCTAACTTTTATTTTATAAACCCCTGTTTCAGTTAAAGTGATATTAGTATTTTCTTTTACATTAATACTAACTTCTTTTAATAGTACATTATCTTTATAAATTTGGTAGACATAAGATGTAACATTATTAGATGGTGAAAACACGATATTAATATCTTTGTTTGTCGGGGTATTAGTATTTTTTATATCGAAATTTCCATTCATCTTTTGTCACCTCCTATTTACCAAAGATATCTTTTAAGTTGTCTATACCTTTAGCTTGAATTATATTATAGACTTTTGGAATATATTTATGTAGTAAAAACTCGCCATCAACGTCACCGTTTGCTAAAACACCAGTTTGTCTAAATTTAAATATTTCTTTTTGAACTATTTCGCCGTTTTCAATACCAATTATTTCATTAATACTGCTGACTCTTCTTCTTCCATCAGATAGTCTTTGCACCTGAACTACTATTTGAATAGCGCTTTCAATGTATTCTCTAATAGCGGTTACTGGTATTTCAACACCATTCATTAAAACCATGGTCTCTAATCTGTTTAAAGCATCTTCTGGACCGTTAGCATGCATGGTAGTCATAGAACCCTCATGACCGGTATTCATGGCTTGAAGCATATCGAAAGCTTCTTTTCCTCTAACTTCTCCAACAATTATTCTGTCGGGTCTCATTCTAAGGGAGTTTATAACTAAATCTCTGATGGTGATAGCTCCTTCTCCTTCATAATTGGTGGTTCTAGTTTCTAGAGAAATAACGTGTTCTTGTTTTAATTTTAATTCAGCGGCATCTTCGATGGTAATTATTCTATCATGTGGATCGCAAAATGAAGATAAGACATTTAATAAAGTTGTCTTTCCAGCACCGGTACCACCGACTACTAAAATGTTTAATTTGGCATGAACACAAGCTTCTAGAAACCTTGCCATATAAGGTGTTAAGGTACCGGTTCTAAGTAAATCTTCAATGTTAGCCAGTTCACTTTTAAATTTTCTGATGGTTACAACCGGTCCATTTAATGATAAAGGCGGTAAAATGGCATTTAGTCTTGAACCATCATCTAATCTGGCATCAACCATCGGATGTGCAATATCGATGGTTTTTCCGATTGGTTGAATAAGTCTTTGAACGACTCTTACTATATGATCGTTGTTGATAAAACTGATACTATCATCTTTAATTACTTTACCATCTAACTCGATGTATATTTCATTTGGAGAATTGACCATGATTTCTGTGATTTCCTTATCTTTTAAAAGTTCGGTTAGAGGACCATAGCCATTTACTTCATTATCGATAAGATTATATATATAACTTAATTCTTCATTGGTTAAATCATAACCCTCAACAGATTTATCAATTTCTTCTTTAATATAATCTTTCATGTTTTCTTTAGTTTGATCTTTGTTGTCAATAAGGTTTTGAATGATTTTATTTCTGAGTTCATCTAACAAGACTTTATTAGGAAATTCATCATAGTCATCAATTTCACTGGGAGTTTGTTGGTGCAAGGTTGTAGCAAACTCGTCCATAAATTTTTTGGTTTCCATGGTCTTCCTCCTTTACTTTAAAATTTCATCTAATAATTTTTGATAAATTGAAATTACTTTATCTTTTTGATAATGCTTTTCTAAGGTGATGATTTTTCCTTCCATTAATATTTTGGAAATGTTTTTGATATATGAATTACTTGGTAAAATATAGTCGACGTTTTGATCTAAAAAATTATTTATTTCGTATAAACTTATATTATGTCTAGTTAATGCTTCGTTTAAAACAATGTGATAATTATGTAAATTCATATCTTTATAAATTGAAAGCATCGTTTTCATATTTTTCAGATCCATTAAATCACTAGTAATAACATAAACAATACTATCGCTATTATCAAAAGTAATTAAATTGATATCGTCAATTATGTGATTGGTATCTATTAAAATAACATCATACATATATTTTAATTTTTTTAATATTAATCCAACATAATAAGAACTTATTTTACCAACACTTCTAGGATCTTTAGGGGCTGGTAAAACATCGATATAATCATTATATTTGGTAATATACTCATCTAATTCTTTAAGACTGTGATTCATGTAATCGTTAACTAAAGTATAAATGTCTTTTTTTGGTTTTAAATTTAAAGATGCAGCAATAACTCCTGAGTGTAGGTCCATATCAACAAGGATTGTTTTTATTTTATTATTTGAAAGAACGCCCGCTAATGATAAAGCGGTAGTGCTTTTTCCAGTTCCCCCTTTTGCTGATGTGATAGTAATTACTTTAGCTTGCTTTATAGCCATAACTTTCCCTCTATTCTTTTTTTAATATTATTTTTTCATTTTCTATATAACCGGTATAAGTTATATCAATATTATATTTCTGACTTAAATTAAATAAAGCATCGTATTTTTGTTTAACTTTTATTTGAATAATGCCATTTGTGATATTTACTTTTATATCACCTTTAATATTTTCTTTTAATAAACTGATTAAAGTCGTTTCTAAATTTTCATCTTCGAGATGATTTAAACCATATTTGATAGTATCTTTTATTTCGGTTTCATATTTATTTATAGTGATATTTAAATTGCCGATTTCCAATATTAAAGCGAATAATAAGAGTAATATAGGTAAAATTAATATGAATATAACTAATGATTGCCCTTTATTCGCCATTTAATCCTTCATAATTTTCATATATGGTTTTAGTAGTTTTAATTTCATAACTTTTACCTAATATATTGGTTAAAATTGGGGCGGATATTTTGACATTCTTTTTTAAAGTTAGAATTATCATACCGTTTTTACTTTCTTCACTCAAAGATAGTTCTTCATTAGCAAGATAAACACCTAAATTTTTAGTATCATTATTTTGGTATAACTCGGTAACTGTCTCTAAATCTTTGTTTAAATCATATTTTTTTAAAAAAATATTACCAATATCAATCATAGCCATTACAATTAATAGCAAAACTGGTAATATAAGTATGAATTCAATTAATGCTTGCCCCTTCTTATTCATATTATCACGCTTTCCTATCATAATAAATTATATCAAAAAAAAAGAGTAATAACAATAAAGTTAATTAAATCTCTTACTATTTTTGTCAATGTATTTTATATGTTATCAATACATTTGCCAAAATTCAAAGGTTTTATATGATATTACTCTAATTAATTTGATATGGATCTCCAACTTCTCCGCTTCCACTTAAGCTGATATCAGAGCTTAGAGTAATGGCGGGAAGAACCGCACGAACATCAGCCGCGTCGTCGCTATACAAACGGCAGCTGTAGCTCACAGTAAAGACAGCGTAAGAATGCCTGGCATAAGGCGATATTGTCCAATAATATGAGCTTTTAACTAGCCAATTCGTTGTTTTACATGTATTATAGTTATCATTTGATTAAAGTTCTATGTTTTCTATTTTTATACATATCATCACCCTATTATCATTATAAAGCAATGTTCATATTTAAACAATGAGTAATTTTTCTTTTGGCGTTTTATTTTGTAAAGTTATATTAAAGTTCTTTTTTTAATTTATATATTATATTTAAAGCTTCCATTGGGGTTATTTCTAATGGGTCTATTTTTTCTAGTTCTTCTTCGACCTTTGATTTTTTAGACATTAGTTCATCGATAGGTAAAGCTTCTTGAATTTTAATGTCTCTTTTATTTTCTTTGGTTTCATATACAGCTAATATTTCAGTGGCCCTTTTGATTACTGACTTGGGTAAGTTTGCAAGTTTAGCAACATGAATACCATAGCTCTTATCAACACTACCCGGTTTAATTTTATGTAAGAAGGTTATTTGGCCATCTTCTTCGTAAGCTGAAACGTGAATGTTTTTTAAATGATTTAGGGTTTTATCAAGATCGGTTAGTTCATGATAATGGGTTGAAAAGAATGTTTTTCCTTTAATGTTTTGATGAATATATTCGATTATGCCTTGCGCTAGAGCCATGCCATCGAACGTTGCTGTTCCTCTACCTAATTCATCAAATAAAAGTAAACTATGACTGGTAGCTTCAGTTATCGCATTAGCGGCTTCCGTCATTTCAACCATAAAGGTTGATTCACCACTAACTAAATCATCGGAAGCGCCTATTCTAGTATAAATGGCATCAAATATTGGCAATTTGGCAATGGCTGCCGGAACAAATGAACCGATTTGAGCCATAATGGAAATGATAGCCATTTGTCTCATGTATGTTGATTTTCCGGCCATATTAGGTCCGGTGATTAATAAAATATTGGTGTTTTGATCCATGATAATATCATTGGTAACAAATTCACTATCGATAACTTTTTCAACGACTGGATGACGGGAATCTTTGATATATATTTCATTTTCGGTTATTTGCGGTCTTACATAGTTATTTTCTTCAGCAATAGTAGCAAAGGAAGCTAAAACATCTATTTCACTAATAATTTTAGCTGTTTTTTGTAATTTTGGAATATATTTTTTGACTTCATCTCTTATTTGACAAAATAAATTATATTCTATTTCGATGATTTTTTCTTCGGCATTTAATATTAATGCTTCTTTTTCTTTTAAAATAGGGCTTATATATCTTTCACAGTTGGCTAAAGTTTGTTTTCTTTGATAGCCCCACTCGTCTTTTACTAAGTTAGTATTACCTTTGCTGATTTCGATGTAATAACCAAAAACTCTATTGTAACCAACTTTCAAGTTTTTTATACCCGTTTTTTCTCTTTCGGCAGTTTCAAACTGAGCGACAAAATCTTTCCCACCTTTTCTTAGGCTTTTAAGTTCATCTAGCTCTTTGTTATAACCTTCTTTAATTAAATAACCTTCTTTAATGCTGACTGGGGGATTTTCGTAAATGCTTTTTTCTAGCAAATTATATAAATCTTCAAAGTCGTCTAGTTTTTTTTGATAATTTATTTTTGACAATATTTCAGATATTTTAGGTAATATTTTTAAAGAGGTTTTTAATTGTAATAAATCTTTCCCGTTAGCATTGCCAAAGGCTATTTTGCCACTTAATCTTTCTAGGTCATAGACTTCGGTTAAATATTTTTCTAAATCACTTTTATAGATGAATTCTTTAAGTAAAATATCAACAATGTCATATCTTTTTTCAATTTCTTTTTTATCGATTAGTGGATTTAATAAATAGTTTTTTAAAAGCCTAGCTCCCATGGCTGTTTTAGTTTTATCTAAAAGCCAAATTAAAGAATAGTTTCGCTGTTTTAATCTTAAGGTTTCGGTTAATTCTAAATTTCTTTTGGTGTGAACATCCATTTTTAAATGATCTTTAGTTTCTCTAATTTGCAATTTTTGAAGATGTGATAGATCTCTTTTTTGATTATGAATGACATAAGCTAGTAAATGTTTAACAGAGTTTATATATCTTTGGTCAATTATTTCTTCATAAATATAAGAATATTCGTCTGACTTATCATCAGTGATAGTGATAGTCATATGAAATTGATTTTTTAAAATTGAATATATATTTTTGTCGCACTTGCTATCTAAGATTACTTCTTTAATTCCAAGATTGACAATTTCTGAAACTACTTTAGTAGGGTTATGATCTAGTAAAAACGAATATATTTCACCGGTTGAAACATCGGCATAACTAATAGCATATCCGTGTCTAAAGTCAGTGATTGAGGCAATGAAGTTAGATTCATCGGCTTTTAGAGTTGCGCTGTCCATAATGGTTCCTGAACTAATAATTTGTACTATACCTCTTTTGACTATACCTTTGACTCCTTTTGGATCTTCTAACTGTTCAACAATACCAATTTTATAACCTTTTTCGACTAATTTATCAATATAGGCACTAGCGGCATGATAAGGAATTCCGCACATGGGAATTCTCTCTTCTAGTCCGGCAGATTTTCCGGTTAATGTCAGCTCTAATTCGTGACTTACTTTAAGAGCATCATCAAAAAACATTTCATAAAAATCGCCTAATCTGAAAAATATGATTAGGTCTTCATTATTGTTTTTAATCTCTAAATACTGTTTCATCATCGGTGTTACTTTATTGATATCAACGTTTTTTCTTTCCATTTATAAATCACTTCCATTTTTTGGTTATATTATAACATTTGATAGCAATCCTTTCAAGAAAATAGATAAAAAAATAAAAAGCCTTTTTACTTGAGAAAGGCTTATTTTAAGGCTTCTATTTCATCTAATGAAAGCCCTGTAGCATTCGAAATAGCATCTAAAGGTACATTTTGCTTAAGTAAGTTCTTAGCTATTTTTACTGTTGCTTCTTCGGCCCCAAAAGTCTTGCCCTCTTCTATTCCA
>CALVWP010000060.1 GCA_944367495.1 uncultured Bacilli bacterium
AAAAGTATTAAAAGAATATAATATAACGGACAACGCAACTAATAGATAGTTGCGTCTCCAGGACTCATATAACACTTGGTCATTGAGTAACTAAATTGTAGCACAAACTATATTTAAAGTCAATCCATGGATTTTATATGTACTACATTATATAGTATTCCAATAAACAATAAAATATACTTTATTATTGTAAAATTTCAAATTAAAAAATACCAATTTAGTAAATTACAATTTATCTATCAAGCATCTATAAAAAATTTGTAGTTAAATTTTAGTTATTTTTATAAAAAATAATTCAATTTTACTTATATTTAATCAAATTTAATCAAATCTACTCAAACTTTGCAAATGTTAAAATTCCTTAAAAATAAAGGCTTTTTTGATATTTTACACTATATTACTAATTAGAGCTTTTTTTCATACCCGTAGGGTCTAAGGTTCGAATCCCTCTCTCGCTACCAAATATGAATGTTTACTAGATTTAAAATCTAGTTTTTTTAAGCAAAATTTACATTTAAATATAGTTAAAACACTTTAGCTTCAATTAGCTAAAGTGTTTTAAAATAACCCACAAATTGTTTCATCATCATCGATCCTCATGTTTTCATATGCTGGATTTTTAGAAAGACCTGGCATAGTCATAATCTTACCCATATAAACAACAATAAAACCTGCTCCACTATTAACATTTACATCTCTGACCGTAATTTCATAATTAGAAGGAAAACCTAATTTTTTAGGATCATCACTAATCGAATACTGCGTTTTAGCCACACATATCGGCAATCTATCTAATCCTAATTTTTCAATCATCTCAATACTTTCTATCGCTTCAGGTAAATATTTAACTTTACCAGCACGGTAAATTTCCTTACTAACTTTCTCTATTTTATTTTTTATACTTTCAGTTTCATCATAAAGCAAATGAAAATCTTTTTCATAAGAACATAAATCTACAATTTTTTGAGCTAAATCTAAAGCCCCATCTCCCCCATTTTCATAAGAAGAAGAAATTGCAAATTCACAATTTAAACTTTGACAAAACTCTTCAACATATTTAATCTCTTCATCGCTATCAAAAGAAAATTTATTTAAGCAAACAATAACATTGTCTAAATATTTTTTCATATTTTCGATATGAACCTTTAAATTACAAATACCTTGCTTTAAATAATCCATATTTTCATTTTCAAGTTCATCTTTACCCATTCCGCCATTATATTTTAAACTTCTAATAGTTGCATTAATAACAATCACACTTGGCTTTAAATTACCAATTCTACACTTAATATCTAAAAACTTTTCAGCTCCTAAATCAGCTCCAAAACCAGCTTCTGTCACCACATAATCAGCCAACCTTAATCCAAGTTTTGTAGCAATCAAACTATTACAACCATGAGCTATATTAGCAAATGGACCACCATGAATAATAACTGGATTATTTTCAAGGGTTTGAACCAAATTCGGTTTAATCGCATCTTTAAGTAAAATTGTCATCGCTTCTTCACATTTTAAATCTCTAACATATAATGGTTTCCCATCCATATCATAAGCAAATAAAATATTACCGAGTCTTTGTTTTAAATCATTCAAATCTTTAGCTAAACATAAAATTGCCATAACTTCTGTAGCCACTGTAATACAAAAATGGTTCTCATGTATGACATCTTTACCAAGATCTAATCCAACTGTGACTGTTCTAAGAGATCTATCATTCATATCGACACAACGATTAAACAAAATTTTATTTTTATCAATATTAAGCTTATTACCTTGAAATAAATGATTATCAATCGCCGCACAAAGCAAATTATTCGCCGCTCCAATTGCATGCATATCACCTGTAAAATGCAGATTGATATCTTCCATTGGAATAACCTGAGAATAACCGCCACCGGCCGCTCCACCTTTAATTCCAAACACCGGACCTAATGAAGGTTCTCTTAAAACCGCTAAACTATTATAATTAAGTTTTCTTAAAGCATCATGAATACCAATACTCATCGTTGTTTTACCCTCACCAAATGGTGTTGGATTAATAGATGTAACTAAAATTAATTTACCCTCTTTATCTTTCAAATTTAAATTTTTTAAATCAATCTTAGCTTTGTATTTCCCGTAGTGTTCCAAATTGCTAGATTCAATACCAACCTTATGTGCAACCTCATCAATATTAAGCATTTTAGCTCCTCTTGCAATCTCAATATCTGTCATAATATCACTCCCTTACTAACATTATATCAGATATTAATGTAATAAATTAAATATTTTTGCTATTAAATTATGTGAAAAAGGAGCCGAATAACGAAAATGCGGTTTATCAGCTGTAATTGCTTCACATATTTTATTTTTAATCGAATTTAATCTTCTCTTTTCAAAAAGCCATAAATATATATTTTCACTTTTTCGAATTAATTGGGTATGCTTATCGAAAAACGATTTGTTATCCATAAATTCATACTTTTTATCAAAAGCCAGTTTATTAAAACCAGTTCTATAAAGACCAGGCTCCACTAAAACTACATCAATTCTTTTAGGTAAAAGTAAACTTTCATAATGTAAACAAAGACCACATACCGATAAAGCTGCTTTAGAACTACTGTAACTACCCAAAAAAGGAAGGGGCATCTTACTTGTTAAAGAAGAAATAATTACAATCCGGCCATAACCTTTCTCAAGCATTTTTTTACTCACCTTTTGAACTAAAGCCACATTCGCAAAAACATTAACATCAAAATTTTGCTTTAATTTAGAAATTGGCATTTCAAATAAAGATCCACTTTCAGCAATCGCTCCATTACAAACTAAAATATCAATATCTAAATCATCTAGCAAATCAATATCTTCCGTCATATCAAGTTTTAAACATTCGACATTTTCATCATTTTCATATAATTTTTTAACATATTTAAGTTCACTTGAAGTATGTACCGTCACATACAAATAATTATTTTTCTTTAACTTTTGAATAACTGGAAAAATCATTCCACTGCGAGCTCCAGTAATTAAAATTTTTCTCATATCATCACCAATAATAATATTGACAAAAAGATTCAAAATATGCATTTGACAGCATTTAAAATAAGGTGCTATAATACTTTTTACTTAAAGACAAGGAGGAAAACATGAATAATAATGATTTCTATAATTCAATAAAAATTATTTTTAAACATCAAGGAACTATTGCTTTAATAGATATTGAAGAATTTAAAAAATTAACTAGAAAAAACGGAAAATATAACTGGGTACCTTTCGAAATAGGATCATTGCCAGCTATACCAGTCGTTACTAATAATTTTAAAGAAAGCTTCCGAAGCACAGCTGATCGTATCAGATTAACTCTTACTCCTAATTGGTCTTTTTTAACAAACAAAAAAAAGATAATCACTCCATACATCGAATCGTTAGAACTTACAGAAAATTCAAGCTCACCAAAACGATACAAAATTGTCAAAAGAATCGGTCACAACATGCATTACTTTTCTGAAAATGATTACTATAATAGCGATTCATATATTCAAAAAGAAAATGCTATACAATGGGAAAAACAAAATCATAATATCTTACTAACACCATCCAACCCTGAATTCTTACAATCTTTTTTAAAACAATATCAAGAAGAATTAAAAGAATTTAATAACATATATAATGAAAGTTCTAAAAAAGTACTCGAATTAAAATATTATCAAAGAAGAAAATAACTCCTCAAAAAGGAGCTATTTTTTACATCACATTATCTAACTTATCAGTTAACTCTTCAGCTTGGTGAGCAGCATTTCCAAAAGCATTTTTCATCGCCTTCATAACTGGCTTGTTATATTTTTGGTATGCCAGTGTCATCGCACTACCCATAGCCATTAAAGCAACATTTCTCATCATATTCATTATATCACCTACTTGTCAGAAACATGATGTTGTATGTTTTTAACATACATTATTATTTTTATCACTTATTTCAAATTTATACTCAATTTTTTGCGCTAATTTAGAATTTCTTAAATACTCTCGATCATCAGAAGTACTCAAAACAAAAGCCTTTGGTTCACCGATAATAATAAGTTTTCTCTTAGCTCTAGTAACTCCTGTATATACTAATTTTTTATAAAGCATTCGCCGATAAGAACTAGCCATTGGCATAATTACCATCTCAAATTCACTACCTTGACTTTTATGAATACTAATAATAAATCCATGTTTTATTTTTACAAAATCTTTAGGTGTATATTTTACCAAATTGCCATCAAAATCAACATATATTTCATTTTTTTTGCTTTTGCTATCTCCATATTTAATATATTTAATCACACCAATATCACCGTTAAATACATTCTCATCTGGCATATTTACAAGCTGCAATATCTTATCATTTTCTCTAAAAATTATATCGCCTACTTTAATTTCTCTTTTCGTCGCACTAGATGGATTAAAAATATCTTGAAGCTCTTTATTTAAATTATCAATCCCATTTTCACCTTTATACATAGGCGCTAAAATCTGTAATCTTTTATAATCATACCCTTTTGAAATAACTTTATTACATAAATTAATTAAATTTTTCTTTATGTGATTAGCCGAACACTTTAAAAAAGTATAATCATTATATGTATTTAAAAAATTTTCACTTAAATTACCATCTTTTATTTCGTAAGCTAAAGAAACAATATATGAATCCTCATCTTGTCTATATAAATGATTTAAATGTACAACATCAATAACTTCACTATAAATTAAATCTTTAAGTAAGTTGCCCGGACCTACACTTGGAAGTTGATCATAATCTCCAACTAATATAAGCTTAACATCACGTTTTAATCCTTTTAATAAACTGTCAAACAAATTAACATCAATCATACTAACCTCATCAATAATAACTAATTCTACATTAGATTTATTAGTCTCATTAATCATAAATTCTCCGTTATCTTTGTTCCATTTTAAAAATCTATGAATAGTACTAGCTGGTAAAAATGTCGACTCACTCATTCTCTTACTAGCTCTTCCCGTAGGCGCTAAAAGAGCTAATTTGTCTACAAAATCATCATAATCAAGTTTGTTAATATGTTGATAAATTTCTGTAATTGCTTTAATTATCGTCGTTTTTCCCGTGCCCGGTCCCCCAGTTATAATTACTATATTATTATCTATAGCTTTTTTTATAGCTTTTTTTTGATCATCGTTATACTTAATATTATTAACTTTTTCCAGCTCTATAATTAAATCATCTAAATTCTTATGATTTTTAATATTTCTATTCACCATATCATAAATTCTCTGTGAAATATTTTCTTCAGCTTGCCAAATTTCTGTTAAATAATAATCATCTTTATCAATTACAATGTAATCATCTTCTTCTAATTTTTTAAATACTTCGTCATAATTATCATAACCGATATTTAAAAATTTATTTACATTTTGAATAATCATTTCCTTATTTAAAAAACTGTCACCATTTTGATAAATTAAATTTTTCATAATATATAAAGTAACCGCTTTAACTCTTCTTAGATCATCTGGCAAAATTCCTAACTTTCTGCCAGCTTTATCGACTTTTAAAAACGATATATCATTTAAATTATAACTTAATTGATATATATTATCATCGACAATTTTCATTGTATTGACCTTATATTCATTATAAATAGCTAAAGCCTCTCTCATCGAAAAGTCTAAATCAATCAATCTCGAAATCACCTGATGGCTCTCTTCGTATTTTTTTAAAATACTTACAATTTTTTTTATTTTCCCTTCTGTCAATTTCGGCACCAAATAAAGTACACTTTCATCTTCTAAAATCTTATCTAATGCCTTATCACCTAATACTTCAACAATACTTTCAGCCATCTTTTCTCCAACTCCAGGAAACAAATCACTAGATAAAAACTCCACTACCGCCGCTTTACCTGTCGGTTTAATTCGCTCATATTTATTAGACTGAAATTGCATCCCATATCTTGGATGATTAACTACCTCTCCATATAAAATGTAAGTATCATCCTCATTAAGTTCATGAAAATAACCTGTAAAAGTAATCGTATGATTAACATATTCTTCTAAAGCCTCATCATTAGTTTCGCGCACTTTAAAAAGACCGATAACATATCCTTTATCAGATTTAAAAATACTTCGCCGATAATTACCTTTAATATAAGTTTCCATCAAATCTTCCTTCCTAATTAGAAAAAAAGACTATTCAGTCTTATTTATGTCTTGATTGTGCCTCTTCTATATAAGGCTGCGCTAAATCTTCTGCTACCATTCCATTATACTCGGCTACATGTTGTCCATCAGCTGTTTCAATATAAGAAAATGTCGGATTTTTTGTAACTTGTAATGTCGCATCATAAGGAAGTTGCACGCTTTGTTCAACGCTCGTATTTTCAAGCATACTTTGATGCTGCACATGACTTTGATACAAAACACCGCCTGCCAATAAAAGGGCAATACCCGTACCAATAATCGCTGTTTTAAAATTAATACCTCTTTGTGGTTTATAATTTATTTGCCTCTCTGGTAGACTCACCACTTCAATATTATAATCCTCTGGCTTATATTGCCTAACTTGAGCTAAATTATTTTTTATTCCTCTTTCCTCGTACATATTATCACCTACTTAAATTATATCAAAATTATTTATTAAATTCAAAGCATTTTATTTCTCCCATTAAATAAGGGTAATTTACTTTACCAAATTTGACTAATACCTCTTGTTTTAAAAGTTTTTTATCGCCCTTAGCCTTAACTAATAAAAAATTAGCTGTATGACCTATCAAATAACCATCTTCAAACACTTCCGGTATAAAAATCATTTCTTCGCCAAGATGTTTTTGCATATATAAAATTTCATTTTTCTTCGATATATCAAGTAATTTTTTAACTCTCATTTTTTTAATGTTGCCAGGAATTTTATCTTTCATCTTACTAGCAGTCGTCCCTTCTCTATCAGAATAAGGGAAAACATGAATTTTAGTAAAGCCGATTTCTTCAATAGTTTGAATACTCTCTTTAAAATTTTCCTCACTTTCGCCAGGAAAACCAACTATTACATCCGTAGTAACATTCATATCAGGTTTAATTTCTTTAATTTTACCAATCTTTTTAATAAAATACTCTTTATCATATTTTCTATTCATCTTTTTTAAAATATAATTAGAACCTGACTGCAGTGGTATATGCATATGATTTACTAAAATTTTACTATTTTTAATAATATTTAAAACTTCGTCATTTAATTCCGTAATTTCAATAGAAGAAATTCTAAGTCTTTTAAGACCATCTAATTTTATTAAATCGTTTAGTAAATCCGCAAAACTATAATTACCATCATGATAATGTCCTGTATGAATACCAGTAAGCACTATTTCTTTATGTCCGTTTTTAATTAAAGCTCTGGCTTCCTCAAGCACTTTTTCATGTTTTTTACTTCTAACATGTCCTCTAACATATGGAATTATACAATAAGAGCAATAATTATCACAACCATCTTCAATTTTAATATAAGCTCTAGTTAAATCAAAATTATTTAAACTCATATCTTCAAAATCAGCACTTTCCATATCTTCTACCACATTAATCTTTTCATCTTTGTATTCATCTAACAAAGAAACTATTTCTGATTTATGTTTATTCCCAATAATAATATCAGCTGGCACATCTAATTTATCTTTTTTATTTTGAATCATACATCCAGCCACTACCAAAATAGCATTTGGAAACTTTTTCCTATAACTTCTAATCATTTTTCGAGATTTACTATCAGCTGTATTAGTTACTGTACAAGTATTAATAATACACACATCAGGGTCTTCTGATCTAACATAACCATGATTTTCTAGTAAATTACCCATAACTTCACTTTCATATTCATTTACCTTACATCCTAAAGTAATTATCTTATATCTCATAAAATCACCACCAAAGAAAAAAGCCTTACGGCTTACAAATTTTTTCTAAATTCTTTAAGAGAATTCAAAAAATCGACATTTTTTTCATTTTCATTATAACTATCGGCCTCTTCGTAAGCTCCGTTTATTATACCATTATTTTGAACTTTTGAGGAACTTTTTTTATTATCTTTTTGAATTCCATAGATGGGTGAAATTATATCTGAGTTTTTAAATCCATGATAAGCTGAACTTTCAGGTGCTTCTTTTACATTTTCACTATATTTTTTATATGTATGCATGGCATCATGTACTTTCATATCTGCATTATCTTCTAACGAAGATTCATATTTATCAGCTTGCTTTTTAAGCTTCTCTGCTTGAGCCATCAATTCTTGATAACTAATAATCGCACTTTCTTCTTGTTCTTTTTCAAATTCATAGGCATTATCATGTTTTTCTTCTTGTTTTTCTAAATCCGCACTCATTTGCCTATAAAGGTTTTCTAACTCTTCCCTAGCTTTTTTTTGAGAATCATCCGGTTCGCTTACTTCTTCTACCTTTATCTCATCTAAATTATCATCACTATCATAACGTTCATCTTCACTAATTGGCTTCACTTTAGTACCATTTAAAGCCACTTTAAAAATTATAAAAGCCACGATTAAAATAGCTACTAAAAGGCCTCCAATTATCATTAAATCTTTATCAGCAATCTCAAATAAAATATTCATAAAAACCACTCCATATACTAACAGCCGAAAGAAAAAACAAACTTCTAGTTCATTTATCTCAGCCAAATCTACTATATACAGTTTATCACAAACCATCCTCTTTTTCAAAGGTTTTAAAGAATTTTTTTAGTAAATTTAAAACACTATAAATATTATAACCAAAAAAAATTTTTATAAAACAAAAAAAGTAAACACTTTCGTGTTCACTTTAAGATAAAATAAGCATAATTACAAATAATACAATTGCATAAAAGATAGTTGTAATTAAATAAATATAACCATGTCTATTTTGATTTTTAACACCTAAATACTCAATTCCTTTAAATAAGTAAACCACATTAAGTATCATACCAAGCGCTAAAACAGTTAAACCTAAAACTAAATGTATAAACATGAAAATTGCTGATACCAATAAAGCTACTGAAGCAATAATTGTATTTACACCATACATTGCAAATACTTTTTTATAATCTTTGTCACCTTTAAACATAATTGAATTTACCAAAAATAATAGTCCTGTATATAGGAAAACAAAGATAATTGTTATCACTAGTGCTATAAAAAATATTTTTAAATAAGGAATATCTACATAACTACTAGTCATCGCATACATACTGATGGATCCAAAAGAACTAACTGTTACATCAGCTGCCGCTTTAAATAAAGAACAAGTAAATAAAGCTGTCACAAATGCAAAAATACCAGTTAAAATAAGTGCTAAAGGAAAATGCTTACCATCGCTATAAGTTTTAATAGTATCAACCGGTCTAGCAAACATACCTTTAAAAGCTTCAAGCATATCTGTACCGATATTGTCACTAGCTACTTGTGTTTGTGTATTAGCTTGACAAGCACAAACTTCTCCATCTTCTAATTTTTTACCACAATGAATACAAAATTTTGCCAATCAAATCTCCTCCTTAATATCTTGAAAAATAAGATGTTAAACTTGATGCATCTACAAGTTTAAAGCCATCACTATAATCGAAAGTTAGATATACCGTATCATCATCTGATTTAGAAACTGTCTCATCTGAAAAATATGATTTAACAGTATATTTATAATCGATCGTTGCTGTCACATATAAATAGCCATCTGAATTAATTGAATATCTGTCAACTTCAGCATCAGTTAAAGTAAATGCTGTAAGTCCACTATTTTTAATTGAACTTACAAAATAATCATAAGCATCTTCTAAATCATCCAAATCAGCATTTTTATACTCGTAATCTTTTTTAATATCATCAAAAGATTTTTGTTCTAAAGCTGCTTTATAAAGTTTACTAGTATAATCTTTCACACTAGTAGCTAGTTCTTTTTCAGTATCTTTAGAAAGTTCAAATGAAGTAAGACTAGAATCATAGCCTGCCGTATTTAGCTTATCAGTTGTTTTAAGTCCACTTTTTAATGTTACCTCAGCATCATACTCACCTTTAAAAATTGCTGGAATAACATAAGTATCATATCTACTGCTGCTACTTTCTTCTTTGTATTTTTCTGGGACCTCTACTCCCTCTAATTTTACACTAGCATCTTTAAATACTGTAAATTCATAATCTTCTTCCACTAAAGAGCTACCATCACTAATTTTCCAATTATCAAAAATAAGCATCTTATTATTTTTATCTTTGATAAGATAAATAGTACTCTCAAGTGGATTTGTACGTCCCTCTAAAGTATAACTAATTGTCACTTGTGCAGATAATCCATCAGTTGATTTTTCTTCCTTGACAACTTGATAATTAACTAAATCCTCTTTCTCAGCATCTACAACTTCTTTAAAGATCTTCTTTGTTGTAAATTCGCTATCTGGGACATTAATATAATCATAAATTTTATCAGTGTCTCCATTCATCAAAGCGACAAAATAATCAGTAGCAATTTTTGAAGGTTTAAAATTATTAGATAAAATTAATCCTCCTGCCACTAAAATAACAACTAAAGCCACGCAAACAGAAATAATAATAATCGTTTTTTTCTTCATTGGCTTTCTTGGCTTTGGCGGTGAAACAGTTTTACTCTCCTCTGCTATCTTGGCACCGCAGTGTTCACAAAATTGAGCACCTTCAACATTTTTCTTTCCACATTCCGGACAAAACATGAAACTTACTCCTTTCTAAGATAAAGTACCTCTCTATCTACAAACATTATATCAAATTAAATACCATTTTACTATTATTTTTTTAGATATTTATCAAAACTTGCCGTTTTAATAATCTCTTCACCATCTAGCCATAAAACTTCACATTCATATTTTTTAGCTAAAACTCTACCATCATCTATATCTAAAGATTGCAATCTATTTGCTAGCGCCTTAGCCATCAAATTATCATTACAAATAACCACCACACTGTCATATAAGCCATCATTTTCTGTCGCCATCGCTTTATTTTCTAAAATAGCGATACCTATAACTTCATCAGTATTTGGATTACTAATACTAACTTTATATTTCCCATTATTATAGTGCTTGCCCGCTATAATATTTCCACTTTCATTAATAATATATTTTTTTATACCATTTTCTTTAAAATAATCTAAAACCATATCAATTACATAACTTACTTTAATACTTTCATAATCGGTATCCATTTTTTTAGCTATATCTTTTAAATCATCAAAATCAACATCTTCTTTATATATATTATTTATGTCAGCAGTTAACTTTTTATGATTTACTTTATCATAAACACTAAAAGTTATTACCTCACCTTCATAATTAAAAGATTCTATATAAGCCTTATTTTTACTAAAAAACAAAATCCATATAATTAAAAATAGTATTACCAATAATATAATATAATTTCTTTTATCAATAATTTTTTTTATCATTTTACCACCTTTTAAAGTATAACAAAATACCTCACTTTTAAGCAAGGTATTGAAGTTTAAATAATTCAGACAAATATATCATATTTTATAATACATTTGATTTTTACTAGTAGACTTATCAGGAATGGTCAATTTTACTAATCCTTCTTTTATTGCTGGATTCAAATAATTACTTCTAAGCGTTTCTTTAGATTCTATTCCAAGCCTTTTCATAATTTCATTCGCACTCATCGGCATATCATATTCCATAACATCCAACAATTTTTTAACATAAATATTAGAATTTATCATTACATCTTGGGAAACGTTTAAAATTTCATTCAAAACTTCATCGATCATTTTAAGCATAAACAAAATAAAATCATTTAAATTTCCTTTTTTATTACATTCATTAATTACTTCATAATACTCATCTTGATATTTAAAAATTTGTGATTCAATTAGTAAATATTCAAAAAAATCTTTATATTTTGAAAGTATTACAGTTTGCCATAATCTCGCACATCTACCATTTCCACCATCTTGCTTAAATCTTGCTTATTTTCTTACTTATTAATTAAATCTTTTTCCATAACATATTCATATACTTTCTTAAGTTGATACCCTATTTTTTTAATATCGCGGTCTTCAGCTACCTTATAACCAGCTTCTGTTAAATCCGGAAGTTTTCCCTTTAAAATAAGTTTAATTTTATTTTCAAAATCATCGATATTCTTAGCCTTATAAACATTTACTCCATCTTTAAGCCAATCATCATAAATTGGAATATCACTGATCAAAGTTTTTGTTTTCATTGCCAAAGCTTCTAAAAGTACAATACCCTCAGTTTCTTCCTTAGTTGGAAAAATATACAAATCACAGCCCGCATAAGCATCTTTTAATTCACTACTATCGACATAACCCGGAAAATATACATTATCAGTTTTATTTTTAATAGCCTCACTTATCTTAATTGGAATAAGGGCTGGTTTAGTATAACCAAACCAAATAAATTTATATTCAGGCATCCTTTTAGCTAACTCTAAAAATTCTAAAATTCCTTTTCTTTCAATATAAAGGCCCACTGCCATTATCACTTTATCATCATTAGTAAATCCATATTTATTTCTAAACCTTTTTCTACTATTTTTATCTTTCTTAAAAAATTTTAAATCAATACCATTAGAAATTGGAATAATTTCTTTATCTAAATTATATTTTTCTAATACCTTTTTAGAATACTCTGTCGGGGTAATAAGTAAATCAGCTGAACCATAACAAATTTTAAGCCACTGACGAAATGCTTTAGAAACACTATTTGAAAGTTTAAAAGAATTACGAAAATCTTCTTCCGTCGAATGAGCATGAAAAATAACCTTTTTCCCCATTTGCTTACACTTCTTAGCTAACATTAAAGACTCAGGGAAAATAGTGTTAATATGTACAATATCAAAATCATCATTAATATCAGTTGTATAAGAAACATGCACTAAATCTAAAGCTTTCATTTGATGAACAATAGCCTTGCCAACCCCACTTTTTTCAACATCCTTAAACTTCCCAGTATGTAATAGTATTTTCATAATTTCCTCCTTAAGTATTCACATTAACTAGTATAACATCTTTACCAATCTTGTCAATCTGTGACCACTTTATTTTAAATACCCCACCACTAAAAAAAACAAATCTTCGCCTTTGAACACTCATTTCTATAACCTTACCTTCTTTATCTAAACTAACATCGATAATTGAACCTACCTTTTTACCATCAAACACATTTATAACATCTTTACTTTGTAAATCCGAAAGCATCATACTACCACCCATTTAAATCTATGAAATACAAAAAAAGAAAATGATTAAATCATCTTCTTAACCTTTTAATTTTAGCCTCTTTAACTAATGCTTCAAATAAAGGCAAATTTTTTTCTTCTAACTCTGGATGAAATTGAACACCTAAAGCCCACCAATCGCCATCCACACTTTCGATTACTTCCATATTACCATCATTACTGCGACCAGTAACCTTAAAAATATGCTTCTGGCAAGGCTCTAATACCTTATCGAGACCACTCCAAGTGTGTGCGGAAGGCATTTCTAAATATTTATCTTTAAAAATCTTTGTCAATCTAGAATCTTCAGAAAGTAAAACGGCATGTTTCGATTTATCAATCTTACTTAAATAAAACGGATTTAGCTCATCGTGACCAGATTTTAAAGCAATAAAATTAACTTCGTCTTCCGGTTTGAAAAAATCAGCTATCTCCTTGTAAGTTGGATTATTTTCACCAAATTCCCTTCTAACATAATCATAGCCAAGCATTGTTTGAAAACCCATACATATTCCTAAAATTGGTTTTTCTTTAGAAAGTGCATAATGGACAGCATTTATATTAGAAGAATAAATTGTAGATCCTCCTTGAAATACAAATCCATCACATAAATCTAACACATCAGTATTAAATTCATTATTTGGAAAAATCACCCCTACAGGTATACCACCTGCTTGAATAATTCTTTTTGGATAAGTATCATTAAAAGAAGTTTTAGTACTAAACGGTTCATCTTTTTTTCTCACTCTTGTAGAAACAATACCTATTATTGGTTTCATAATCATTTTCCTTTCATTACTTTAGGCGTCTCAAAACTTTCAGTAACAGCATCAGCTAAAATTTGGCTTTGCTCTAAATAAGCTTTTCTATTTAAAGCCATTTTAGCCAATCTAAGTTGAAGTAATGTATATATTTGTGCTTCTTTTAAAGTATTAGTAATTCTTGTAAATGGAGCCGTTCCCACGACATTACCTTCATCATCTAACACTTTAGAAGATTTACCAGCAACTTTAAACTTAGTGCCATCTATAAAATGTTTACCACAATCGACAATACTAAACTTCCTATTATCAATAACAATTTCTCTTTCGTTTTCGTTTGAAAGTGGATTAGCTAAAATATTAGCTGTTAATCCATTTTGAAGATCAAAGGTAGCCCAGCTTCCTGTAAATCCAGCAATAGCAAACGATCTATCACCCATTACATCAACCATTTCATTAACTCTAATTCCTTCAGGATGTTTATAATAAACGCCAAAAGCTCTATTTACATTTTTAACCCCTATTACTATTCCATCTTTATTTTTAGTATATGCGATAGTACCATCTGAATTTAATAAAATCGGATTATCTAAAGCCGGTGTTATTAATTTTGTAACTGATTCATCTGACAAAAATCCTTTATCTAAAGCTTCAAATAATTTTACTAAATCATAAGAAGTACTAAATATACCAGCATGTCCCGGATACAGTTTATAACTTTCCATTACTCTAGCTTTAGGATCATTAACTGTTTCATTATCACGCATACCTGTTAAAGCACCAAAACTTCTATCATAACTAGTCTGTAATAAATTCATCTCTTCATTAAAATATTTTTTAAAATATTCATCTGATTTTGGCATTATATCTTTTAAAATAATAAAAGGTATATCACTATAAATAAAAGTATTTTTTTTAGCTATATTAGTTGATGAAAGTCTTCTTTGAATTTCTTCTAACGAAAGTTTTCCATCTTTTTCGTCTAATCTACCATCAGTTCTAAGTTCATATATAAATTTAGCCATTTCTTCTACTGAAATATTTAAATTAGTATATTTACCATTTTTATAATCCGAAACTAATTTATCTAAATCAAACCTACCTTCCTCAGCTAACTTTAAAGCTTCAATAGCTGTAAATAATTTAGTTGAACTAGCTAAATCAAACCTAGTGTTTTCATCTATATTTACTCCATTTTCCTTAGTTTTTCCATCATAAGTATAAATAGATACTTTACTTTTAGAATCTTTAATCCCCGTTGATAAACCAGGCACTAACATACTTATTCCTTTAACAATCTTTAAATAAGCTTCTATAATTTTATTATATATAACCTCCGGTGATTCATCCATCATTCCAGCAAGCATATTTTTTTCTTTATCAAACATTTCTACCAAATATCGATATTCTTTTAATTTACCATTTTTTACAAGTTCATCAATTAACTTATACTCTTCTTCAGTAATAAGTCCTAAATATTCTTGTTTTTCCATAAAACCTCCTACAGATATATAAGTATTATACCACTTTTGGTGTTTTAAATCGTAATTTTAACTACAATTTCAGTTAAAACCACGACTTTTTTAAGAAATTTACAATTACTTGTAAAAACTTAGAAAGTCATAATATATTGTACAAAACACCATCATTTAATTAACTTTTTAATTTTAGCTAATCCATTTTTTTCTAATCTCGATATTTGTGCTTGACTAATACCAATCTCATCAGCTAACTCCGTTTGTGTTCTACCGATCATATACCTTTGTAAAATAATATATCTTTCTTTTTCTTTAATTTGCTTTAATGCTTCTTTTAAGGCCATTTTCGTTTCCAAATCATAAATACTCTCTTCACTAGAAAGTTGATCAGAAAGATAAATAACATCACCACCATCACTATAAATTGGTTCAAACATACTAACTGTTTCTTTTAAAGAATTCAAAGCCTCTACCACTTCCAATTCCGAAACATGCATTTTCAAAGCAATCTCCAAAGCCGATGGCTCTTTATTATTTAAATAAGTAAGCTCTTCCTTAGCCTTAAGAGCTTTATAAGCTAAATCTTTAATACTTCTCGAAATTCTAAGACTACTGTTATCTCTCAAATATCTTTTAATCTCACCCATTATCATCGGTACCGCATAAGTACTAAATTTAACTTCGTGATTCAAATCAAAATTATCAATCGCTTTTATAAGTCCAATTACCCCAACTTGAAATAAATCGTCTAAATTATCTGCTCTACCCCAAAAATTTTTTAAAACTGATAATATCAACTTTAAATTACCTTGAATTAATTTTTCCTTAGCTAAAATATCACCATTTTGATATTTATCAAATAAATCCAATTGTTCATATTGTGAAAGTACTTTTATATTAGCCGTATTAACATTAGAAATTTCTACTTTATGTTTTGCCATAATTTTCTCCTCTCACCTTTATAATGAGGGAAAAGAAAAAAATTTAAACAAAAAGTTTAAACATAATTAAAACAAATATAACTATTACACTCAAAATTCCTAAAAACATAAAAGAATTTTTTATATCAAGTTTAAAAATTTTCCTTAAACTACAATAAAGCATAAACATAAAAATCAAAATAAATACTATTAAAATAATATAAGGAAAAATACTTACCCGAATAACAATTAGCGAAAAAATTAAACCAATTAATAAAATAATATTTAAAAAATTTATTAAATTAAAACACTTAAAATAATTTTCTTTAGTTATCACTTTTAATATAAAAGCAATAACAAAGAAAAAAATCAAAGAAATAGCTAAACCTATTATAAAATAATTATGTGAATTACTTTTAACCGAAGTAGTAACATAAGCCGATAAAACACCTGTTCCATCTAAAAAATTAGAAGTCGCCTCATTATAGATATTATCTTTAAAAAAAGCATAAAAAAGGCCAAACAAAACACTAGTTAACCCCGTAATTATTACCGAAACATAAAATAAGTTTTTTTCTAAATACTTTTCTAAAAAATTAAACATCTCACACCTCTTTTTTCCTAATAAAACTGATATATAAGATTAAAAAAGCCCCTGAAACTATAAAACCAGCTAAAACATCGCTTGCATAATGAACACCTAAAAATATTCGGCTAGCCCCTATAAGCAAAATAAACAAAACTAATAAAACAGACACTATCACTTTAAACGGTTTACTTAAATTCATCTGCCATATAAAATATATAAAAAGTCCATAAAAACCTAAAGCAACCATCGCATGACCCGAAGGAAAACTAAAACCATCTTCCACTATTATCATCAAATCCAAAGGACGTTCCCTTAGAAAAATAAGTTTCAAACTAATATTTAAAACCAAAATTAAAAAAGCTTCACTAATTAAATATAAACCATATCGTTTATTTTTTAAAATTAAAAATGTTACTAATGAAATCATTAAAATTATAAATTCACTTGCAAACATCGTTATAAATTTATAAAAACCTATCAAAAATTCATTTTTATCAGCCACAATAATATTATAAACAAAATCATCAAAATTTCCTGTTTTATTTTGCATAACCAAATGAGCCAATACTCCAAACATTAAAATTAAAATAATAAATAATACCCATTTTATTCTCTTCATATTTTTCCCCTATAACATTTTAATTATATCATGACATATTAAAATCGTCATATTTTTTGACGATTTTCTAACTTTCCTTTACATGCTTTATATGATTGCCAATTATCTCCGAAACATCAAAAATTGTAACAAATGAAGACTCATCAACTTCATTTAAAATATCTTTTAAAAGTGAAACCTCAAATCTCGTAATAACCGTATATAAAACTCTTTTATCACCATGAGAAATAATTCCTTCACCAGATAAAACCGTTACTGTTCTACCAAGTTTTTTTAAAATTTCATCAGCTATTATTTTTCCATCATCAGTAATAATAAAAGCGGCTTTCGCACTGTTTAAACCATCAGCTACCATATCAATAACTTTGTAAGAAACAAAATAAGTTAAAAGCGAATATAAAGCGCGATCAATCCCTAAAACAAAAATTGCAATTCCATATATTACCACATTAAAGCCTAAAACAACCATTCCAACCGATAAACTTTTTTTCCTATTTACAATAATTGCAATAATTTCTGTTCCATCTAAACAGCCACCTTCTTTAATTATTAGTCCGCAGCCGACACCCAGTAAAATACCACCATAAACCGTCGCTAGTAAAGTATCTTCAATAAGCGGAGTATAATTATTAAAAACTTCTAATAAAACACTAAATAAAATCATACCATAACCCGCTTTAAATATAAATTTTTTTCCAAGTATTTTATAACCTAAAATTAAAAAAGGTAAATTAACTATAAATAATGTCAACCCAAGCGGCCATTTAAATATAGTATTTAAAATAATGGAAATCCCATTCATTCCCCCATCGATCATCGAATTTGGGATTAAAATAAGTTTTAAAGCCGCCGCCGACATCACCGCCCCAAGGGTAATTAAAATAAGTGATAAACAAAAATCCCAATTTAAAGTTTTATATACTTTTTTTGCCATAACTAAGATCCTCCTACTACTATTATATAAAATCTATCATTACATTTAAAGTCCATCTATAAAATTAGATATTTCCTTTACATTTTTCCAATTACTATTCACATCCCAATTAAATAATGACACCGATAAATAGCAAATATTCTGCTATTTATCTTCGCATGCAGCTTTAACATTTCATTTAAAACAAAAAGTACATCAAATAAGCAAAAAAGTAGAAATTAATCTACTTTTCAGTGTTTAAAGCGTTTATTTCTTTTTCTGATAATCCTGTTGCTTTTACTATATCTGAAATTTTCATTTGTAATTTTAATAAGTTT
>CALVWP010000061.1 GCA_944367495.1 uncultured Bacilli bacterium
AGTTCTCTATTTTTCTTTGGAGTAAATATAGCTTTAAACATATTATCATTAGTCCCTTTAAAAAATTTTTTCATTATTTCACCCCCTAAGTAAATAATAAATGAAAAAATATAATTAAGCAAAAGACTAAAACGATAATTTACTCTATGTTTTTTTATCAATTTACCCATTTTCCTATAAGCAAATTGCCCAAATTTAACTTCTTTTTCTTTTCATTTTAGAAATTTACATGTTTTTCAAATAATTTAAAGCATCTTCAAATGTTTTAACGGGTACTAAAGTAATATCATAACCTTTTTCTTTTTTTACTTTTTTGGCTTCTTGATAGTTATCGCCATATGGGACTAAGAATACATCGGCATGTTTATTGACAGCCCCAATTAATTTATATTTAATTCCGCTTATTTCACCAACGTTTCCCAAAGCATCAATGGTTCCGGTACCAACTATAGTTTTACCATGGGTTAAATCTATTTCATTTAAATGGCTGTATATTGTTAGTGAAAGCATTAAACCACCTGATGAACCGGACTCACTATCTTTAAAATTAAATTTTATTTTTTTATTAGAGTCGATGTCAAAAGTTTCTGTTACTAAAGCTCCTACTTTGGGGCTTTTTGCAACATCTATTAAAGTGGCCTTTCGGTATTTGATGTTGCCATTAATATCTTTTACTTTTAAAGAGATTTGGTCCCCTATTTTTTTAGAGGAAATATAATTTAACAAGGTGCTTTTATCAGGAATTTTTTGGTCATCTACTTTTAAAATTTGATCTCCTATTTTCAAATTAGTCTTTGAAAGTTTATCGATATATGTAATATATATTTTATTATTATGAACCTTATAATCAATGTCAGAATGTTGGTAAGCAACTAACAAGGCAGTATCATTAGCTTCTTCTAAAAGCATTTTATTGCGGTAGTTTTTTTCTTCAATGGTTTCGTTTTCGTTTTTGACTTCTGTTTCTCTTTGAACATCCCAGTCATCGTTTATTAAAGATATAAGTAAAGTGGGTAATGAAGCATGAATTTCGGAAACGTAAGCCATGTTTAAGGAGCCTTTCATTTTGAACCTTTCAGTAGTTTCTATTTTGTTTTCAGTGTTGATAAGACCGCCAGGTGCAGAAATATAATATGGAAGTTTGATTAAGAAAAAAGCTAAAATCAAAATATAAATAATTATAACTTTATAGTATTCTTTTAAATATTTTTTAATATTATTAAATAGGTTTTTCATGGTTATCTCCTTTCAGTAATAAGATTTATTTGATAATAGGTGAAAATATGCAAAAAATGGTGAGTATTTTAATTATGATTTTTTTAATGTTTATTGGTTATGAAATCTTGACAGAGTCAGAAAGTATTTTAGATTCTGTAGATTTTTCATTAAGTGTTTTTAAAAACAATATTTTCCCTTCACTATTTCCATTTTTTGTCCTTTCGAATTTGCTGATTAAATGCGGCATGCCTGAATTTATGGGTAGTTTATTTAAAGGTTTAATGAATAAACTTTTTAAAATCAAAGGGGCCTGCGCTTTTATCTTTTTCATGAGTATTATATCAGGAAATCCGGCGAACGCAAAATACACCAGAGATCTTTATTTAGATGGGACAATTAACAAATATGAAGCTACTAAAATTTTATGTTTTACTTGTTTTTCTAATCCTTTGTTTATTTTAGGAACTGTGTCTGTTTTATTTTTAAATAACAAAGATGTTGGAGGACTTATTTTACTATGTCACTATGTTGGTAATTTGTTTATAGGTTTTTTCATGCGAAGTTACCATCCTAGTGATATGAAAGATAGCAAAAACGGTTTATTGGAAGCCATAGAAAAAATGCATGAAAAAAGAATTAGCAATAAAGATGGCTTTGGTAAAATCGTTACTAATTCTTTAGTTAGTAGTATTAATACTTTGCTTTTGATTTTAGGGGTTATTACTTCATGTTTGGTTTTAACAACAATTGTCTTTAACAACCTACACCTAAATAGTGTTTTTCAAAGTATTTTAAGCGGTTTTATTGAAATGACTCAAGGGTTAAAATATATAAGTTTAGAAGCAATCCCTTTAAAACTCAAATGCGTTTTAACTGTAATGATTTTATCATTCGGAGGACTTTCGGTTCATATGCAGATAATGAGTATACTTAGTGATACTGATATAAAATATTTACCGTTTTTATGTGCGCGGATTGGTCATGCCATTATATCGGCGACATTGATGTTTTGGTTTTTTGATTTTTGGATGAGTTTATAGAGAATAATAATATGTTACATCATAGTTATATTCTTTTTTTAAGTTTCCACTATCTAAAACCATACTAACATATAAATAGCAGTTGGCTTCGTTACAAGTATTATTTAATTCGTAGTTTTTGATACTAACGGTATCTGGCATATTAAAGTTTTGACCTCCTATGATAACTTTTTGATTTGCAACATCTATTTTAAGTGTTTTTCCATTAATATCACAGGTATCACCAGAACATGAAACACTACTACCAATAGAAGGTAAATTATTTTCAATGTTTTTAGAAATTATGCTGGCTTTTTGTTGGATTGCACTTTTAGTGCCAGCATCGGCAAATATATCTTTCACTTCAATTAGTACCTCGAATAAGAAAACTGTAATAACCATAGTTAAGGCGAATGAGGCGATTAATTCAACAACTGTAAATCCTTTATTGTTCATGAGTTTTACCTCCTTACTTGATTTGAAATGAATTGTTTTGACTACCGTCACCAGTTAAAGTAATATCAGAAGCTAGATAAACGACTGGGAAAGTACTACTACCAAAGTCAGTTCCGGCATTACTTACTGTACCGTCAGCAGCTATGGTAAAAATAAATCTGCTTTCGGATATATTAGGAGTAATTGTCCAAAGGGAAAGATTTTTGGCAAGCCAGTTAGTTGTTTTACAAGTACTGGTGTTAGTGTTGTTAGCAGCAAAGCTATTGCACTCTGTTTTATTATTAGCTCTTAGATATTCTGATACAGTTATCAATCCAACATTTGCTTCTTGCGATAAAGTGCTATTCTCACTAGTTATTTGACCTTTCAAATCTGCGTTATCAGAAGTAATCGCTCCTATGCTCCATTTATGAGATATTATCTTTCCTTTGTTTGTTCCAATGCTATTTAAATATTCACCATTTAGATATGTTTTGATATCTGAAGTTTCCCAATTGCTATTATCAGTATCAAAGATCATATCACCTATACTTTCATTTTTTATTATTTTAAGACTACCATCAGCTTCGACTGATAATATTCGCCACATTTCGTTGTTAAAAGTTATATAGTTATTTGGGTTTGTTCCTTTATATATGAACCGACCATTTTCATACGCGTCTTTGTAAAGACCATCACCACTAGTTACAGCTAGGTCTTTTAAATCATTTGTAGTTAAAGTGTTTTCAGTAAGTTCAGAAGCTATATCTACAGCAATAGTCGCATAAGTTCCGTTATTAAATTCAGCAAACAATCTTCCTTTGTTTAAAATAGTATTTGTTTCTACTCTAGAAATAAATTCACGAAGTTTCTGATTTATTTCAGAATCATTGTGATTAGATACATAGTCTTTAATAATTTGAATATCAGAGGATGTATAAATTATTTTATTGGCACCCATTTTATTAATAAGATTATCACAAAAAGGATCTACTATACCAGCATCTATATTACATGATCCGTCTTTGTAAATAGTAACATATGGTTTATCTACGGTTAGCTGTGAAGATAGATCAATACTGGCTATATTTAGATAATTTGCGACAGAAGATAAGTCATATATTGATTCGACATTATTATAATTATAACTATTTTTATAATTTGTTATTAAATTACTAAACTGAATATATAGCAAAATTAAAATGGTCAAGACAAAAGTTGACACTACTAAAGATTCAGCAAGTAAAAAGCCCCTATTATCTTTTTTCATGATTTTTGCTCCTTTTGAATTGTTTTTATCTTAAAACTATTATATAATATATTTAGGATAAAATCTAGTCCTAAAAGAAAGAAAGGTGACTGATATTTTATGATGAGAACATTCGACTTTGCAAAAATGCCAATTGCCGATGTAATAAATGAAATTTTAATTGATGCGAAAAAAAGAGGGGCCAGTGATATACACTTTGACCCTTATGAAGATCATTTGCTTATTAGAATTAGAATTGATGGTGTGTTAATGGATTATGCATCTGTTCCAAACGAATACTGCGATTATATGATTACACGTTTAAAAACAATTTCTAAAATGAACATTACTGAATCAAGACTTCCACAAGATGGAGCAATTAAAGAAACTTTAGGCGAATTTGATTTAGATTTACGTGTTTCTTCACTTCCTGTTAGTACGGGTGAAAAAATTGTTATTCGTATTTTGGATTATACGAGAAGTATGGCAGGATTAGATGAACTTGGGTTTAGTGAAGAAAATTATAAAAAAGTTTTAGAAATGATAAATGTTCCAAATGGTATTATTTTGGTTACTGGAGCAACTGGTAGTGGTAAAAGTACTACGGTTTATTCTATTTTGCAGCAATTAAATACATCAGCAACTAACATTATTACTGTCGAAGATCCGATTGAGATGGATATTAATGGTATAAATCAAGTTCAAGCCAATCCTAAAATAGGTTTAACTTTTGCGACCGCTTTAAGATCTATATTAAGACAAGATCCGAATATAATTATGATTGGTGAAATTAGAGATACGGAAACAGCACGAATCGCAGTTAGAGCTTCAATTACAGGACATTTAGTATTATCTACATTACATACTAATACTTCTTTAAATACAATTGAAAGATTAATCGACATGGATGTTCAAAGGTATTTATTAGCTTCAGCTTTAGAAGGTGTTATTTCACAGAAATTAGCGCGTCAGCTCTGTCCACACTGCCGAGTTAAAAGAAAAACTAGTGAATATGAAAAAATGGTTTTTAAAACTGTATTAAATAAAGATGTCGATGAGATTTATGATGCGGAGGGCTGCGAAGAATGTCATGATGGTTATCGTGGGCGTTTAGCAATTCATGAGGTTTTAAGAATCGATCAAGATATTCGTGATGCTTTAAGTAACGGTAAACCTAAAGAAGAAATTAGGAATCTTGTTTATGATAATGGTCATGTAACAACGATGTTACAAGATGGCTTAGAAAAAGTCCTTGAGGGAAAAACTACATTTGAAGAGATTTTGAAGTTAATTGAACTCGAAGATGACGATATGATTAGTAGTAATGACGAGTTAAAAGAAGCTATTATTAGAAATAAGGAAAAACTAATTGAAAGTGAAAGAAACGATGGTGAATATTTAGGAAATCGTTCTGAGACAAATGACATATACAGTTATGATGATGTTGAAAGTTTAGACATTTAAAAACACAGCTAATTTTGAGCTGTGTTTTCATATTTGATTATTTCTTTACTTACGACTCCGTTTAATTTACCTTTGGTGGAAGAAGTTATACTTCCAACCGATTTATTAGCATTAGATTTACTAATATTACCTCTTAGAGTAATAACTGGGTTCCCGTCTTTATCTTTTAATACAATATTAACATCAGAAATAGTAATTTCTGTGTTGCCGGTGCTTTTCACATCGGCAGAAAAATAAGAATAACCATCTTTATATATTAAAGATATATTGTCAAATAGTAAGTCTTCAAATGTGGCTGGTTCGATGAGTTCTTTTTCAGTATTAGCAATTATTTCTTGCTTATTATTTTTAGCTATACTAATCTTTTCTTTATCAAAATTAAAGGAAATGGTAATTCCAACAATTAAAACAATAATCACGGTTAAAAATATAATTAAAAATAGACGATATTTTTTAACAAATTCTTTAAAATTATTTTTAGCCATTTAAACCCCTACTTTCTTAGTTTATTATAATATGTTTTAGGGGTAATTGCAAGAACTATAAAAATGTTTTTAACTTTTGAATGTATTCTTCACCAAACTTTCTTAATGACTTGGCTAGTTCTATTATTTTTTTGTCGGCTGTGTTTTCATAATTATCAATGTGTTTTGTTAGTTCTAAGTTGCCCATGGTTAAGCCTTGAATGAGCATATCAGCAATATTTGAGTCGCTATTATCATTCATCATTTCTTTAGTTATACTCATTTTAGACATAGTTTTAGCCATTACTCCAATTGGTTTGGCTTTTAAATCATTTTTATTTAATATTTTTTCAGTTTCTTTTGAATATTTTTCGTAATTTTTTTCAATTTCTGGCAGCAATTTTTTTATCTTATTATCTTTACCTTTTAGGGCATTTATTAAATCTTTGGTACTTTGCATGCCCATATTAGCTGTTTCATAAATGTAATTTAGCAATTCTTCGTTTTCGTTCATTTTAATCAGTCCTTTCAACATTTATTATGTGTTTAAGTATTTTTTTTATACAAAAAAACGTTATTATTTACACTCTAATTAAACAATAACACTTAAAAATGGCAAATATTCTACTATTTATATTCGCATGCAGCTTTAACATTTCATTTAAAACAAAAGGTACATCAAATAAGCAAAAAAGTAGAAATTAATCTACTTTTCAGTGTTTAAAGCGTTTATTTCTTTTTCTGATAATCCTGTTGCTTTTACTATATCTGAAATTTTCATTTGTAATTTTAATAAGTTT
>CALVWP010000062.1 GCA_944367495.1 uncultured Bacilli bacterium
TATAACCACATTTTGGACACATTGCCGCATTACGGCTAATTTTATTACCACATTCTGGGCAAAAAATCATATTATTTTTATAACCACAATGTGGACAAATATTAGCTGTGTCACTCATTTCTTTACCACATTCCCTACATTTAACTAATGCCATTATCTCTCCTCCTTTAAATAAAATCACAATCTTCTAATGTTTTAACTAAATTTTCTTCTTCAGTATAACCACTTAAACTACCTACTAATTCACCATCTTGGAAAAGTAAAAGTAATGGTGTACCCCATTCATCATTTTCATAGAAAAAATCACCAAACTCATTATCAGAATTCATCATATCATCAAAAAGTTCACTATCTAATTCATCTATCATTATTTCATAAACATCTAAATTATAATCATTCCTAACACTCTCTAAAACAGGGTTAAATTTTTTACAATACTGACAAGTAGTCTGAGCAAGTAAAATCACAGAACTATCATCATATATTGCTGCATCCAAACTAGCTAAACTATCAATTTTTTTATAGCCATTTTCAACAGCATTTTTTTGAGCAAAACTACTTAACAAAAATATAACTGCTGCAACTAATAAAACTAAAGCCAAAACAACAATTATTATAAGTCCTAGTTTAGACTTCTTTTTATTAGGAAAACCGCAATGCGGACATATTAAAGCAGTCGCACTTATTTCTTTTCCACATTCTTTACACTTAATCAAAGCCATATTAACTCTTTGCCTTTCTTACAGATAAAAGTCCAAACAAACATATAATAACCGGTAGTATATAATTTTCAGCCGTCGTATATATCAAATCCAAAAATGAAAAAGTACCAAAATCATTATAAATCCAAATAAATGCATAGATTATCCACACCAAAAGCGATAATATAATACTGATAAAACTAATAATTGATAAAAAATTTTTTTGTGTCTTAATATACGCAAACGTCAACCATAAAACACAGAGCTGCATAATCTCCAAAGAAATTATGTACAAATAATTGTAAAAATATAAAAGAACACCATCCATTAAATCAACAACAAACGTTTTAGCAGCATTATAAGTCACATAAATTGACACAAGACTATAAATGCTTAAACAAATTATAATGAAAATAGTAACTAATAAAGATCCATCAGATTTAGACCCACAGTGTGGGCAAACTTTTACTGTTTTACTCATCTCTTTATGACACTTGGGACAAATTGTTAATTGATTTTCAAAACCACAAGCAGGACACACAGTAGCCTTATCACTGATCTCTTTACCGCATTCCTTACACTTAACTAAAGCCATATTACTCCTCTTTCCTTGTCAAAAGATATATTCCAGAAGAAATCAAATAACCACCTGCGATCATCAATATAAGGGTTATTATTTTCGTAACTCCAGAATAATAACCAGCAACTAAATCACCTAAATCAGATACATTTCTAGCTGTCGCAGCACTTGCTTGTTGCATTCCAGTATAAGCATCCCCACCATAATACTCATCAGTTACACGATCACCATAATAATGAATTCCTGTACTCCAAAGTAAACCAAATAAACCAATAAGTGCTAAAAGTCCGCCAACAATCAACATTTGAATTGGTTTAAATACCTTCCTCTTACTTTTGTTAGTTTTTAAAACATAACCACAATGAACACAAACATTTGAATTTTCATTTATGGAAGCTCCACAGTCTGGACAAAACTTACCACCACTAACATAACCACAATGTGGACATTTGGCCGCTTTATCACTTATATCCTTACCACATACTTGACACTTAATCATTGCCATACATAAATCAATCCTTTCAAATCAACAATAATTTTTAAAAATATACATATACACTTCTTGCTAAAATACCCATAAATATGAAAAGCAAAATTAAAGCAATCCATGCACCACTAATCGCTACCGCTGCAATTGCAAAACTTCTTGCTGTACATTTTCTACCTTTATTAGCACTTAACACAACAATTCCCATTATAAGGCCAACAATACAGAAGAAAAATGAACAAACAAAAGCCGCAATAGATAAACCATACATTTCACCTTTAGAATTCTGACTAACTACATCTGTTTTAAAAGAATAACCGCAATTTGGGCAAAGTGGAGCTTTACTACTTAACTCCTTACCACATTCTGGGCAAAACTTTTTATCATTTGTCGCCCCACAATTTGGACATGCTTTAGCATGATCACTCATCTCATTACCACATTCCTTACATTTAACTAATGCCATATCACACACTCCTTTCACATATTATTATAACATACGTCAATCAAAACACAAAAAATAATTTATAACTATAAATTATCTTGACATTATACTAAACAAAAAAGACCGCATTTAAGCAGTCTAATAATTTTCTGATTTGATTTCAAAATATGATTGTGGATGAGCACATACTGGACAAACTTTAGGTGCTTCTTCACCATAGTGAACATGACCACAATTACGGCAAACCCACATTTTGGGAGTTTCACTTTTAAATACTTTTTCAGACTTAACAGCTTCTAATAATTTATTATATCTTTCCTCATGTGTTTTTTCAATTTTAGCAACTTCTTCAAATAAATAAGCTAATTTGTTAAATCCTTCTTCCTTAGCATCTTTAGCCATTTCTGCATACATTTCTGTCCATTCATAATTTTCACCTTCAGCAGCTAATTTTAAAGCTTCTTTAGTATCAACTTTTAAACTCTCACTAACATCGCCACCAAATAAAGCTTTTAACCACATTTTAGCATGTTCTTTTTCATTATTTGCAGTTTCCTCAAAAATTGCAGCTATTTGTTCATAACCTTCTTTTTTAGCTGTTGATGCAAAATAAGTATATTTATTTCTAGCTTGACTTTCTCCAGCAAATGCTGTAAGTAAATTTTTTTCAGTTTTTGTACCTTTTAATTCCATATCAAATATCTCCCTTCCTTATTATTTTGGTTATCAAAATTAGTTCGATTACCAATAAAATTATACCATAACTAAACATTTTTGTATACATTTTTACATGTTCATTTCTTTCCTAATCCAAAACATAATAACCTTTACTAAATAATTCACCTCATCTAAAGTAAGCTCCCTACCTTTAGCAATATGATGCCATTTGAAAAGACATCCTCTACAACATGTAGCTGTTGCGTGCTGAGCTATAAAAACTGGATGACCTCTATAAGCCGTTTGTTTTCCATCATTAAAAGGAAAAGCTGGTTTTAACTTTTTATTTATAAAATCATAAGCATGACTTTCTATTACATCTAAGCCTTTTTTTCGCACATAGTCTTTCATAGATTTAGATAGATGAAAACTAGAGCGAAAATTTGAATGACTAAGATGAGAAAAAAGTTCTTCCAAATCTCTATGCATAAAATTATTTCATCAAATATTCAAACAATTTATTTAAAACAAACTCTAAGACTTCTTTTTTATCATCACGCCTATTAATTTTATATACAAACATATCAAAATCATTATATTTGTCTAACCTTTTATCATAAATACATATAAACACTTGATTATTATTACCACATTTGTTATTAGGATCCCTCTTTCCTAATTTACCTGTAATACCTATACCATAATCACTCATAGCATAATTACTAATTGTCTTAGCCATACTTCTAGCTGTTTCTTTACTATAAACTGTATATTTATCAATGACTTCTTCGCTAACTCCCATTTTAATCTTAAAATCATTTGAATATGTCACCGCACTAAAATTTAAAACATTACTCGCTCCAGGCACATTAGTAATAGCATTCACAATTGCTCCACCTGTACAAGATTCCATCGTGCTTATCGTTTTATTTTTCTCTTTTAAAAATTTAACAATTTTTTTTAATTTATCTTCCACATTATCACCCAAAAACATTATACACCAAAAAAGAGACAGTTAACGTCTCAATTTCATATTTTTTTGATAAGCTGAAAGTACTAATTTAAAATCTGTACCATTTTTTTCTTCACCTTTATATTCAAAAAAATCTAATCTTCTCATCATTACACTAAAAATTCTTCTTTGAAGCTCAAAATTATGATCATTAGGATTTACATACATACCTAAAGCAACTTTAGTTTTACATTTAGAAATTTTAGGTATATCTATCAAATATTTAAGTAATTGTGCAGATTCATCAAATGGTAAAACTGCATGAATTAAATTAATTTTTTGTAACTCTAATGGATTTTTTACTAAAGTTTCAATAAGTCCTAAATTACAAACTTTAAAATTTAAAAAACCCTCATTATGTAATCCTGAACTAACAGTAAGTCCTTCATCATTAACAATCTCCAATGCTGTATAATTAGAATTTTCAATATCATCTACTTTTGATAAAGTCCTTTTAAAAAACTCAGTATAATGTTCTAAATCCTTTTCTCTTTTTGTTTTTTGAATAATTTTTGGCTTTTCAGCTTTTAATTGAATATTATTTTTCAAATCTAACTTCTTAAATTCTTGTATTTGCATATTTCGCCTCTTTCTAAAGCTTTAATATTGTAACAAAAATATAAATATTGTCAAATCGAAACAAAACGGAGTAAACACTACTCCGTTCTCAATGCTTCTACAGGATCTTTTCTAGAAGCCATTTTAGCTGGTATAGCTCCACCTATTATAGTTAATAAAACACTTATAATAATCAGTATAATTGCATGTATTGGATTAAGCTTAGCTACTCCTGCTAGCCCAGATAAATCTTCTATAATTATATTTGTTGGAATAATAAGTAAATATGCTATTAAAATACCAAGCAATCCTGAAAAAATACCAATTATAAAGGTTTCTGCATTAAATACTCTTGTAATATCTTTTTTTCTTGCTCCTATTGCTCTAAGTATTCCAATTTCTTTAGTTCTCTCTAAAACCGAAATATATGTAATAATTCCAATCATAATTGAAGATACCACTAGAGAAATTGAAGAAAAAGCAATCAAAACCACTGTAATAGCATCCATGATATTACCAGATAAAGTTGAAATCATCTCGGCCATATCAGTATATTGAATAACTTGATCTTCCTTTTTACCTTCATTATAAGCGTCTAAATAATTTGTAATTTCATCTTTAGTTTCAAAATCTTTAGGATAAATATATATAGCCGTTGGCACTATATCAGCACCCAAATAACCTAAAAACATCTCTTTACTTACACTGTCGTCAAAAGATTGATGATTAAGAACATTATAATCCGCATCTTTTTGTGCTTTTACAATTTTAGAATCATTATTTTTACTTATAATCTCCTTAGCTAAAGCCGGTGTATAATAAAGGCCATCATTTAAAGCAATCATCTCTTTATCTTCTTTTACCCTTAAAATAGCTGTAATCTTAACATCCATACTGTTTTTACTATTGTAAAGCTTAGCTAAATCAGTTTCGACAATAAAATTATTTTCTATTTGTTTATAATAATCATCATTTAAAGCAACCTTAAGCTCCTTCCCGAGAATATCATCGAAGTCAGCTTTTTCATCAAAACCTAATTGTTTTAACATTTCAGAACTTATTTCATTTTTACTATTAACAAATAAAACTAAACCCAGTGCATCATTATTAACCGTTCCCGCTAATACATCATAATTATTCAAAGTTAACCCATCACCATATTCTATAGGTAATTGTCCAAATGAACTACCTTTCATATTTGAACTAGGGGTTACCAAACTATAACCATCATTGTTTTTGCTAACTAAATTAAGATTAACTCCTTTAATATATGAAATTGCCGAAATATTTTCTTTATTAATTTCCTTAATATAATCAACATATTCATTAGTTATTTTATTAGTATGAATTATTGTATCAACAATATCATCTTGTGCATAAATCACTTTATCAAACGGATACTTATGATTATTCGCTTTGCCTACAAGTTCGTTAAATGTATTCTCATCCATTTTAACTGTTTGATTAGAAATAATAATTGGTGACTGTACTAAAGAATTTTGTTCGAATTTTTCAACTTCAATATTAAATCCATTAGATAAAGATAATATTAAAGCGATGCCAATAATTCCAATAGAAGAAGCAAAAGCTGTTAAAATCGTTCTTCCCTTCTTTGTTCTGATATTATCAAAAGAAAGCTTTAAAGCTGTTAAAAAGCTCATCGAAGTTCTATCAATATTTAAATTACCTTTACACTTATCATCATTATAAGGATTGCTATCATCTAAAATTTCTCCATCTTTCATCTTAACAACTCTACTCGCATAACTCTCTGCTAGCTCTGCATTATGAGTAACCATAATAACTAACTTATCTTTGGAAATTTCTTTGATCAAATCCATAATTTGCTGACTCGTTTTACTATCTAAAGCTCCCGTTGGTTCATCAGCCAAAATAATTTTAGGGTCATTAGCTAAAGCTCTTGCAATTGCCACTCTTTGCATCTGTCCCCCAGAAAGTTGATTAGGTCTTTTATTAGCATGTTCTTTAAGTCCAACTCTTTCCAGTAAAGACATAGCTTTTTTTCTTCTTTCACTAGAATTTACTCCACTTAAAGTCATACCCATTTCAACATTTTCTAAAACCGTAATATGTCCAATTAAATTATAACTTTGAAATATAAAACCTATCGCATGATTTCTATATGCATCCCAATCTTTATCTTTAAATTTTTTAGTAGACTTTCCATCGATAATTAAATCACCAGTTGTATACCTATCAAGACCACCAATAATATTTAAAAGTGTCGTTTTGCCAGAACCACTTGGACCAAGTATTGCGACAAATTCATTTTCTCTAAAAGATAAACTAATTTTTTTTAAAGCATGTTGTATAAAATCACCAGTTGCATAATCTTTTTTTATTTGTTTAAGTTTCAGCATTATACTCCTCCTCATATTAATAGAAAAAATACAGCTAGGCAGCTTTAGCTAAAGTCGTATTTTTTTCTAAATTATTAATCACTTCTTTAAGCTCACTTCCAGTACTGTATTTTGGATTTTTCAAAGTAAGTATATCATAATCATACTGTGGATCCATCAAAATAGTTGAATCATTCTTCTCTAACTCTTCTATCTCTCTTACTAAAACCACATATACAATTTCATATTTACTTTCTAAATTATATCTTTGATAAATATCTTCTAAAAATTTCTTACTCATTAAATTCATTGATATAACCGGTAAACAACCTTCTTTAGCCAAACCTTCGGCTATTAAAGAATATGCATTTATAAAACTAAGTAACTCCATTTCGCTTCCTTTATGATCAAAAACAAACTTATCATTTACCTCATAAATAACCATTTTCGTAAATTTTGGCCCACATTGTTCTAATAGCTTAAAAATTTTCTTAAGTTCATAAGATGCATCCTTCTCATCCGTTGCTTTACCATATACCATCGCACAAGTTTTAATATTTTCTTCTTCACACATTTGCATATTTTCCAAAAACAACTTTTCTTCTTTTATGTTATTAATATTCTGACATGGTAATATAACCATATTAGTGTTAGTTTCTTGTAAATCGTTAATATCTTTCTTAGTTAACTTATCGCCATCCAAAAGTTTTTTCACAACAAACGGTTTTTCATTAATCTCCTTAACTTCTGGTTCTTTCGGTGTAACATCTAAAACCTCTTGTTCATCCTCTTTAGTATCTGATATTTCCTTAGGTGTTAAAATCACACTTCTTTTGGTCACCATAGGTTCATCATTTAAAGCCATTTCTTTTTCATGCCTAAGTTTCAACTTATAAGCATCAAAAATAATTTCTAATTCTCTTGCATAATCTGCCGACTCAGCATTAAACATCGGCCATTTAATTGTTCTATAATCAAGTTCACCATTCATACAAGCAAAGCTCAAACTATCTTCTAAATAATCTACCGCTAAATTATACACCTTAACCCAAGCATCACGATAATTAGCTTCACCTTTTCCAGGAATCGTTACAATATTTTTAAGTTTACTATTAGGAACATCAATCCAAACTTCTCGCCCTTTTGCTTTCATAAAATTATCAGGTTTTAAAAGCTGAGTTTTAATCCAATCTATATGATCACGTGTCACCACACTGATTTGATTAACTAAAGCCCCTGTATCTTTTTCATAAGCCATACCATCACCTGCTCCATTATTATATTAATTATACATCTGCTTTACATATAATGTCAATAATTGTAAGCAAAAAATTAACATAAAAACCCCAAAATACAAGGGATTTATCAAATTTTTATTTTTTTAGAAATTTTATAAAATAAATCAGTAAATAAATTAAATAAAGATACAGCTATCATAAACAAAGCAATCATTAAAATTAAAATCTTAGGTGTTATTATTGTAAGTGAAAATAACTCTCTTAAAAAAATTACCCCGATACCAAATAAAACAATTAAAAATATAAATAAACTTCTTCTTAATAAATTAAATGGTAAACTTATTCTATATAAAAGCATAAAGCCAGTAAGCCCCGTTAATAACACACACAAAGTCGAAACCTCATCATTTGTAAGTCTTATAATATATGGTAAAAGTGAAATAATTAAAATATTTAAAACAATCGTTAAAGCTGTTGGAACAGACCTTTTTAACACATTTAAAATAATCTTACCATTAATTCTCTCATTATTTGGTTCTAAAGCCAAAATAAATGAAGGTATACCAATGGTAACTACACTAGTTAAAGTAAGTTGAATAGGTTCAAACGGATAACTAAGTGGCAAAAACATAAATAAAACCGCTAACACTGTCGCATAAGTTGTCTTACAGAGAAATAAAGATGACGATCTTTGAATATTATTAATACTTCTTCTTCCTTCTGCCACAACTTTCGGCATAGAAGAAAAATTAGAATCTAAAAGTACAAGCTGTGACACATTTCTCGCCGCATCACTACCACTACTCATAGCCACACTACAGTCAGCCTCTTTCAAAGCTAATACGTCATTTACCCCATCACCTGTCATAGCTACCGTATGTCCACAAGCTTTCAAAGCCATTATAAGTTCTTTTTTTTGCTTTGGTTTTACCCTACCAAATATATCGTATTTCTCAGCTACTTCCATCACTGGTAAATCACATTTACTCATATCGATATATTTAAGATCGGTAAGTCCCACTTTTTCAGCTACCCCAACTACCGTTTTTGGATTATCTCCAGAAATTAATTTAATATCAACACCTTGTTCCTTAAAATAATCAAGTGTTGCCTTAGCTTCTAATCTAACTTTATCATTAATAATAACTAAAGCTAAAGGTTCTACGTCCAAAGGTAGCATCTTATTAAGTTTATGATTAACTTTTCCAAGTAAAATTGTTCTATTACTTTTTGTATATATATCAAGTTCCTTATCTATTTTAGAAGTATCGCTAAGTACAACCTCCGGTGCTCCTATAATATAACTTTCATTTTCAAATGAAATGCCCGACCATTTCGTTTGTGAAGAAAATGGCACAATTTCTAATACCTTATAATTATTTTTTCGTGCATATTTTTTACTAATAGCCTCCATCGTCTGATTATCGTTTTCCATATGATAACTCATTATACTAAGCACATCTACTATTTCATTCATTGAAGTTTCATTTAAAGGTACTAACTTAGATACTTCCATCTCCCCTTTAGTAATTGTACCTGTTTTATCTAAACAAATAGTATCCACTCTAGCTAAAGTTTCAATGCAGTATAATTCCTGAACAAGCACATTATATTTAGAAAGCCTAATAACACTAATAGCTAAAACAGTACTAGTAAGTAATACCAAGCCCTCAGGAATCATTCCAATTAAAGCTGCCACCACATGAATAACCGTGTCGCCAAAAGAGCCA
>CALVWP010000063.1 GCA_944367495.1 uncultured Bacilli bacterium
GTAAACTTCCTATTGATTTAATTTGCCAGTATTATAGTTACTTTTTATTAGGTTATTTTTTATACAATTTTAATATTTCTAAAAAGAAAAGAAATATTATTTATCTAATGGGAATTTTAAGTATAATCGCATGCACTTTATTAACTTTTCTAATATCTGAATATGAAAAAAACAATATTGTCAGTTTTTATGACTATTTTAGTATATTTACATTTTTTGAAGCCTGTGCTTTATTTCTGTTTTTTAAACATAACTACTTTAAATCAGAAAAAATATATAGAAAACAAATCACTACTATTTCAAATTGCACTTTAGGAATATATATTATTCATATTTTAATTATGAATTTACTATTCGATTTTAACATAATAAAAATTACTGATTTTACGCCAATTCTTTCCATACCTATTATTTCTATTATAATATTTGTTCTTTCTTTAGCTATTACATATATACTAAGAAAATTAAATATTAAAGGGAAAAGTATTATTTAACAAATTCATTAAAACTTAGAATAATTTATAATTTCTTATCATAACTATGCTATAATGAAGAAAATAAGAGAGGATTGATATAATGAATAATTTATATTTCAAAGGATTAGATACTGATCATCAAGAATTTGATCAAGTTAAAAGAATCTTTAATCAAGAAGGGTTAAATCTTACAAACGTATTTTATAGTTACACAAGTTTACCATTAACTTCAAATGACAAAATAATGTTTGATATTAATGATGAGGTAAGAAGAAGCAATCCTATTGGACAAAATGTGAATGTAATCTGCAATTCTATAGGATGTAATTTTGGAGTTTTAGCTGCTAACAAATCTCCCAAAATTAAAAACATGATTTTGATTTCACCAAGATTTGGTCAATATTCAAAAGAAGAAAAAAGAAAAATAAAAAGCCAAAAACTCACACAATCTAACCCTAAAAATAGCTTTGATAGTGAAAAAATAAAAACTATAATTTTATTTAACAAAACAAAATCATATACAAATTTAGCAATCGAAAAAATAAAAATTCCTATCTTAATTGTTTATTCTAAAAACGACGTTTACGTTCCAAAAGAATACTTAAACGACCTTGCTAGCAAAAAAGATAATATCATTATAAAAGATATAGATTCATCTTCAAGAAACCTTCTAGTACCCAAAGAAAAAACGTTAAGATTAATTAAACCATACTTAAAATAAGTGCATCACGCACTTTTTTTGTCAAGTATAAGTAAAATCAAAAACGAAAATAACTTAAAATATATAATTTAACTTTATTTTAATGTATAATTACTATAGGTGATAAGATATGGAAAATAATAAAACATATACTTCTAGAACAGAAAGAAAAAAATTCGAAGAAGAAATAAAAAATAAACAAATAGAAAAAGAAAAAGACATGGAAGAGAAAAGAAAAGAATTAAAAAATATTTTATTTGATGATGATAAAAAAAATATCTATAAAAATCCAAGAAAACAAAAAAACGAAGAAAACAAAATACAAAACGAAGAAATAAAAAAACCTAAAGCAGCAAATGCTTTTCTATCGGTTACCCTAGTCGCGTCTATCGCCCTTTTCATTTTTTTAATTCTTGATTCAACAAATCGTATAGATCAAATTTATCAAATAATAAATGCCTTTTTAATTTTAATAATTACTTTAAGTTTTATTATTAGTTTTAAAAAATCATTTTTTAAAAACAAATCAGTCCCGACCGTTATAACTTCCCTATTAGTTTTAGGAACTATTGCTTTTAACGGATTATATATGACAAATGTAATTAACCTTCCAACTCAAAGTTTTTTACCAGATTTTGAAAGTGAAAATTTAACTAAAGCTATTAATTGGACTGAAGAAAATAATATTAAAACAAGTCAAAATTTTGAATATAGTGATACTACCCAAAAATACAGTGTTATAAGTCAAAGTAAAAAACCTGAAACCTTAACAAAAAATATAAATAAAGTCGACTTTATCGTATCAAATGGACCAGACTATAATAAAGAAGTAATTCTAGCTGACATGACTGGCTGGAATGTCGATGATGTTGTAAAGTTTACTCAAGAAAATTTCTTAAACAGTGTTACTATTAACTTCGAAGAAAATGAAAGTGTAAAAAAAGATACTATAATATCTCAAAGCAAAACTGGAACTATTAAAAGAAATGATCCAATTGTTTTCACTGCTTCACTTGGAAATAAAGATAGCCTCTCACCTATCACTCTAAAAGATTTAAAAAATGAATCATTATTAAAAGCAAGTGTGTATTTAGGTAGAAATGGTGTTTTATACGAATTAAAATATGAATTTTCAAACACCGTAGAAAAAGGACATGTTATTAAAACTAGTCCTAAAAAAGGCACTACAGTAAATCCAGACGAATTAGTAACTTTAACTATTTCCAAAGGTAAAGAAATAAAAATGCCTAATTTAAAAAACAAAACCATGTCTTATGTAACTAAATGGATGGTTGAAAACAATCTACAAATAAATTACTTTGATAAATACGATAACGAAATAAAATCTGGTCGTGTCATAGAAAGTAATTATAAAGAAGGTGATATTATTGAAGAAGGCACCATCATCGATGTAACTTTCTCTAAAGGACCACTTGTCATGAAAAAATTTGAAAACATTAACGACTTTAAATCTTGGGCTGATACAAATGGTATTAAATATGAAATTAAAGAAGAATTTAATGATGAATTTGAAAAAGATAAAATAATTAAAACTTCTATAGAAGAAGGTAAAAAAATCAACTTAGAAGAAACTATAACCGTATATGTCTCAAAAGGAAAAGCAGTAACCATTCCAAATTTTAACGGAATGACTAAAAATGAAGCCAAAAAAGAATGTGATAGATTAGGAATTAAATGCACATTTAAAGAAGAATACTCTACCAAATCTTCTGGCAAAGTAATTAATCAAAGTGTGGCTGAAGGAACACAAGTATCTGAAGGAGATAGTATTGTAATAACGATTGCTACTAATAAAAAAACAAGTAATTCAAACAAAACATCAAACTCTAGTTCTTCTAGCGGTTCTAATAATTCTGGTTCATCAGGTGGAAGCACAAGTAGACCAGTAACTCCTTCAACACCACCAAAAACATTTAATAATATATATATTCAATCAGGATGGGTTAATGGAGAAGCAAATCCAACAGGAAACTGTAATAAAATAAAAGCTGGCATTCAAGAACAAACTTCAAATAAAGTTAATATTACTTGTTCATATAAAGCATCAACTGAAGGTCGTGGAACAGGAAAACTTCACGAAAATTCTCCTTACCAAACAAACAAAAGTTACTCCTTTACCGAAGGAAAAACATATACATTTATTTTAGTATCTTAACTTGATTCAAGAGTTTAAATTTGTTACAATAAAAAAGAACTAACAAAGTCCTTGAGCAATTATAGCTCTATGGGGGGAGTTAGTTTTTTAATATGCATAAAGACACAAAATACTTACTAATATATAATGCATCATCAGCGATAATATTTTCGGGAACATCATACCCTAAAATTTTAAACCATAAATAAGCATTCTCATTATAATAAATAATCTTATCATCATCAAATAATCTTTGTATAAATCTTTCACAATTACCTCTACCATAAATACTTGTTATTTTATAAACAGGCGTTTCATTTATCTGTTTTTCTAAATTCAAAGCTACCATAATAGGTCTAGCTTTGAAATCCCATTGACCAATAAACAAAACAATAGAATCACTACGTGTTAAAGAAGAGGCTATCAATAAATTACTTTCAATCTGCTCTTTTAATAAAATTAAATCTTCTTTAGGAATTCCGTGTTTTAACAATATTTTTTTCAAAGTACTATAATTTATAACTATTGGAACTCTATCAAATCCGTATTTAACTAAAATTCCACTACTATCTATTAATATTGGTTTATCTTTAATATTTAAATCTATTCCATTCATGAAAAAATTATAACATTTTCAAAAGAAAAAAGCTAGTTATTCAATAACTAACTCTAATCTTATTCTCTGATCATTATTTCTTTTTAAAGAAACTTTTTTACCGTCAAATTCTGAAGTGTCAGATAAATCAGAATAAGCAGAATCGGCAAATTCACTATAATCATCAACATTTCCTACTTTAGTCCTTATATAAATAATATAAGTACCTTTATTTAAAGAAGAAATATCAATATCAGAATTAAACCATGCTCTAGTCATATCACTGCCAGTAGCCGAAGTAATTTTATATGGTCCATCTGTAATAGAACCTATCTCTTCTCTATAAGCAATTTTATGGGTCTTTTTATTTTCAAAAATAATTTCCCTTTCAACACTATCAGATGCTTTATAATCAGTTTTTAAAGCATAAGATGATCCAGTTAAACTTAAAGTATTATCGTTTAAATCATAGCTAAATAAATCACTATAAACCCCAGACCATACTGGTGTTGTTCCATAGGTAATTAAACCATCACTTCTAACAAATAATTCTAAATCAACTTTAGGTAATGTTTTATTTTCACGAATCATATACCCAGTTCCAGTTGTTCCTTCATGTTTTCTTTCAATATTGTTATTATATTCTGCATTTGATACAACATCTTCACTGTAATAATCTTCTCCTGAAGCCTTTATATACATCGTATAATCCCCATCTTTAAGGTTACTTAAATCAATATTACCTATAAACCAAGAACCACTATAATCATTAGAAGTCCCATCGTTAGCTACAAAAGGAACATCTTGAAGCCAACGATTTAAATCATAAATAATTTTCTCATCAGTATTTTGATCTTTTATAATTAACTCATACTTTATGTCATCATCTTTACTATTAGAAACTCCCTTAATGATTTCAAAACCACTTATTTTTAAAGTATCATCTTTAAATGAGATCTCTTCAATATGAAACCATCCTTCTTTTTCAATCAATACTTTCTCACTAACCGTAATGATAATCGTTTTAGAAACTTTCTGTCCATATGAATCGGTAACTGTATAAATAACTTCATATTTACCTAAAGTATCAGTCTTAACATCATTTTTTACGATAGTTATATCAGTAATCGCACCATCTTCAGTATCATAAGCACTAACGCCCTCTAATGGATCAAAATCACTATTTAAATAAATTGTTTTATCATAAGCATTAATTACTGGAAGTTGATTTAAAATAACCTTTATAGTTATAGTTTTTTTAGTAACTTGACCATTATTATCAGTAACCGTATAAGTTATTTTATAATCTCCTACTTCATCAGTTTTAACTTCACCTTCATATTCAATATCAGTAATCTTTCCATCTTCGGCATCATAAGCTGTCACACCTTCTAACGGATCAAAATCACTATTTAAATATATTTCTTTATCAGAAGCATTTATAACTGGTTTTTCATTAGGAATAACCGTAACTTTAATTGTCTTGCTGGCTTCTTTACCCTTCGCATCTTTTACTTTATATGTAACTTCATATGTATCAGCAACATCAGTATTTACCGTTTTTTCATAAGTAACTTCATCAGTTAAATCTGTACCATCATAAGCTTTCGCACTAACACCTTCCATATAATCAAAATCACTAAATTGTTTTACTTCTCGATCATTAGCCGTAATTACAGGAAGCTCAGCTGATATTACCTTAACTGTAATTGTTTTACTAGCATGAAAATTACTATTATCTACAACTGTATAAGTAACATGATATGTTCCTTCTTGATCAGGTTTAACATCACTTTCATAAGTAATTCTATTAGTTAAATTACCATTTTCCTTATCTGAAGCTGTAACCCCATCTAACGGATTAAAACTACTACCCTCATTAATCGTCTTGTCACTCGCATTAATTACTGGCTGATTATTAGAAACATTAAAATCACTAGCTTTTACATAACCATAAAGATGACCATCGCTCACATTTAAATCTGTATAAACTTTATAATAATCATTACCATCTTCACCTTTAACTTTATCGATAACATTTACCGGAATATCATAAACCGGATCACTTGTATTCGGATTTTTTAAAGTATAAAGATATGCTGAACCATTTTGTGACGGGTTATCATACACTTTTATGTTACTGTAAGTTTTCTTTGTAACTCCAATTGTGTTTGAATTAAAATCTTTTCCACCAAAATCCAAATCACTTAAAAATGAATTAGAAGCTTCTTTTTCTCCCGCATATGGATCTGTCATATATTTAATATTACGGCCACTAGATTTATTACCAAAATGACTACCGTAATAATATTTACCACTAACTACTGAATAACGATCACCAGTTTTTTTCGCATAATCCATAATAGAATCTCTTGGGCTATCATAAGAATAAGCACAATCATAAGCACAGCTGTCAGCTGCTCCATAACCAAATAAATTATTTTTATCTTTAGCTATATTACTTGTACCATATGAACTTTCAGTAATCGCATGACTAAACATCATTAAAGCATTTTGACCATAAGTCGCTTCAGCTTCTTTAAAATACTGTCCAGTTCCATACATTTTAGAATTTGAAGCCGTATAACCTTTACTACTGATAATATTATCTAAATCAGCAGCAGTATAACTGGTTGTCGAATGACTTGGTAAATACAAATAATATGAATAATATGGATCATTATAATTAACACTACCACTATACCTTCCAGCTCGATAATCATCAAGCATAGTCGTTATACTCGCATAAAAGTAATTGCCATCAAAACTATAATATTTTACATCCTTGGCTAAAAACGAAGGTGCAGTACCCAAATTAGTAAAAGTATCACCATAACCAGAACCATTATAATATGCAAAATGATGTATTAAATTACCTGACTTACCATAATTTTTATAATATGTTCCAAGTTCCGTTGAACCAGACGGCATAACCACTATGCTATCGCCTTTTGCAATCCAAGCCGTTTGGCCATCGTAACTTATCTTAAACCAAGTATACCCTTGATTTTCACGCGTTTCAGTATATGTAAAAGTCGCTGGACTACTAATAGTCTTAAGAACTTTAGCACTCGTTGATGGTTCTGTTCTAATTCTATTGCCATTACCCGGCACATAAATAGAATTATTACTAACCCCCATCAAAGAAATTGGTGTTACTACTCCGTTATTAACATCAGTCCATCCAATAAACCCACTAATCATTATTTTAACTCTTCCATTATCACTATACCCTAATAATGCCGCATCGGTTCCATAAGTTCCATGAACGGCCGTAAAAGCTGAAGAAGAATTACTATTACGATATAAATTATATGTCTTTCCGGGCTTAAATTTAAATATTCCATATTTACTATCAACCGGCACACCATCTTTATATATAGTAGCTACATTGGTAGATGTAGAATTTTGAGCATTCATTGCATTTAAAGCCGCACTATAACTAGAATAGTTACCAACAACCTTATTACCAGTTTGATTTACCACCATCTCAACCGTATATGTAGAAGCTGCCTCTACTTTATAAAATGGTAAAAAAGTAAACATTAAAAATAAAGCAAAAAATACTAATTTAAATTGTTTCATCATCTACCACTACCTCCTAATTATTCTATAAATATTATAACAAACATACTTAAATAAGTATATATATAAACCATACTCGTTAGACATTATTTGACATATAAACACAATTTACTTATTTAAATATTTGTGATAAAATATATTAACTGTTAGGGGGATTACAATGAATGCCATAAAAGATACTGCCAAAAAATTTACCAAAGGACTATTTAAACCAGATAACAAATTATCGCTAATACCAAACTGGCTATCATTTTCAAGAGTAATTGGTGGTATTGCTATACCTTTCATCACTTATACAAATGCCCCATTATCTTTATTATTTGGTAGTATAACTTTTCTAGCTGTTTCTGACTTTTTAGATGGCTTAGCCGCTAGAAAAATTGCTAAAGAAGAAACGGCCGAAGGAGCTATGCTAGATGCTGTGTCTGATAAAATTTTTTCTATTTTATTAATACTTGGTATCTTACCAATTTTACCTATATTCGCTATTAATGGTGTATTAGAAGGTGTAATTTCTATCATCAATGCTAAACTTTTATCATCCGGTGGTAAACCAAAAAGTAACATACTTGGTAAAGTTAAAATATGGCCACTTTCTATAGCTCTCATTCTAGGTTATCTTGCTCTTGCTATTCAAAACTTAAATGTTGCCGGTATAACCAACGAAACACTATTAACCATTAGTACCTTGTTAAGTGCCGGAACCATTCCTCTGCAAGCTATAAATATAAAGCAGTATTATGATAAATATCAAACCAATCAAAAACAAAACGAAATAAAAGAAGAAAAAGAAGAAAAGATAGAAAATCAAACATTAAATGAAAAAACTAAAGAAAAACAAAAAACACCAAAACTATTATTAGATAAATCATCACATCAAGCTATATTCTATGAAATACCTAAAGAAGAAAAAATAGATGAAAAAGGTTACAGTTATACTAAAAAAAGCAAGCACTAATGCTTGTTTTTAAATACCTTTTACAAATACCATATAACCGATAAATCCAATAAAAATTAAATATAATATAACTCCATTAATCATCTCAAACTTAGTAGATTTATACTTAACTCCAACCGCCATAGTTGAAAGTATTCCACCAACTAAACCACCAACATGAGCCCAATTATCAATTCCGCTTGAAGAAAAACCAATAAGTAAATTTAATATAATAAGTGGTATAATCTGTGATTTAACCACACTATCTAAATAAACTCTATAATGATACCCAAAATATAAAAGTGCTCCCATTAAACCAAAAATAGCTCCTGATGCTCCAACACTATATCCATTACTAAAGAAAATTGAAAGCATTGAACCGCCTAAACCAGAAAGTAAATAAACAATCAAATATTTCCCTTTTCCAAGAAAGCTCTCAAGCTGCATGCCGATAATATACAAAGCATACATGTTAAAAATCAAATGTAACCAATTTGCATGTAAAAATATACCCGTAATAAGTCGATAATATTGATCAAATACCGTAATATAAGTTCTATTAACCGCAAACATTTCAATTATATTTTCGTTAAACAAACTAAATACAAACACCAAAACATTAATAATTATAAGCGCATAAGTAATAATTGGTCTTTTTTGACTAAACACTTCCTCATTCATTTTGGCATCCCCCTCGTTCTTTCTATTAATATCACTAGTAATTTTCATAAAAAGTTCTAAACCTTTTTCTTTAAAATCCATATCTTTAGTAATATCAGGAAAAGCATCAATCACAAAACGACAATGATTTAAATCCTCTTCCTTACTAATATTCGCAAATTTAATATTTGGAGTATTTTCAAACTCATCAATATCGACATTGTCACCCAAATTAACAAATATACTAAGAGCATTCATTTTAAAAGAAAGTGTCTTTTTCTTAATAGTTTTTAATAAACTTTTAGTCTTAACCAAATCAAATTTAAACTGTTCGTTATTATGAATATAACCAGAAACAATTCTTATAATCTTATAATCATCTTCTAAATTTTCAAGCCATATTTCATCTTTAATTCCCCTAATAATTACCGGATTATAACCTCTTTCTGTAATAAAATAATGTAAAAGTTTCATGACTAATTCTTCTTTTTTATTAATAACAATTTCATTCACAATATCACCTACTCAAAATTTTTCATAATATTCATAAAACATTCAGGCAGTTCACTATCAAACTGCATATATTCACCAGTTGTTGGATGAATAAAGCCTAATTCTTTTGCGTGTAAGCACTGACCAGAATTATCAAATAATTTTCTATTACCATAAACCGGATCATTAACCACTGGATGGCCTATATAATTCATATGCACTCTAATTTGATGAGTTCTTCCTGTCTTTAATTGTACCTCTATTAAAGTCGCATTTTTAAACCTTTTTAAAACTTTAAAATAAGTAATTGCCTCTTTGCCATCTTCTCTAATCGCCATTTTTTTACGGTCATTTTTGCTTCTACCAATTGGTGCGTCTATTTCTCCAGAATCACTTTCAATAACTCCCCAAACTAAAGCTACATACTTTCTATATGTTTTTTTTAAAGCTAATTCTTGAGCTAAAATTTCATGAGCTTTATTATTCTTAGCTACCATAAGTAATCCTGTAGTATAAGCATCAATTCTGTGCACAATACCAGGTCGTACCTCACCATTTATATCACTAAGCTTAGTATGATATAAAAGACCATTGACCAACGTGCCAGTATGATTGCCAGCTCCAGGATGAACCACAACTCCATTCGCTTTATTAACTACTATTACATCGTCATCTTCGTAAACAATATCTAAATTCATTTTTTCCGGGTTAACCCCTTGAACGGATGTATGATTAACCTCAACAATATCGCCCTCTTTTAGTAAATAGCCAGCTTTTACTGTCTCACCGTTTACCAAAACCTCTTTATTTTTAACCATTTTACTTATTTGGCTGCGACTTTCGTCCATAATTTCCGTTAAATAATTATCTAATCTAATATCATTTTGTTTTACTTGACATTTCATTTTTCTCACCTTTAAATATCTGCACTATAATAAGCACCATCGAAACAACAATCAATATATCAGCTAAATTAAATACCGGAAAATCAAAGCCAAAAAAGTTAAAATCCAAATAATCAATCACCTGCATATGAATAACTCTATCGATCAAATTACCCATAATTCCTCCAATTAATAATCCAAACGAAACTTGGGAGGTAGCATTTAAATTCTTACCCTTAATAAATCCAAAATAAAGAGCATTCAAAACTATAATTGAAATTAATATAAGTAAAATAGTATTCGAACTCAGTATACTAAAAGCAGCCCCAGTATTGCCTATTAAAGTAATATTAAAAAAACCATCAATAATTGCAATAGAATCGCCATAATTCATAAACAGAAAGAAAACATTTTTGATGATCTGATCTAACACTATAGATGTAATTGCAATTCCAAAAAGTTTTTTCATAACAATCACCACAAAATATTATATCAAAAAAAACAAATTATTCAAAATACAAAAGTTATGATAAAATGTACTAAGAGGTGAAAAAATGAACAGTAAAAAAAGAGAGAATTATCTATCATGGGATGAATATTTCATGGCTATTACTAAACTAAGCGCTATGCGCAGTAAAGATCCATCAACCACCGTTGGTGCCTGTATAGTAAGTAACGACAACCGTATATTATCAATAGGTTACAACGGGGCCCCAAATGGTTTTAATGACGATGAGTTTCCATGGAACCGCGAAGGCGATAATTTAAATACTAAATACCCCTACGTTTGTCATGCCGAATTAAATGCTATATTAAATTATCGTGGCAGTAAAAAAGACTTAGAAAATGCAAAAATATACGTTGATTTATTTCCATGTAACGAATGTGCTAAAGTAATCATTCAATCAGGCATTAAAGAAATTTTATACCTAAATGACAAATATGCAAATAGCGAAAACAACATTGCTTCACGTACATTATTTGATAAATGTGGTGTTAAATATCACAAAATAAAAATGAGCAAAGAAATAATCATAAATTTAACAAATAATTAAAAAGTTATTATAAATATCTAATAACTTTTTATTTTTGAATAAATTTCAATATTTCATCGCTAGTCATATAACCAACATTAACAACATAAGTTCCATCTTTTTTAAAATATACAAGAGTTGGAACACTCATAACTCCAAACCTTTTACAAAGTTCCAAATTCTCATCAATGTCGACCTTTATTATTTGAACTTTATCTTTAATATCTTCAAGTTCTGACGCAAGCATCTTACATGGTCCGCACCACGAAGCAAAAAAGTCTACAAGAACATCTCCTTTACTAGTTAATTCGTCAAAATTACTTTGATCTGCTTTTAATATTTCCATTTTTAAACCTCCTCATATTTTGCTAAAACATTTTCAATTCCATCAATATTTATCTTACCACTTTCATCAAGCTTTTTCACTGTATTCACAGTAACCACTTTATATTTTAAGAAAAGATCCAAAGTTTCTAAATTAAATTGATTATTATTTTCAGTATTTTGATATTTATCACTTAAACCTTTAAACTCGTCTAAAACCTTTAAAGAAGATTCCGCAATTCCAGAAAGAAGTGGTGTGTTTTTCAAAATAGGCTCTCTAAAATGTGATTCATTTATAATACCTACATTTACAAAATTTGGCATTGAAAGAAAATATAAAATGAAAAAAGCAATTATATAATTCTTTAAAGCTCCAATTACCGCTCCTAAAATTTTTGATGGAATTCCTAAAATTATTGTAAACTTTAAAATAGTCTCTAAAATTCCTGTTGCCAAAAGTAAAGCCCTAAGTAAAATCATAAGTACACTAAACACAAGTAAAAAAGCAATAATCTCATATACAGCAATATTTAAAACCGTTACACCTTTTATAATACCACCAAACGAAAAAAATGGACAAAAACTCATTAAAAACTCGCTCACCGGATTTTTTAATAAATAAGCAATTATTGTCACAATTACTATACCTACAAAACTAACTAAACTCTTAGTAAAACCTTGTTTAAAACCAATAAATGCACCAAATAAAACAAATATAATAAACAATATATCAACTATATTCATATGTTACCCTCCTAATATCAATTATATTATAATGTAAAATGAAAAGTAAAGCTTTATTGAGCTGAAAAGTAAAATATGTTAAAATATTTACAGGTGAAGAAAATGAAAAAAGAACCAGTAAAAACAATTACATTAAAAGTTAGTGAAAACACCATGGAAAAAATGAATCAGTATTTTGAAGACAAAAAACGTCTAAAAACACCACCATATGCTGTTTTCCAAGCCGATGAAGCTGATACTGTCGTAACACTATACCAATCAGGAAAAGCTGTTTTCCAAGGTATAAGTGCTGACATTGATGCCTCTCTTTGGTCACAGATGGAAAAAAAACTAAATCCCGAAAAAAAAATAGACATGAAAACTGCCGGCGACAAAAAAAAAGAAAAGAAAAATAATAAAGTTTATTACGCAAACACCATTGGATCAGATGAAGTTGGAACCGGTGATTATTTTGGACCGATTATCGTCACCGCCTCTTATGTTACTAAAGAAAATATCACATTCTTAGAAAAACTTGGTGTCAAAGATTCTAAAAAATTAACCGACGAGCAAATTTTAAAAATTACTCCGCAAATTATTCAAAAAATACCATACTATACCATGATTCTATCAAACCAAGAATATAATCAAAAAATTGAAAAATATAATATGAATGCCATAAAAGCCATATTACACAACAAAGCCTTACTAGAAATGACTAAAAAATATACTAATTACGATTACATTGTCGTCGATCAATTTGCTGAAAAAAACATCTACTATAATTATCTAAGACAAACACCATATATTCAAAAAAATATTACTTTCATAACTAAAGCTGAAGATAAATGCCTCTCAGTTGCTTGCTCAGCTATCATCAGTAGATATATCTTTATCAACGAAATAAATAAATTATCTAAAAAATACAATATTGTTTTGCCAAAAGGTGCGGGACCTAAAGTAGATGAAATAGGTAGTGAATTAACTAAAAAATATGGACCCGAAATATTAAATGAAATCGCCAAAATAAACTTTAAAAATACTGAAAGAATCAAACAGTCATATCAAAAATAAATACTGCTTTTTTTACAGAAAAACCCTTGAAAAATTTCAAGGGTTTTCAATATAAGCAAAGTCCAAAAGAGAAACCTTAACGAATTAAAAACCTGATCTCCCAGGTGGGCATCACATCATTAGTTTCAGGATCCTTTAATAAATTAAAGTATTCTACACCACCAATGAATTAGATTCCCAATCGTTATACTTAGTAGGTTTTTCATAGCGGTATTCTTCTTCTAGACAATTAAATTATAACACATTATTACCTTTTTTACTAGTCAAAAGACAAAACTTCACATTATTTAACATATTTCAAATTATCATTTTACTAATATTTATCTAAAAAATTATAATTTTTACCATTTTCAAAATAAGCTACTACCTTATCGAGCTTAACATTTTTCATCGAATTAAAAATATTCTTATCAGCATCATTATAATTTCTTTTCAAAAGCTGAATTAACTCTTTCATCTCTTGTCTTTTACCGATGTTTTTTTTAGTTAACACACAAGCACAATCTATAAATTCTAAATCATTATATAATGCCCATGCCAAAATATTCTTTTCTTTAACTAAATAAAGCGGCCTAATTAATTCCATACCATCAAAATTATCACTCTTAAGTTTTGGCATCATACCAGCATACATTCCATTATATATTAAATTCATTAAAATAGTTTCGATAACATCATCAAAATGATGACCCAAAGCAATCTTATTACATCCAAGTTTTTTCGCATAGTTATATAAATAACCGCGTCTCATCTTTGCGCACAAATAACAAGGATGTTCCTTATTAGAAATAACATTGAAAATTGGACTTTCAAAAATATGAGCATTTATATTCAAAAGATATAAATTATGTTTAATTTTTTCTAAATTTTCGGCTGTATAACCAGGATTCATAATAACATATTCTAAATCAAATGCTACCTTACCATGTTTTTTTAACTCTTCTAAACACTTAGCAAGTAAAAAAGAATCTTTACCACCGCTTATACAAACAGCTATCTTATCGCCATTTTTAATTAATTCATAATCAGAAACAGCTTTTACAAAATTATGCCAAATAGTTGGCCTAAATTTTTTTATTATACTTCTCTCTACTTCTTGATGCTTTTCCATTCTAAAACCTCAATAAAGAATCTTTCTTATAAACCTTCAGTTTCCTTTTACTATCAAACCTAGCAACTTCTCTAACCGCTTCATCAAGATCATGAAGACCAACCGCACTTTCTTTAATATGTCCAGCTACTGAATAAATAAAATTTGGTGAAGCAATATAATCTTCACATAAGTCATCTTTATAAATCTGCAGTTCAGAAATTGGTGAATTCAATGCCTTACATATATCTTCCATTTGCATAACATTCATAAATATTTTTTTATTAAATGTCTTGTTACATTCAATAGATAAAAAAGCCCTTCTTATAAGTTTTCTTATCTTTTTATTATAATTTTCCATTGAAAAATCATTATTCTCCAAATCATCAGCTAAATCCATAACTAAACAATCAAGCTCATCTTGAATATTATCTTCAAGCAAAGCTTCGTCCATGTTTTCTAAAGTATAAACTGGCTTTGCTACAAAACAATCCTCAAGACCGTTATTATCGATCTCTCCAATAAACATAGTATCAGAAAGATCAAAGATGAAATTATTATAAACAAAAGAACCTGCAGTAATTATTGAAGATAATGCGGAAAACCCACCATATAAAAAGCAATTACGCATATCTTGAATTAAAACAATACCCTTGCACCCTTCTCTTTCGTTATCTAAATATAGTTTAGCAAAAGCATTATAAAATACAGATAAATCTAAATTACCATTTACACAAAAATTAGATACATTAGCTATAGGAATATCCATCATTTGCGCTGTAAAATTGACCATTGTTGTCTTACCACTTCCAAATTCACCAACAAGCAAAATGTTTTTAGGTTTATCTAATTTTGCATTTTGTGATATATTCCAAACAAGTTCTTTCAAAGCATCATCTTGGTTACAAAGAAACGAAGACAATTCATTATAAATTTCTTTTACTTCCATATTAGCCTCCAAATTTAATTATAAAATTTATTAATCTTCTAATCTTATATGTAGCTCCTTTAATTGTTTTTCAGTAACCTCACTCGGAGCATCAGTCATTAAACATGAAGCACTTGTCGTTTTTGGAAAAGCAATTACATCACGAATATTATCTGTCATGCAAAGAATCATCGTTAATCTCTCAAGACCAATTGCTAATCCACCATGTGGTGGGCATCCATAATTTAAAGCTTTTAACAAAAATCCAAACTTAGCTTCAGCTTCTTCTTTACTAAAACCTAGTTCCTTAAGTACTTTCTCTTGATCGGTTGGATTATATATTCTAAGGCTACCACCACCAGCCTCATAACCATTAATAACTATATCATAAGCATATGCTTTAGCATTCTCTTTATCGTTCAAATTATTAATATCTTTTGGTAAAGTAAACGGATGATGACAAGAAATATATCTTCCCTCTTCTTCGCTATATTCAAACATCGGAAAATCAGTTACCCACGTTAACGCATATTTATCTTTATCTATTAACTCTAAATCTCTAGCAACCTTACACCGTAAAGCTCCTAAAGCATTTTTAACTATTTTTTTATCGCCAGCCACAATCAAAATTAAAGCATTTTCTTTTAAATTTAATTTTTTAATTAAATTTAATGCCATATTTTCATTTAAAAATTTAGCTATACTACCAGTAAACTCACCATTATACTTAAGAAAAGCTAAAGTTTTTGCTCCATAAATTTTAACATAATCTGTTAATTTATCAATATCTTTTCTAGAATAATTAAAAGCTTCATTAAAAACTAAAGCATTTACCATTCCACCATTTTTGATAATAGTATTAAAAACCTCAAAATCACTATCGTTAAAATCATCAGTAATATCATAAATAGGATTTTCAAATCTCAAATCTGGTTTGTCAGATCCATATAAATTCATAGCTTCATCATAAGTCATTCTATCAATTGGTAGTTTTATCTCAATTCCTTTTACCTCTTTAAAAACATTGTAGATCAATCCTTCAGTAATCTCCATAATTTCCTCTTGCGTTAAAAAACTCATCTCCATATCAATTTGAGTAAATTCAGGTTGTCTATCTGCTCTTAAATCTTCATCTCTAAAACATCTTGCAATTTGGTAATATTTTTCAAAACCAGCAACCATCAATAATTGTTTGAATAACTGAGGAGATTGTGGTAAAGCATAGAACGTTCCTTTTTGTATTCTAGAGGGAACCAAATAGTCTCTAGCACCTTCAGGGCTAGTAGCAGTTAATATAGGTGTTTCAACTTCAACAAAACCTAAATTATCTAGATATTTTCTTACACTTTGAGTTATTTTGTGTCTAGTAATTAAATAACTTTGTAACTCTTCTTTTCTTAAATCTAAATATCTATATTTTAATCTTAATTCTTCACTAACATTATCACTTTTAATATCAAAAGGCAAAGGCATAGATGTATTTAAAATTTCAAGATTAGTAACATCTATTTCAATTTCACCAGTAGGAATTTCAGTATTAGGGTTACTTCTTTTAACAATAGTTCCATTTACTTTTAAAACATACTCATTTTTTATTTCTAAAGCCTTTTCGTAATTAATGTTATCACTATTTACAACTAATTGTATAATTCCTGATCTATCTCTTAAATCAATAAAAATCAAATTCCCGAGTTTTCTTATCTTACTCGCCCAGCCATATAGTTCAACCGTTTCACCAACATTTTTTACGTTGAGCTGAGCATTACTTATTTTTTTCATAAATCCTCCTAATAATAAGTATTAAAGTATTCAATTACATCTTCATTTTTAACATTTATTTGTTCTTTTGTCTTATTATCTTTAATAGTTACATATCCACCAGCAATCTCATCTTCTCCAATTATAACGACAAAACTAGGATTTAATTCATCAACTATTTTCCATTGTTGTTTCATATTTTTGTTTTCATAACATATTTCAGATACGTACCCATTACTTCTCAAATCATTATTTAATTTATAAGCAAACGCATCATTCGTTAAATTCATCACATAAATATCAATATCGTTTTCTATCTTAAACTCTTCATCACTATCTAAAGCAGTTATTATTCTTTCAATTCCGATAGCAAAACCAACAGCAGTGGTATCTGGCCCATCTAACATACGAACTAAATTATCATATCTTCCACCGCCACATATAGTACTAGCTAAACCTAATCTTTCATCTGAAGAAATTATTTCAAAAACAGTATGAGTATAATAATCTAGGCCTCTTACTAATGTAGTATCAATTTCATAATCAATTCCTAACTCATTCAAACTATCTTTAACACTATTAAAATAGTTTATACTATCTTCATTCAAATAATCAATTGTCTTTGGCGCATTTTTAATATAATCCCGACTTCCATCATATTTACAATCTAAAATACGTAGAGGATTTCTATCAAATCTATCTTTACACAAATCACACAAATTATCATAATCCTTACTAATATATTCTTTTAAAATCTCTTTATATTTATTTCTACTCTCGTTATCACCCAAAGTATTAATCTTAACTTTTAAATTTTTAATACCAATACCTTCTAAATACTTATAAGCCATA
>CALVWP010000064.1 GCA_944367495.1 uncultured Bacilli bacterium
AGTGTTTTCATTATTAAATGAATTACCTGAATTACAAAGAAAGAGAATAAAAATGTATTATTTTAGTAATATGACTTTAGATGAAATTGCTAAAATAGAAGGAACTACACATCAAGCTATAAGTAAAAGTATAAATAACGGAATTCGAAAATTACAAAAATTAGTAAAAAATAAATTTTAAGGGTTGCAAAAATGCTTTTAAGTTAGGAAACAAGTGAATGGGGTACCATTCACTTGTTTCATTTTTGGAATGAGTTGCTCTTTGACAATCTAATATCATTTATCAAATACGTTCTTTTAATTCTAGCACGTTAACAGGTACGCAGTGATCTATTTAATATAGTTAGCGAGAAATACTTGGTTATAAAAATTAAGTTGCACTTAATTATGCGATGACAAATTAAAAGTATAATGATACTTCCGTTTAGCGATAGACTCAATCATTCGGAGCGGCTCTGTGAGAACCACAGTTGAGGTGAAAATCCTATGGAACTGTTTAGCTAACAGTCGTTTGATAAATCCCTGGATAGGGCGAGGAGGAAAAATTAATTAAGATTAATCAAACAATAAGATTTTGATATTCTTATTGTTTTTACATACTTACATTTTTATGAGGAATTATTGAAAGGAGAAAATAATGAAAAAAGGTGATGTATATTATGCTGATCTAAATCCAATTAAAGGTAGTGAACAAGGTGGAACAAGACCTGTTGTTATACTTCAGAATAATGTCGGAAATAAGCATAGTCCTACTACTATTGTTGCTCCAATCACTTCTAAAATTCTTAATTTGCCTACTCATGTTTATTTAAGTGCTAATGATGACATAAAATATTCTTCTAACATTTTGTTAGAACAAATAAGAGCTGTTGACAAAAGTCGATTAAAACTTTTTGTATATAAACTATCTGAAAAAAAAGATAAAAAAATAAATAAAGCTTTAATTATTTCATTGGATTTAGGAGGTGTATGATGAAAGAATATTTAGTTGTTGTTGAAAAAGTGCAACAGATAAAAATGTTAGTTAGAGAGAAAAACGAAGTAAAAACATTAAACAAAGTAATTTCTTTTATTAGTAAATGTTCAGAATATGATGTAAATATGAATAAGATTTTTGATGAAAAACCTTATTTTAAATATTCACTACAACAAATTAGAAAAAATGTCAAGGGTGCAAAAAAATAATTTGCACCTTTGTGCATTTTATATATAACTGGTATTCTTTGGGTGTGATCACATGGAAAGCAAAATATTATTCTATGACGTTGTAGATATTCAAGAAATGTTAGGTTTAGGGAGAAGTACTACTTATAATTGGATACATGCAATTTTTAAAGTACAACAACCATTTAAAGTGGTGAAAGTAGGAAAACTCTATAAAATACCTAAAAAATCTTTTGATGAATGGATTAAAAATTTAGAATAGGGTGAAAGAATGTCAAAAAGAGGACCGATTTATCGGGGAAAAAATGGAATATCTTTTTATGAATATAGTTCATGGGCTCATAGATATAAAATTGTTGGCTCAAATGGGGAAATTATTTATAAAAAGAAAAAAGGTTATAAAACTGAAGAAGAATCAGATACTGCTTATTTTGAACATGAGAAAGAGTTTGAAGAACAATTAAAAAAGCATAACGATCCAATAAGTAAAGATATATCTTTTAAGGATTATATTATTTCTTGGTTTGAGGATAATTATTCTTCACGAATTGCATTTTCTACTGAAGTGGTTTGTTCGTATATGATTTATGATTTATTGTTTCCTAATGTTGATTATGATTTAAAATTAAATTTAGTAACTTCTGCATATTTAGATGAAATATTTTCAAAAATTTCAAAAACGGTAGAATATGGTGCGTATGCTATTCGAAATCTTTTGATTCAGATTTTTAACGAAGCTATTAAGAACAAAATTATAACTACCAATGTTGTTTTAGATACTAAACCTTATCATCGAACTAAGCCTAAAATTAAAATATTAAACACTAAACAATTAAAAAAATTTTTGAGTGTAGCTCAAGAATCTAATTGGTATTTAGAAATATTGTTAGCATTATTTTGTGGTTTACGGAAAGGTGAAATACTAGCTTTAAAGTTTAGTGATTTTGATTTGGAACATAAAATATTAAGAATTGAAAGACAGTTGGTTAGAAGTGGTAAGAGAAAAAGAGGAACAACTAGTACAAGCGAAAATCGTGTGATAGAGCATTATCCTAAAACTTCTAATAGTGTTAGAACTTTAAGAGTTCCTGATCTTATTTTAGAAGAATTATATAAAAGAAAAGAATTGGTTGAAATAAACAAAAAATTATTCAAAGAAAAATATAAGGATAATGATTATGTTAGTTGTTCTGAAACTGGTCAACTCCATTGTTTAACTTCTTTAAATGCTAATATAACTAAAATATGTAAGAATTTAGGTTTACCACACATAACTGTTCATGCTTGTAGGCATATGTGTGCAACAATTTTATTAGAAAATTCTTCAAGTTATGTTGGTGAGAATCTTGCGAAAATTTCTGCATTTTTAGGTCATAGTTCTGTTCATACTACCTTTAAGTATTATTGTGAGGTTATGGATGATAATAAGAAAATATTATCATTTATGAACGATTTATTTATGGTGACTGCTTAATGTTTGAAAAAATATTAAATAGAACTTATGTGGATTATGTAGTGTATTCGGTTACTACTATAAAAGGTAAATATGGCTTTAGAGTTAAATTGATTTTTTCTAACAACGATGAAATGATTAAGCAACATAGTGGGTTTAAGTTAAAAAGTAATGCTAATAAAGAAAGAAATAAAGTGATTTCACAGTTGGAAAATCATACTTATGTTGTTGATAGTAACATTAAAGCTAGTGAATTTTTTGATTATTGGTTAGAACATATTATGAAGCCTAAAATAACTTATAATAGCTATATGTCATATAGAAATATTGTTAATAATTATTTAGATGTATTTTTTAAAAATATGAAATTATGTAAGATAAATGTTAATCATATTAAAAAAATCTATGGAGAAGTTACCGAACAGCATAAATCAGTAGCAAAACTTCTTAGGGTTGTATTAAAAGCAGCTTTAAATTTTGCTACAATGCATAATTTAATAAGTTCAGATCCTACGGAAAATATTTATTTACCTAAAAATGTTAATTATACTAAGTACGGTTTTTTAAAAATTGATACTAGTAAAGTATTGGATGAAGAGCAAGTTAAAATTTTGATTGAAAAAAGTAAAAATACCCCCATATATTTACATATTTTGTTTGCGGTAATTATGGGGTTTAGAAAACAAGAAATTAATGGCTTGAAATATTCAGATGTTGACTTTGTTAATAGAAAGATTCATATTTGTAGACAATTAGGAGTAAAATCAAATTCAAATAAAGACAATTTTGATCCAAAAACTTATACTAAACAAGAGATACCTTTAAAAACAAAAAGCAGCGATAGAGTTTTGGATATTCCTGATATTGTTTTTGACGCAATTGTGGAGGAACGACAAAAATATGAACAGAATAGAAGGCGAAGAATTAATGATAAAACTCATCCATTTTTAGATTTGGATTATATATGTTGTTCTACTTATGGACACCCAAGAAGTAAGGGTTTTCATCAAAAATATTTTAAGAAGTTGCTCGAGGAAAATAATTTACCTAATATTAGATTTCATGATTTAAGACATACTTGTGCAACAATGTTATTAAACAAAGGTTTTAATGTAAAAGCTGTTTCTCTTATGTTAGGACATAGTTCTACAATAATTACAACAGATGTTTATTATGATAAGAGTTGTTTAGTAATTGATTTAACTGAGGAATTAAATAGGTATATAGATAAGGTAAAACCAATTAATAAAATTAATGAAAATGTAATAGATTTTGCAACGAATTTAACCAAAACTTTTAATGATTTTCAAATAGCATAATATGAGTAGTTGTCTTAATTTATTATAAATGATAAAATACATAATAGCTTGAAATTATTGGTATTATTTAATCCATTTAGTTTTATTTAATGCTATTATGTGATGTTTAGTAAGTTTGTGACTTTTATGTGTTGCAAGATTAAAATTTTTAAAAAAAAGATGAATATTTGTATTTTTGCAACGAATTTTGGACTATTTTGCAACGAATTTTTGGTTAATAGTAGTCATAGTGAGGTGAGAAAAATGTTCGATTTAGTATCTAAATTTGATCCTAGTGGTGATCAACCTGAGGCAATAGATGAACTTGTTAAAGGGGTAGAGGAAGGCAAGAAATTCCAAGTATTACTGGGGGCAACGGGTACTGGTAAGACTTTTACGATAGCTAATGTTATTCAAAAAACTCAAAAGCCAACACTCGTTTTAGCTCACAATAAGACACTAGCTGGACAGTTATATGGGGAACTCAAAGAGCTTTTCCCAAATAATCACGTGTGCTATTTCGTCAGCTATTATGATTATTATCAGCCAGAGGCATATGTGGCTAAGACTGATACTTATATTGAAAAAGACGCCTCAATTAATGATGAGATTGACGAACTTAGGCATTATGCGACAGCTTCACTTTTAGCACATAAAGACGTTATTGTTGTTGCTTCTGTTTCTTGTATATATGGTATTGGTGAAATTGAAGATTATAAGAAAAAAGTTTTATTTTTAAGTGTTGGAGAGACTGTAGATCGTGACAAAGTAATTGAAAAATTAATCGAGATGCTTTATGAGAGAAATAATATTGATTTAAAAAGAGGCACTTTTAGAGTTCATGGTGATGTTTTAGAAGTTGTTCCAATTGGTCAGCATGCTCATGGGATTAGAGTTGAATTTTTTGGTGATGAAATTGACAGAATTAGTGAGTTTGATTTAGTTACTGGAAAACTTATAAACGATAAAAAAACTTATACTTTATTTCCAGCTAGTCACTTTGTAACTAATGAAGAGAAACTTAAAATTGCAATAGAAAATATAAAGAAAGAACTGAAAGATCAGTTAGAGAAATTTCAAAGTGAAAACAAGTTATTAGAATATCAAAGGTTAAAGGAAAGAACTAATTATGATATTGAAATGCTTTCGGAGACTGGTTCTTGTAGAGGGGTAGAAAATTATTCAGCTCCGCTTGCTTTAAGAAAACCCGGAGAAATGCCGACAACTTTGATTGATTTTTTTGGCAACGATTTTTTACTTGTTGTTGACGAGTCACACGTTACTTTACCGCAAGTTAGAGCTATGTATAATGGAGATAGAATGAGAAAACTAGCTTTAGTATATTATGGTTTTAGACTTCCTAGTGCTTTAGATAATAGACCACTTAAGTTTGAAGAATTTGAGGGAAAGATAAAACAAGCTATATTTGTATCGGCGACACCTGGTGATTATGAAATGGAGAAAGTTCATAATAAGGTTACTGAACAAATTATTAGGACAACTGGTTTATTAGATCCGAAAATTGAAGTTAAACCGACTAAAAATCAAATTGATGATTTGGTTAATCAAATACATACACAAATTTCTAAAAATGAAAGAACACTTATTACAACTTTGACAATTAGAATGGCTGAGGAATTATCAGTTTATCTTAAGAATTTAGATATTAAAGTTGCTTATCTACATAATGAGATTAAAACTTTAGAGAGAATGCAGATAATTCATGATTTAAGAGTAGGTAAATACGATGTGGTTGTAGGAATTAATTTACTTCGTGAAGGTATTGATGTACCTGAGGTTAGTTTGATTGTCATTATGGATGCGGATAAACAGGGATTTTTAAGAAGTGAAAGAAGTTTAATTCAGACAATTGGTAGGGCAGCTAGGAATGAAAACGGTAGAGTTATAATGTATGCCGATGAGATAAGTTCAGCAATGGATGCGGCAATTAAAGAGACTAACAGACGTAGAAGTATTCAGGAAGCTTATAATAAAGAGCACGGTATTATTCCAAAGACAATTGTTAAAGAGGTTAGAGAAGTTATTTCTAATAAGTTTGAAATTAAAGATAAAAAAGAAAAGAAAATGAGTAGAAAAGATAAAGAAAGATTAATGTTTGATTTAGAACATGAAATGAAAGAAGCGGCTAAAAACCTTGATTTTGAAAGGGCCATGGAGCTTAGGGATGCTTTATTTGAAATGAGAAGTGAATAAGGATTGGAGTTGTTTTCAATCTTTATTTTTCTATTGACTTCTTTTGTTTCTTTTTTTGGAATATGCTATAATTAAAGAGGAGGGAATAGCATGCGAAAAGGTAAGAATAATTTTTTTATAAAACTTTTTGATTGGGTTGTTCGTATTTTAGGTTATACGGTTATTTTGATGCTTATGACGTTAGTGTTTAAAAATACTCTTTATATAGATAATTCTTATTACGGATTTTGGTGTTTAGTGGCATCTATTTTGATTTATTTACTTAATAAAACAATTAAGCCTTTTTTGGTATGGCTTACTATTCCAATTACAGGTATCACTTTAGGATTATTTTATCCTTTTATAAATTTAATTATTTTAAAGATTGTTAGTTTTATTTTAGGAGATCATTTTAGTATATATGGTGTTTGGTTTGCAGTATTAGTAGCTATATGTATTTCTGTTTTGAATGTCGTCTTAGATATGACTTTATTTAAGAGAATAACATTTAAGGAGGGTAAAAATGGATCCAATAATTAATATAGGTTTTATTTCAATTCATTGGTATTCTGTTTTTATTTTTATTGCTATTTTAATTGGTTCTAATTTAGCTATTAAAGAAGCTAAAAAGCATGGTTTTGAAGAAGATTTTGTGGTTAATTTGTTATTTTGGGGAGTAATTTTTGGAATTATTGGCGCTAGACTTTATTATGTAATATTTAATTTTGATTATTATAAGTATAATTTGTTAGAAATATTTAAGGTTTGGAATGGCGGACTTGCTATTCACGGGGGAATACTTGCAGGTTTCATAACTATAGCTTTAATTTGTTATATAAAAAAAGTTAATTTAATTAAGCTATTAGATTATTTAGTTGTTGGCTTGATTATAGCACAAGCTATTGGAAGATGGGGTAATTTCTTTAATGGTGAGGCTCATGGAGTAGCAGTTAGTCTTGATTATTTAAAAAATCTTCATTTGCCTGAGTTTATTATAGAGGGAATGAATATTGGAGGTAATTATTATATTCCAACATTTTTATATGAATCTATTTGGTGTTTAATAGGTTTTATAATTATGATTTTTTTAAGGAGAAAAAAATTTATAAAAATTGGTTATTTAACAAGTTTTTATTTAATATGGTATGGAATAGAGAGATTTTTTGTCGAGGGAATGAGAACTGATAGTTTAATGTTTTTCTCACTTAGAGTGGCTCAAATTGTATCTTTGATTATGATTTTTATAGGAATTATTTTATTTATATATAGTTTTAAAAATAGTAAAAAATATGAAGGAAGTGAAGATAATGACTAGATGTGTGATTATTGGAGCAGGGCCTGGTGGAATGAATGCGGCTTTATATTTAAAAAGAGCGGGCATTGATACTATTATAATTGAAAAAGAAGTACCAGGCGGGGAAATGCTTAAAACTAATGCGATTGAGAATTATTTAGGTTTTGAAAATATTTCTGGTGGTGATCTAGCTTTAAAAATGAGTAATCAAATTAAAGATTTAGGTATTAAAATTATCAGAGATAAAGTTATTAAGGTTACTTTTTCAGATAAGTTTAAGGTAGAATGTTTAAATTCAAATTATGATTGTGATTATGTTATAGTCGCAACAGGTAGGGTGCCTAGAAAACTTGGAATTAAAGGAGAAGCTGAGTTAATAGGAAAAGGTGTGAGTTACTGTGCGGTTTGTGACGGAGCTTTTTACCGTGGTAAAGATGTTTGTGTAATAGGTGGTGGTGATTCAGCTTTAACGGAAGCTTTATATTTATCTGATTTATGTTCTAAAGTTTATGTAATAGTTCGCCGTGAGTTATCTGCTAGTGAAGATTTAAAAATTAAGGTTAAAAAAAGAGATAATATTATTATTTTGAAAAATGTGAGTGTGAGTGAATTAGAATACGAAAATAGTTTATCTAAGGTTATATTATCTGATGGTCAAAGTTTAGCGGTTGATGGAATGTTTGTGGCTATAGGTGGAACACCTAATTTTGATTTTTTAGATGGTTTTGATATTAAAACTATCAACGGTTATATTGTAACTAATGATAAGATGGAAAGTAATATTAAGGGACTTTATGCGGTAGGTGATGTAAGATATAAAGATTATTATCAGATCATTACGGCGGTTTGTGATGGGGCAGTTGCGGCCCTTAGTATTAAGGAGGATTTATAAATGAAAGTTGCAGTTTTAGGTGGTGGAACTGGTATGAGCTGTTTACTTAGGGGACTTAAAAAGTTACCTTTTGATATTTCGGCTATTGTATCGGTATGTGATGATGGAAGTAGTACAGGAAGACTTAGAGAAGAATTTCATACACCAGCAGTTGGTGATATTCGTAAGGTTTTAATAAGTTTATCGGAGAATGAAGAAGAAATAAAAAAATTATTTGATTATAGATTTAATACTTCTAGTGATTTAGATGGACATGCTTTGGGTAATTTACTTTTAACAGGCGCAGCAGAGATTACTGGTAATGTATCTGATGGGATTGAACTTGTAAACTCACTTTTGAAATTAAAAGGTAAAGTGATACCACTTACTGAAGATAATGTTACTTTAATGGGTAAAATGAGTGGTGGTAAAGTAGTTATTGGTGAGCATAATATTACAGAATATAAAGATAAGATAAAAGCAGTTTATTATAAAGAAACACCTTCAGTTAATCCAGATGTTTTGAAAGCTATTAGAAAAGCAGATGCGATTATACTTAGTATGGGAAGTTTATTTACGAGTATTATTCCTAATTTACTTTGTAAGGAAGTAAAAAAGGAAATAGATAAAAGTAAGGCTAAAATTATATATGTCTGCAATATTATGACACAACCCGGTGAGACAGACGATTTTAAAGTAAGTGATCATGTTAAACTTTTAAATAAATATTTGGGAAAACGAAAAATAGATGCAGTTATTTTAAATAATGGTAAAATAGATGCCAGTATTGTTAAAAATTATGAAACTACTGAGCAAAAAGATTTAGTGAAAGTAGATTATGATAATTTGAAAGATCTAGATATTATTGATAATGATTATATTATGATAGAAAATGGAATGATAAGACACAATACTCTTAGGGTGGCGATTGATATATTTTCTTATTTACTTGATTAGAGGTGGTTTAAATGTCGTTTACATCAAAGGTGAAAGACGAAGTTAGTAAGCTTGATGTTTCGGAGACAGAAAAAATTTCGGAGTTGTCGGCAATTGTTCAGAATAATGATTATAGTAATGGAATAAAAATTGTGACTGAAAATAATGCGGTAGCGAGGCTTGTTTATTCACTTTTTAAAGATTTATTTAATGTTTATGCAAGGGTAAGTGTTAAAAGAGGTTATAATTATAATAAAAATATGCTTTATACTTTAGAAGTTAAAAGTAAGGTAAAAGATATTTTAAAGGCTTTAGGTGTAAATGAATGTATTCCAGAAAATTTTATATATGCGGATGAGTCTTTATTGATGGCTTATTTGAAGGGTTTATTTTTAATGAAGGCTAGTGTGAATGATCCAAAAACTTCAAGGTATCATTTGGAATTTAATTTAGATAATTTGGAATATGCGAAGTTTATTCAAAAATCTTTAAATTATTTTCATTTAAATAGTAAGATTTTACATCGGGAGCACAGATATGTGGTTTATATAAAAGAAGCTGAGAAAATAGGTGATTTTTTAAGAATTATTGGAGCAGTGAAGGCAGTATTATACTTTGAAGATATTCGTATTTATAGAGATCATAAAAACATGACGAATAGACTTAATAACTGTGAACAGGCTAATGTGGATAAGATTATTGAGACAGCTAATGAACAGGTTAAAGATATTGAATTACTTAAAAAAATGGATGTATACGATTTATTAAATGATAAAGAAAAAGAAGTTTCTTTTTATAGGTTAAAATACCCCGATGCTTCACTTTTAGAATTAAGTCAAATAATTAGTATGGAAACGGGTAATAAAATTACTAAATCAGGAGTATATCATAGACTTAATAAAATTAGAAATTTAGCTTTAAAAATGAAAGAAAAATCAGAAAAATAAATTTCTGTTTTTTTAAGTTATATATCTTTTCTTTTTAAATCTTCTACTTTAAATTTGTCATTAGTTATATTATTAATAAAATATATTTCGTAACCACAATTATGTGCGATATTTTCGATAGTATCAAAAGAAATAATTCTTTGTTCGTTTTCATAACGAGAGAGATTTTGCTGAGATGTTCCAAGTTGTTTTGCTAGAACATCTTGTTTTAAATTTTGGGTTTTTCGCATATATTTTAAAGCTTTTCCTATCATAAATAAAAATATACCATTTCGGCGTAAATAAATAATTGAATACGCCAAATTGGTATATTAAAGAAAATAGGAGGCATTTTTATGCGAAGAAGACATAGAAGACGAAAGCAAAAGAAAATAATTGTAATAGGAAGTTTATCAATACTATTATTTTTGTGTGTGGGTTATGCGGCTTTTAGTACTAGTTTGAATTTGAAAGCTAAGGGAAATATAAAATTTTTAACGGCATCTCAAGTGCTTAGGAAAGAATGTAATACAGAAACTGGAGATGGATTATATAAAGATATATATGAAGAAGGAAAATGTGTATATAAAGGGGCAAATCCGAATAATTATATAAAATTTAATAATGAACTTTGGAGAATATTGTCACTTGAAAGTGATAATACATTAAAAATAATTAGATCTTCTAGTACCGAAAATAGACAGTGGGATTCTTCAAATAATGATTTTGAAACATCTGATGTTAAAGAATATTTGAATAATACTTTTCTTTCCAGTATGATAGATGTAGATAAAATTGAAATATATTCGTGGAACATAGGAAAAATAAAATGGAATAATGATGATTTACAAAATCAAATTAATGACGAAAGATTATTAAAGTCGGAACCTGTTAAAGTTGGTTTAATTACGGCTAGTGAATACTTAAATGCGAACACTAATACTATAGAATGTGGTAATTTATTATTAAATAATACGAATAAAGAAAAATGCGTACTTACTAATTGGATTTATAGCATAGTTCCATATAAAGGATGGCTTTGGACAATTACTGGTGGAGAAACTAACAACAATACAGTATTTAGTGCACATAGTACTGATGGCAATGTTGGTTATTTGGCAAATTATTTTGTTACAGAAAAAAGAGGAGTGGCACCAGTTGTTTATTTAAAAAATAGTACTGCTCTTTCTGGCGATGGTACAAAAGAAAATCCATATGTCATAATAAACTAAAAATGTTTTTCGGAGTATTTTTAATTGTTGTAGATTCCGCAACCCCACCACCCCAGCTGTGGGTCTTTTTTATTGTAAGAAAACCCTTTAAATTCAAATGATAACATCCCCCTTGATTTTTAGGGGGGGGGGGGTGATAAAATATAATTGGTGAATAATATGCGAAGAAGAAAATATAGAAAAAGACAGAAAAAAATTATAATTTTATCTTTAAGCATTCTTATGCTTTTAACTGTTGGTTATGCGGCTTTTAGTACTAATTTTTCCTTAAAAGCTAAAGGAAATATTATTGATACTACTAATGTAGAAGATTTGAAAAAAACAGTTATAACTAATGGTGATGGTTTATATGTGGATGAGTATGAAACTGGAAGATATGTTTATAGAGGAAGCAATCCTAATAATTATCTTGATGTTGATGGTGATATTTGGAGAATTTTATCTATTGAAAACGATAATACATTAAAAATTATAAAACAAGAATCAATTGTCGGTATGAAATTTGATAACAATTATTATAGAGCTGATAGTACATACTGTATTCAAAGTAGTTATGGTAGTTATGGTCAAAATATAGATTCAAAATATGGATGTAACGTGTGGAATAAAAAAGATGGTGAATATATTAGTGGGTCTTTAAAAGGAACAGTTACTAAAGATGCTTCATTGAATACCTATTTAAATGAAGAATTTTATAATTCCTTAAGCGATATATTAAAAGGTGAAATTGTAAGTCATGTTTTTTATGTTGGCCCTATTTCGATTTCTGATGTACAAACTATTGAAAAAGGAGAACAAAGTGAAGAATGGGTAGGGAATGTGGCTTTGATTAATATTTCTGATTATATGAAAGCAAGTATGGTGTTAAACTGTTCTTTTGCTGAAAAAACTTGTTCAACCGATAATTATATATACGATGATTTGGTTTTGCCTGCTTTGTCAAAGTATACGTCTTTTTGGACTTTAGGACGAGCTACAGGAAATTCTTTGATTTTGTATGATTTATATGAGGGTAGAGTAAATAGCTCTTTTGCGAAAAATAGTTATGGTACTAACCCAGTTGTTTATTTAAAAGATAGCATTTTATTTTCTGGTGAAGGTACAAAAGAAAATCCGTATGTCATAATAAATTAAAAATACTTTTCGGAGTATTTTTATTTGCTGTAAATCATGCCCCAATACCCAAAGTGTGGGTCTTTTTATTGTAAGAAAACTCTTTAAATTCAAATGATAACATTCCCAAACAATCTAAGCATAAATTTTGACTTTGTTCATGCTTTGGTATAATGCGTAGTACTGGACTTCAAGCGAACGATTTGGTACAATTAATAGGAGGGTGATATTATGCGTGAACTCTTTGAAATATTGAATGAAAATATAAAAAAACATAATGAAATTATAATTATGACTCATGCTAGACCCGATTTAGATGGAATGGGGTCTGCTTTAGCTCTTTTTAAAATAGTTAAGCTTATGGACAAAAAGTGTTTTATTGTCTCTCCAAAGAAAAAATTATATCGTTCTTTAGATAAAGCAATTAAATTACTTAATGATAATGAAATAGTTTTTGATTTTAAAAGTGAAGAGGAAATAATAAATGGTAAATATAATAATCCTCTATTAATTATTTTAGATACTCAAAAACCAGAATTAGTAGAATCTGATAAAGTTTTAGATTTTGTTAATGATAAAATTGTAATTGATCATCATATTGGTAGTTTAGATACTGTTAATGATACTATATATAAATATAGTGATGCGAATAAATCGAGTATCGTGGAAGTTATCTCAGAATATTTAAATTATTTAGAGGTAAATATTGAACCACTTATTATGACGGTTTTACTTGCTGGTATGGTTGTCGATACTAGTAGTTTTAATATTAAAACGACAGCCAGAACATTTGAAATGGCAGCTTATTTAGCTAGAAATGGTGCAGATTTTGTTATTCTTCAAGATATACTTAAAGAACCTAGGGAAGAGATGGTTGAAAGGTATCAATTTATTAGTAATAGTGAAGAGATAGCTCCTGATGTTTTGATGTGCATGATGGATGATAATATACATGGTAATGTCGATATTGCTTTATTAGCTAAAGAATTGTTGAAATTTGAAGATATTAAAGCTTCCTTTGCTATTGGTAGACTTTCTCATAGAATTGTTGGTGTAAGTGCCAGATCGATGGGCGATGTTAATGTCGGTGAGATTATGGAAAAGCTTGGTGGTGGAGGTCATTTGACTGATGCGGCAGCTCAGATAAAAGATAAATCAATAGATGAGGTGGCAGCTGAGCTTAAAAAAATTATTAAGAGGGTGATTTAATGAGAGTTATACTTTTAAAAGATGTTAAGAAACAAGGTAAGAAAGATGATATAATAGATGTTAAAGATGGTTATGGAAATTATTTAATTAATAATAAATTAGCTGTTTTAGAAACTAAGGGAAGTAGTAAGGTTTTGAAAACTCAACAAGAAAAAGCAGCATTAGAGGAAAATTTACATTTAAAAGAATGTGAAGATATTAAAAGAAAGTTAGAAAAATTAACTTTAAATTTTAAGGTAAATACTGGTAAAAATGGACAAGTTTTTGGACAAATTAGTACAAAACAAATTGCGGATGAACTGAAAAAGCAAGGTTTTGATATTGATAAAAGAAAAATTAAATTAGATGTGCCGATTAATACATTAGGGGTAACTAATGTTAAGGTTATTTTACATAAAAATGTAGAGGCTATTTTAAAAGTGCACGTGCAGAAGTAGGTGATTATAATGAACGAGAGGGCTATGCCACAGAAAATAGATGCAGAACAAGCTGTTCTTGGCTCGATGTTTTTAAGTGAGAAGGCTTTAGAAAGAATTATCGAAAGATTAAATAAAGATATGTTTTATTTAGATTCTCACAAGAAAATCTTTGAAACAATTAAAAATTTAGCTGATAAAAAAGTGCCGATTGATATTACAACTGTGACAGCTGAACTTGAAAAAAAGAAGCTTTTAAATCAGGTTGGGGGAGTTGAATATTTAACACAGATAATTAATATTGTTCCAACAGCGGCTAATGCGGATGAATATATCAACATTATTGAAGAAAAATTTTTAAGAAGAAATTTGATTGAAGCTGGTACAGATATTGCGAATGCGGGATTTTCTTCAACTGAAGAAATTGGCGATATTTTAGACGAAGCTGAGAAAAAAATATTCGATGTTGTTAAAAATAGAAGAGGCTCTGAGTTTAAAACTATTCAAGATGTTTTATTTAAAGCTCAAGCTGATTTGGAGAAATTATCTTCACAAAAAGGTGAGATTACAGGCGTACCTTCTGGTTATTATGATATTGACAGATTGACGGCTGGTTTTCACGAAAATGAACTTATAATTATTGCGGCAAGACCAGCTATGGGTAAGACAGCTTTTGCGGTTAATTTAGCTGTTAATATGGCAATGAATGCGAAGAAGACAGTTGCTTTATTTAATATGGAAATGGGAGCTGAACAACTTATTTCTCGTATGCTTTCTTCAGTTGGTCAGATTGAGGCCTCTAAGCTTAGAACTGGAAGGTTAGAACATCAGGATTGGAAGAGAGTTAATGAAGCTATTAGTCGTTTAGCTGATACAAAAATATTTATCGATGATACTCCGGGAATGACGGTTAGTGAGATAAGAGCAAAATGTAGAAGACTAGCTAATTCGGAAGATGGATTAGATATTGTTATAATCGACTATTTACAATTAATTAATGGATCGGCTAGATATGCTGGTCAAAGACAGCAAGAAGTTTCTGAAATATCAAGATCTTTAAAAACGATGGCAATGGAACTTAATATTCCTGTTATAGCTTTAGCTCAACTTTCACGTAGTGTTGAAGGAAGAGAAGATAAAAGGCCTTTACTTTCTGATTTAAGAGAATCTGGGTCTATTGAACAAGATGCCGATATTGTGGCTTTCTTATATCGTGATGATTATTATAATAAAGAAAGTGCAATAGACGAAAATACTAGTAAAAGTGAATTTATTATTTCTAAACACCGTAGTGGTCCTACGGCGACAGTTAATTTGATATTTAAAAGAGATACTAGTTCTTTTTTCAATATGGAAAATAGTCAGGTAGGTGAGTAAATGAGAAAGTTTAGTTTTGGTTTGATGATTTCAATAACTATTGCTTTGGTTTGTGTTTTAGGTTTTAGTTATAGATCAGTTCCAGAGCCTAATTCTTATTATGCTGTTTATTTGAATGATAAGTCTTTAGGAACTGTGAAATCTAAAGAAGAACTTGAAAACTACATTGATGAGAATGGGGCATATTATAAAAATAAGTTTGATGTTGACAAAGTTTATTCTCCTAAGGGACTTCAAATTCGAAAATTAACAACTTATGATGGAAAGGTTTCATCAGTATCGGAAATTTATAAAAAGATTGCTAAAGCGGAACCATTTACAATAAAAGGTTATGAGTTTACTATTAAAAAAACAGCGGATGACAAGATTACTACGCAGAGTGTATATGTGCTTAATAAAAAAACGTTTAAAGATGCCGTTTTGGTATTAATTAATACTTATGTTGGTAAAGATGCTTATGATGCTTATATTAAAGATAATCAGTTAGAGATCGAAACTACTGGTGAAAATATAGAGGATGTGTATGTATCTGAAGATATTACGTTTAAGAAAACTAATATTCCAGTTGATGAAACTATTTATATGGATGATACACAATTAGCTAATTATTTACTATACGGAGAAAAGCAAACCGGTAGAGAATATATTGTTAAAGCAGGAGATACAATTGAGAATGTGGCTTTTAACAATAAAGTTAGTCCTGAGGAATTAGTTATTTCTAATCAGGAGTTAACAAGTACGACTAATTTATTATACCCTGGTCAAAAACTTAGAATTGTTGAGACTAATCCACAGATTAGTATTGTTGAAGAGTCTTATTTAGTTGAAGATATCGAAAGTCAATTTACGACAGAAGAAAGATATGATGAGAATGTGGTGATTGGTCAAGACAAGGTTATACAAAATGGCGAAAATGGATTAGAGCGTGTAGCGCAACGTGTTAGAAAGGTTAATGGAGTTATTAATTATGTTAATCCAGAAGGTAAGACTGAGTTAAAAGCGCCTATTAGTAAAATAATTGTTAAAGGTACTAAGTATATACCAGATGTTGGAAGTACAACTAGTTGGGGTTGGCCAACTGACAGTGGTTGGAGACTTAGTAGTGGTTATGTTTGGCGTACTAATCCAGTTAGTGGTAGACGTGAACTTCATGGTGGATTAGATATAAGTGGTACAGGTTATGGTTCTAATATTTATGCGACAAATAATGGTAGAGTTAAAGAAGCTGGTTATCATTATAGTTATGGTAATCATGTTATCATTGACCACAATAATGGGTATTTGACTTTGTATGCACATATGTCTAAAATTAATGTTAAAGTTGGTCAGGTAGTAGCCAGAGGCGATGTGATTGGTTATGTAGGTATGACGGGAGTAGCGACCGGCCCACATGTTCATTATGAAATATGGAAGGGCTGTGATTATTGCCGAATTAATCCAATGAGTATGTATTAATGAAGATTTGTGTTTTAGCGAGTGGCAGCAAGGGCAATTGCAGTTATATTGAGACTAATCATACTAAATCGTTAGTTGATTTGGGGATGAGTGCAGCTTATATAAGTAAGTCATTAAAAAAAATTGGAGTTGATCCTTGCTCTATTCAAAGAGTTTTTATAACGCATACTCATGCGGATCATATCGCAGGGCTTAAAGTGTTTTTAAAAAAATATCATCCGGTTGTTTATTTAACTAAAGAAATGGAAGAAGAGATTGATTTTAAGATTGAAGATAAAGTTTATGTTGACGATATGACGATTGAGGATTTAAAGGTAGAAGTAATTAAAATTTCTCATGATGTAGCTGATTCAAATGGTTATATATTTTCTTCTTTAGGTAAATCGGTGGTATATATTACAGATACCGGTTATATACATATTAAAAATTTTAATAAATTAAAAAATAAAAGTGTATATGTGTTTGAAAGTAATCATGATATAAGATTACTTAAAGAAGGGAAATATCCATATTATTTACAGCAGAGAATACTTAGTGATAGGGGACATTTATCGAATAAAGATTCAGCTTATTATTTATCTGAATTTATTGGCGATAATACTGAAAAAATTATTTTGATTCATTTGAGTGAAGAAAATAATAGACCAGAAGTGGCTTTAAAAACGTTACTAGACACTTTAGAAGAAAAAGAAGTTAAAGTCCCTGATATCAGTGTAGCTTTACAAAAAGAAAGTACGGAGTTAATTGAAATATGAAAATAATTTGTGTTGGAAAGATTAAAGAAAAATATTTTGAAGAAGCAATAAAAGAGTATAGTAAGAGAATCAGTAAGTATACTAAATTAGAGATTATCGAAATACCTGATGAAGCTACATGCAGTGTAGCTTTAAAAAAAGAGAGTGAAAGGATTTTTTCTAAAATCAAAGATAGTGATTATGTAATTACTTTAGAGATAGATGGACACAAATTAGATTCTTTAGAATTTGCTAAAAAGATTGATAATAATTTTGGGAGTAATAAGAATTTAACTTTTATAATCGGTGGCTCTTATGGTTTAGATGAGTCTATTAAATTAAGAAGTGATTACAAATTGTCATTTTCTAAATTTACTTTTCCTCATCAATTGTTTAGGGTGATATTACTGGAACAAATTTATAGATCATTTAAGATAAATAATAACGAAAATTATCATAAATAAACATTTTAGGATTTCCTAGAATGTTTTTTGTTTGATTTATATAAAAACGTGAAACTCGATGTTTAAAAAATCATAAAAACGTACAAATTCTGGAATAATATTAAGCAATTTTGAATAAAAAACAAATAAACTACCCATTATTAAATTGAAGGGTGGTTTTTAAATGAAAAAAACAGTGTTTTTGATACTTTTTATAGGAATATTTTATGTTTTTATATCAGATGCTTTGGCTCAAAAATTACTTATACCTGATGATGCTATTAGAATTAGAATTATTCCTAATAGTAATTCAGCTTTTGATCAAGATATAAAAATGAAAGTTAAAGATAAATTAGAAATTACAATGTATGATTTACTTAAGGATGCTGAAAGTAGTGAGGATGCTCAAAAAATCATTCAAGATAATTTAGAATTAGTTGATAAAGATGTCAAACAAATCTTAAGTGATGAAAATTATGATAAAGGTTATGAAATTAATTTTGGTAAAAATTATTTTCCAGAAAAAGAGTATAAGGGTGTTAAATATGAAGAGGGGTATTATGAGTCTTTGTTAATTACTTTAGGTAAGGGTGAGGGAGATAATTGGTGGTGTGTTTTGTTTCCTCCTTTATGTTTAATTGAAGGTGAAAATGATACTGATGTTGAATATAAGTCTATTGTTATGGAAATTTTGAATAAATATTTTGATAACTAGTGCCATATGATTTTGTAAGAGGTGGATTATGGTATTAGTTTTTTTAATAGCAGTTAGTTTAAGTATGGATGCTTTTTCTTTAGCTTTGGCTTATGGAACATTAGGAATGACAAAAAAAGATAAGTTTGTTTTATCTTTGGTTGTTGGTTTATTTCATTTTATTATGCCTGTAATTGGAATGTTGATAGGTGAGGTGATATTATCTTTTTTTAATTTTAATACAGATATTTTAGTTACAGTGATTCTTTCGTTTATAGGCATTCAAATGATTGTAACTTCATTTAAAGGTAAAGAAGATATTAAGTCTTTAAAATTTGGGGAATTTTTCTTGTTTGGTTTTGCAGTGAGTATTGATAGCTTCACGCTTGGCATAACTTTACCAAATATGGCTTTAAATTTCTTTTTGGCGCCTTTTGTTTTTTCGTTGGTTAGCTTCACCTTCACCTTTTTAGGATTATCAATAGGTAATAAAATAGAAAAATTGCTAGGTGAGATAGCGACATTAATTGGTGGTGTTATTTTAACTATAATTGGAGTTGTTTTTGCCTTTTGATTGTTAAGAAAATGTATAATAACTTGTAAATTTATGTGAATGTGTTAAAATAAATTGAGGTGGTTTTTGATGGATAAAATTAAAGTTATTGGTAAAAATGTTTTAAGTGGAAAAATATATATAAGTGGTTCAAAAAACAGTGTGGTTTCACTACTTCCGGCAGCTATTTTATCTGATGAAGTAGTTATTGAAAAAGTTCCTCATATTTCGGATGTGGAAAATTTAGAAGAAATATTAAGGTATTTAAATGTAAAGTTTTCTTTAGAAAGTGGTGTTATTCATATTGATAGCAAAAATATGGAAAATAAACCTATTACTTTAGAATATTCTAGTAAATTAAGAGCTTCTTATTATTTCATGGGAGCGCTGCTTTCGAGATTTAAGAGAGTAGAAATTAGTTTACCTGGCGGATGTCACATAGGTGCGAGACCGATGGATTTTCATTTAAAGGGGTTTGAACAATTAGGAGCTAAGGTAACTGTTAAAGACAATTTATATATAATTGAAGCAGATGAACTTAAAGGTTCTAAGATTGATTTGCCTTTTCCTAGTGTTGGAGCAACAGTGAATATTTTACTTGCTTCTATTCAAGCTGATGGAACAACAATTATTAATAATGCAGCTAGTGAGCCAGAGATTGGTAATTTAATTGATTTTTTAAATAGTATGGGTGCTAAAATAAGTGGTAAAGATAGTAATCGTTTAGAAATAAAAGGTGTAAAAGATTTAAGTGGTGGTATGGTTAAAGTTATTCCAGATAGAATAGAAGCGGGAACTTATATTTTGGCTGGGGTTATGAATGGCGATAATTTGGAAATTTGTGATGTTATACCTGAACATTTGACTAGCTTTTTTGAAAAGCTTGAAGAGATGGGCTGTAACTTTAAAATAGAGGGAAATAAAGTTATTACTAATAAGTCTTCACATTTGAAACCAGTAAATATTGAAACAGCTGTTTATCCCGGATTTGCGACTGACCTTCAACAGCCAATTACGACATTACTTTTACAATGTGAAGGTGAAAGTACAGTTAAGGAGACTATTTATGAAAACAGGTTTCAAAACACTAAATATTTAAATGAAATGGGAGCTAATATAAAGGTGATGGGTGATACTATTAAAGTATATGGACCAACACCTTTAAAAGGAAAACTTGTTAGAACAAGTGATTTAAGAGCTGGAGCAGCTTTAGTGTTAGCTGCTTTGTCAGCAGAAGGTGAAACGACAATTACCGACATTAAACATTTACTTAGAGGTTATAGTGATTTAATTAAAAAATTGACTAATGTAGGGGCTAAAATATGGCTTGAAGATGAATAGTTTTGTTTTTAATTAATATATTTAAAGTAGATTTATTTCTACTTTTTTAGGTGATGATATGAGAAAAATTTTAATTGTTGGTTTAGTTTTACTTTCCCTTTTTTTAATTTATTTAGCCAACATGGATGAAAAAGTGTATTATGTGGCACTGGGAGATTCATTAAATAAAGATTTTGTTCAAGGAAAAGAAGTGTTTGGTTATTCTCATTATGTAAAGAGTTATTTAGAAAGAGAAAATTTGTTAGAAAAATATACAGATGATTTTGCTAAAAATAATACCCGTATTACTGATGTTATTAATGATATTAATGAAAATAGAAAAGAAATAACCTCTTTTGGAGAAATTAGTTTGAAAAATGCTTTAATAAAAGCTGATTTGGTAACGTTAAATATTAATTATACTGACATTTATGATAGATTGTCTTTTAATATTAATGATGATGTTTATAATTATATTGATGATTTGTCTTATGATTTGGAAAAAATGTTTGAACTTATGAGGCAATATTGTAAGGAGGATATTGTGTTTGTTGGTGCTTATAATCCTTATTTGAAAAAGGAGGCTGATGATGCATTAGAATATTTAAAAAATAAATATAAAAATATATGTTTAGAATATGATGTAATTTATGTTGACATTAGCGATATTAATGTTTTAGATGAAGAGGCGTTAGAAAAAATTGGAAATAAAGTTATAAGTGGAATGAAGAAAAATTTGTTTGAGACTTGATTTTTGAAAATATGTTTGTTAGAATATATTTGCATTAAATTTCTATGACTTATATGAGTCATGGCGGAAGGAGAGATAAGTATGAAAAAAGGTATTCATCCAGAATATATGGATACAAAAGTAACTTGCGCTTGTGGTAATACATTTACGGTAAGATCTAACAAACCAGAGCTTGAAGTAGAAGTTTGCGATAAGTGTCATCCATTTTTTACTGGTAAACAAGGAACAGTAAAAAAAGCTGGTCAAGTTGAAAAGTTTAATAAAAAATATGGATTTACTACAGAAGCTAAATAATTTGGCTTTTTTTCTTTAAAAAAAACCAATTAAGGTTTTTGAATTAAAAAATTAATTAGTTTTTGTGGATTTTCGTTTTGATAAATAATTTTTTCCATAAGGTTTATGATTGGTATATCGACATCTTTATTTTTAACGAGTTCACTAATTGATTTTAAGGTATATAATCCTTCAATGGTAGTGTTTTTAATATAACTTTCGATTGTCTCTTTTGGGGCTTTAGAACCTATTAAATACCCAAAGGAATAATTTCTACTTTTAGGTGATGTGGCTGTTAGTAATAGGTCACCAAATCCAGCATATGATAAGACGGTTCCACCATCGCCACCTAAACCTTTAATTAATGCTTTAATATCGTGAAGCGATTCGGTTATTAACATGGCTGAGGTTGATTCTGGCATATGCATACCAGCTAAGATGCCTGAGGCTATAGCTATAATGTTTTTGACTGAACCACATAATTCAGTGCCTATTATATCGTAGCTTTTTCTTAGTTTAAAATGATTGTTAGCTAAAGCTTTAAAAGTTAATTCAATGGTTTCTTTGTCTTGGCAAGCTAATGTTAAACCTACAGGAAAGTTATTAGCAATATCGATGGCAAATGAAGGGCCTGATATAACGGCAATTTTTTCTGTGTTTAAGATGTTTTTTACAACATCATAAACGAACAAGTGGGTATCTTGTTCGATACCTTTGGTAGCTATACAAATTGGTGTGTTTTTATAATATTTTTTTACTTTTTTTATGGATGAAGATAAAAATGCAGTTGGGATAGCAATGACGATTAAATCTGTTTTATTTAAAGCTTTTTCTAAATCACTAGTTATTTTTATTTTATCATTTATTTTAATGTTTGGAAGTTTTGGTGTGGTTTTATTTTCTGTTATTTCTTTAACTTCTTTTTCGAATGGAGTCCATATAATGACTTCATTTTTGTTTTCATTTAAAACACCAGCAAGGGCACAACCATATGCTCCTGCGCCTAAAATTGTTGTTTTCATTTATTTTCCTCTTTTCTTATTTCTTTGATATATTTGTGACCTATTTCTTTTTTTTGAAGTATTTGTTTTAATCCGCGATAAAACAGTTTAATACCATTAATAAGCAAAAATAAGATACTTCCAAATAGTATTGTGAAGCAAATTAGAATAAATATAACACTAAAATTTTCGCCTTCTGAAAATTCTTTTGGGTTTTCAGGATTATATTTAATGGTAATTTGTTCACCTGTTTTATAGGGATGATCTTCATAGATGGTTTGATGATATGTGATGTTATCAACAATGTATTCGAGTTTTGTTTCATATTTAAAATTATCATCGGTATTTAATGTTTTTGTTTCAATAATGGTGGCATTTATATTTTTATAGTCTTTTGTGCCGATTAGAATAGAGACAAAAGCGATTATTGCAATTATAAGCACTGGTATGACCAGGATGATAAAAGCGGTTTTAAATATAAGAAATATTCCAAGTACTGTGGATTTTAAAGATATTAAAATCTTGTTTTGTTCAGATTTCATATGCTCACCTATTTAATTTTATCATTTATATTCGAATAAGTAAAATGTTTATTAACTCTTTTAAAAAAGGAATGGTTCGTGGTATAATTTATATAATAAGGAAGGTGGTTTTATGAAAGAAACTTTAGAAAATGTGATGCTTATGGGATTAGGCGCGATGGTTATGACGAGCGAAAAAGCTAAGGATTTAAAAAAAGAATTACTTGAAAAAGGTGAAGAGGCTTATAAGCATGGTCAAGTTTTAAACGAAGAACTCAAACATAATATAAGTGAAAAGATAAAAGAAAATGTAACTGTTACGGTAGAGAAAAAATTAACTAAAGAAGATTTAGTTCACAAAATTAATGAGCTTAGCGAAGAAGAAAAAAAAGAAATTTTAAAAATATTAAAGGCTAAGAAAAATGCTTAATGGTAAAGATAGACTTTTAGATATTATTCGCATTATAAAAAAATATGATTTGATAAAAAATGCGACACCACAAAATTTACGTTTAGCAATTGAAGAAGCGGGGCCAACTTTTATTAAACTTGGACAGATTTTGGCATCTCGTGATGATGTTATTCCAAAAGAGTATTGTGATGAACTTTCACATTTAAGGAATCAAGTAAAACCAATGCCATATGAAAAGGTTTTGGAAATTTTAGATAAAGAATATCAAGGTAGAACTGATGAGATATTTGAGTCTATTGAAGAAAAGCCTATTGGTTCGGCTTCGATTGCTGAGGTGCATAAAGCCGTTTTAAAAGATAAAACAGAGGTAGTCATTAAAATTCAAAGAGAAAATATTTATGATTTAATGGCTATGGATGTTAGATTACTTAAAAAAATAATTGATTTACTTAAAATAGATAAGATTTTTGATTCTGTTTTTAATTTTAATGATATTATTGATGAGATGTTTGAAACGGCAAAAGAAGAGATGAATTTCTTAATTGAAGCTTCGCATACTGAAGAATTTTATGAAAAGAACAAAGATGTTTTATATATTAGATCACCCAAAGTATATAAAGAATATACTACCAGTAAAGTGCTTGTGATGGAATATATGGATGGAATTGGTATTAATGATTTTAAAGCTTTGGAAAAAGCTGGTTATGACAGAGATGAAATTGGTAAGAAATTATCGGCCAATTATATTAAACAAGCAATAGATGATGGTTTTTTCCATGCGGATCCGCATGCTGAAAATTTAAAAATTAAAGATGGCAAAATTATTTATTTAGATTTTGGAATGATGGGTAGATTATCAAATAGGGATAAGCAACTTTTAAGTAGTTGTATAAAAGCTATTTTAAAAGATGATGTTACAGAAGTAGCGCATATTTTACTTGTTTTTGGTAAAACTAGAGGTCAAATAGATCATATGGTGCTTAAAAACGATATTAAAAGAGTACTAGAAAAAAACAAAATTCAAGATATTTCTGATATTGATATTAAGGATTTTATGAATGATTTTTTAGCTATGCTTTCAAATAATCATATTAGTTTGCCTAAAGATGTAACGATGCTTATGCGAGGCATTATTGTTTTAGAAGGTGTGCTTAAAAAGGTTTGTCCAAGAATTAATTTGATGCAGATACTTGGCACACATATTAAATCTAATAATATGTTTGATGAAAGTAAAATAAAAAAAGTTTTACAAAAAGCTTCGCAAAGTGGAGAAGATTTAGTTTATTTACCAAATGAAATGCTTTCGCTTTTAAGAGGTATGAATAGTGGTGAACTTAGATTTAATATTGAAATTAATGATTCTAAACATCAAATGCGAAATTTAGAACAATTAGTACATTTATGTATGGTGACTATTTTAGATGTAGCTTATATACTTGGAACTAGTTTGATAGTTATGCAAAGTGATGGTGATCTGCCATTTATATTTTATATTTATTTAGTTTTTGGTGGAATTTGTACAGTGTGGATTTTTTATAAAATGTTTACTAGTAAAATTAGAAATAGGAGAAGATGAAAATGAATGAGTATGAACCAAACCCAATGCTTCAAAATTTAGTTAAGAAGCCTAAAAAACCCAATAAACTTTTAATTGGATTAGTATGCGTTATAGGTTTGCTTCTTTTAGTTATTGTAATTCTTTTGTTTAGGAAACCCGATGTAGTGGTGACAGAAACCGAGAGAAAGCAAAGTTTAGATGAAATTGGAGAAGAAATTAAATTTTTTATAAAGGATAATAAACTCGATGCATTAGATGTTTATGGTTATGATAATTTGGTTAGAGTAGCTATTAATGATATTTGTAGTGGTGTTTACAATTGCACGGAAATAAAAGGGGAAGCTGTTCAAGAATATGTTGAGGAAGTATTTGATAAGAAAGTTACTTTTTCGAATATTAATTGCGAACTTAACGATGGAGTACTTTACACATATGATAGTGTCAACAATAAATTTGTTTTAGAAAATAATCACATGCACGGTGGAGTTGGAACGGAATCTATATATACTAAAATAAACACAATAAAAAGAAAAGGTGACAAGATAGAAATTGTTTTAAATAAACTTTACTTTAATCCTTTACAAAGCGAATATATTACGACTGATCCACTTGGAATAAATATGGTTTATAAAGCTAGTGATTATATGCATACAACTGACAAGGGTGAAGATATAGACTTAACTAAATTATCGGCTAATTATGAAAATGATTTTGATAATCTTAAAAATGTAGGTACAAGATATAGTTATGTTTTTAGTGAAAAAAATGGCCACTATATATTAGAAAAGTATGAAGTGATTAGTGACGAAGAATAAGGCTTGAAAATAGCCTTTTTTTCATTTAAAAAACAATTTTGATTGAATTTATAATTTAGTTTTATTATAATATTTATAGGATTTGTGAGGTGAGATTATGGTAAATAAATATAATATGACTAAAGAAGATAATATATTTTTTGCTAAAAGAAAATTAGTTGATAATATATATAAAAGTGCGAATATGGAAGGTATTGCTGTTACTTTTGCTGACACATATGCCTTTATGAATAATGTTAATACTGGTAAAATTTCTGTGGACGACATGTTTAAACTTAAGGGCTTGAAAGATGCTTGGGAATTTGTTTTAAATAGTGTAGATAAAAAATTAACGATAGATTATATTAAAAAAATTCACTTCGAAATTTGCAAAGGTCAAAATGTTCATCCTTTGGGAGATTTTAGAGAATGTGGTGTAGGAATAACAGGTACTTCGTGGAGGCCAAAACTTCCTAGTGAATGTGATTATGAGTCCGAATTAAATGAGTTACTTAATATTTCTTCTAAAATAGATAGATGCATTAGTATATTTTGCTGGATACAAAGAAGTCAAATGTTTTTAGATGGTAATAAAAGAGTGGCCAATTTAGTGGCAAATAAAGAAATGATTAGGTGTGGTCAAGGTATTATTGCTGTTCCGGTAGAGAAAATTGGTGATTATATGGCTAGATTAATAAAATATTATGAAACTAATGATATGAAGGACCTAAAAAAATGGATATATGATAATTGTATTGATGGTGTTAAATAATTTAAAGTAAATCAAGGTAAGTGGTTTACTTTTTTCTTAAATTTTTTTCTAAAAAGTTCTAAAAAAGTATTGATTTTCATATGTTTTTCGTGTATATTATTGAATGTGTGGCGTGCTTAGATGTGTGAGGTTGCCGATACACCAGGTTAAGTTGTAAAACAAATTAATCTTTAAGTCGGGTTTTTACACGGAGCAAGTCTATACTAGATATAGGCGAGAGGAGGATACAATAATGTCA